>NZ_JBLZHU010000004.1:0-402187 GCF_048892425.1 Hwanghaeella sp. 1Z406
GCGCAAGCTCGCCCTCAACATCATCAAAGCCAATGACGACAAAGGCTCCATCAAGGGCAAAATCAAACGCGCCGGATGGGATGATGCCTTCCTCACAAAGCTCTTCGCTCATATGCGATAGCCCTGCGGTGTTGGGATGCCCGAATGAGTTAAATCAAGTGATCATCAATCTAATTGTTAACTCTGCTTATGCATTGTCAAAACAACCGGCTAAAGATCCTGATCATGAAGCCTGTGCACAGGAAGATAGAATCAGAATTGCCGCGGCTTTGGACGGCAGCGAAATTGTAGTTACCGTGCACGATAACGGTCCCGGCATTGCAAAAGAGATTGCACAGCGCATTTTTGACCCCTTTTTCACAACCAAGGCTGTTGGGGACGGTTCTGGACAGGGCTTGACGATCAGCCAACGCATTATCACGAATACATTTCATGGTTCACTTCAGTTGGACGACACGGTAACTGAAGGGACACGCTTCCGTATTATTCTTCCAGTCGCGCAAAATGATGCTGACTATAGGGACCTTAACTAGCCCCAGCCAACATCTAGACCTTCTGCTTTTTGCGTTACTATTGGCCCGCCAAACCAAGCCTCTAAAACACTTTCATATTCAGTATCCTGACTGTGCTTGACATCAATCCGATTAACCATCTACAAATCACTTAAACAATGTTGCGAATAACTATCATTCGCGTTTATGAGTAAAGTTTGTAAAGAGCGAGGCGACTACAAGAAAATTATGGAAAAAGAAGACCCTATGTTCATCAAGTCTATCACACACAAAACATCCTCGGACTCTGATCCTCTGATCGTCACAAGCACCGCCCTGCTGCAGAACAGGAATGAAGTGGTGATAGAACATCGCGGGGAGCAATATCGTCTGCGCAGAACCCGCCAGGACAAGCTGATCCTAACAAAATAATCCGGCTTACAATTTAAGATTTCCACTAAAATTACGTATCACCAACACGCCGTACCAAGGCAATTCCGGGCAGGCTGGGGCTAAGGCGCGCATTTTGCAGCGCTTCAAAATTAACCCGCTTGTTGCGTCCACTGCGATAGGCATGTTCCCGAATCAACGAAGCCGCACGTGTCCCCTGACGGTTTATGATCGCGTCCAGAATCTGGTGATGATCTTCTTCCGCAGCGCGGACCTGAAGCAAGCCTTTTTCAGGTTGGGCACTGTTAAAGACGATGGCCCTGGGCCCCGCCAAGGGGACACGACATATATTCCGTATCGCAGGAAACAACGCCTTATTAGATGCGGCTTCCAGAATACCGTCATGAAATGCCGCGTTCAAATCAATCCAGCGTGTTCGCGCGGCGACATCCGTCAGCCCCTGATCTGACAGGGCAGAGGCTTCTGCCAAAATCTTGCGCATCTGACGCTCCTGCGGGGCGGGCAGGCCACGCTCGGCTGCTTGCCGTGCCGCCAGGGCTTCCAACTCACCGCGCACCTCAATTGCGTCCGCAACTTCATCGACCGTGAACAAACGAACCCGAAAGCCGCGATTGGGCATCCGAGTTAACAAACCTTCCTGTTCCAGTGCCCCCATGGCCAGCCGCGCCAATGTGCGCGACACCATCAAGCCATCGGCAACCGCAACCTCGCGCAAGGCCTCCCCCGGTTCATAGACCCCGGAAAGGACTGTCTCTCTGAGACTTTGGGTTACTTGATCCAACTGCGTCGCCATACATCCCCCTCATCTAATTCTGCATGCAATACAATCAGTCATAGTGAAAATACGCCGAATTCCTGCTTGAAATCCACTGATATTGCATGCAACTTTACCACAACAAACATTTTTAGGGAGTACGCGTCCAATGCCAGACAGTCTCGACCCCCGGTCCCGGCCTGTTCAAAAGCCCCATTTCGATACGCCGCCGCTGCAATCCAGCCGGCCGCCGCGCTGTCCTCCCTTTGTGGAAATCACCAAGTCTGATCAATTGCTACCCTATTTGGAGCATGTCGCACAACGGCCCTATAACCATGGCCTGAATGCGTGCTGGGACCTCAAAGAGGGCGAGCGTGTGATGCTGCGTGTCGACAATTGGCACAGCGAGCTGACGATTGAGGCCTGCAAAAAGATCCTTGAGAAATACAAGGTCAAGTATGAGATCAAATACATCGACCGCGGCCCGATCCCGCAATGGGTCGGCGCGGATGAAGTCGATTACTACCTGTTCCGCACCAAAGAACTCGCTGAGTGGATGGACATGTGGGAAGAGGAAGAGAAGAACCAGAAATACGATAAAATCCTGATGGGCTATGGCGGTCCGGTATTGGCCGAACGCTTCATCAAGATTCAGCGCATGCCCTTCATCACGCCGGAAATCCTGGCCTCCCCGGCCCATGCCATGCCTATTGAAGTCATCAACGCCATGGACAAATGGACCTGGGACCGGATTCGCAATGCCAAACGGGCGCGGATCACCGATCCCGAAGGCACCGATATGTCCTTTACCAATCACGATGAATATTGGGACGCCAATCGCGAATTCTACAATCCAGAACTGACCGCGCGGACCTGGACCGGGAATGAGCATTTCGGCAAGACCTACCTGCCGGGCCACATTACCGGACGCCCCTGGATGTTCCACCCGTTCAAAGAAGACGGCTGTGGCATCATTGCTGGCACCACCAACCATATCGCGCCCTGTGACTGGACCCAGTTGGTCGTGGAAAACTCCAAAATCACACAGATCAATGAAGGCGGTGAATTTGGCCGCAAACTGCGCGATGTTATGGAGCAGACCAAGGATATCCAATATCCGACCTTCCCGGACAAGGGCATCATGCATTGGTGGGAAGCATCGATTGGCACGAACCCGCATATCCATCGCCCGCGCAAGGACTTCCCGTCAGGCTTTGTGAATTGCCTGTATGAGCGGGTACGCTCCGGCGTCATCCATATGGGCTTTGGCACCATCATCTCATCCATGGCAGAGCGCGAAGCCGCCCGTATGGGTCATCTGGTGGGCCATTGGCATATCCATCTGTACTTCCCGACCTATACTTGCGAAATGGACGGGGATAACGAGAATATCATTGAAAACGGTCGCCTTCAGGCACTCGACGACCCGGAAATCCGCAAGATCTGCTCGAAATATGGCGATCCGGAACTGTGGATGGATGAAAGCTGGAACCCCGCTGTCCCCGGCATCAATATGGATGGGGATTACTGGGACCATTATGCCAAAGATCCGCTTCACTGGGTGAAGACGGAATTGGAAGTTTGCCGCAACTATCATCCGATGTTCATGAAGATGGTTGGCGCGGACGACAAATATTGCCACGGTGCCGGGGCCGATTGGTGGAAGGGCGGATGCTGTGATCACAGCGGCGTCTCTGCACCCGTCCTACCCGGAAACTGCTGTGGACATGACCACGACTGAACACAGCAAGGGGGCATCCCGCCCCTGGAGTTATCAGGGGCATGGGGCCCCCAATAAATGAGGGGCAAAAGCCTCCGAAGACAAAATTTATGAAACCCTGATGGGAGGAAGAATGATGAGTCGTATTACAAAACTGGCTGCCGTTACGCTGGCGGCCGCGACATTGGTTGCCAGCGCAAGCCTGGCTCAGGCGCAAACCCGTGTTTTGCGTTATGCAGATTTTGGCCCTGACCGCGGCAGCCGCGCCGAAGTCATTAAATGGATGGATTCCGAAATGCGCGCCCGCAGTGACGGTGCATTGGGCCTGGACATCACCTGGGGCGGCACGCTGCTGGGCGCGAAGAATGCCATCGATGGCGTCGGCAATGGCGTGTCTGATCTTGCTTCCGTCGTTCCGGTTTACGAGCCCGGAAAGCTGACCGCGTGGCGCGTGTCGGATGTTCGCCAGATCGCTGATGAATATGTCGGCATGATGGCAACCTATGAGCTTATGACCCAGAATGAAGCGGCAATTAAGAACTTTGCCGATCAGGGCGTGCACTACGTATCCAACTTCACCACCGGCCCGACCCAGCTTTTAAGCCGCGAGCAGATCACGAACCTGGACGAGCTTAAAGGGAAGAAGATCCGGGCGACCGGCAGTTTTGGTAAAGCTTTTGAGGCAGAAGGCGCGGCGGCTGTATCGATGAGCCAGCCCGACGTTTACCAGGCGCTTTCAACTGGCACTATCGACGGCACCGCCAGCTACGCCTATGTCATCAATTCATACAAACAGTATGAAGTCGCCACCCATCTGACGACAATCGATATGGGTCAGAATCTCGGTTGGGGCATCGTGATGAACAGCCGTGTCTGGTCCAGCCTGACGCCAGAACAGCAAACGATGATGGCAGAGCTGGGTCATGATGCAACGCTGTATATGGCGCAGAAAATGTACGAAGACCGCACGCAAATCCTGGATAAACTGCGAGCTGGTGTTGACGGCATTACAATTGTCGAACATGACGGTGATCCGGCAATGAAAAAAGCCCTGATCGAAGCTGCTGAATCGGCTGGCATGGAATGGATGGGCGGTGCCCGGGATCAGGGTCTTCCTGCTGACGATCTGTTGGCGGCCTTTGATGCAGCCGTTGCTAAATACCACAAAGAAATGGAAGTACAGGGCTATCCCTGGGCTAAGAAGTAACCCACGATGAGCGGGACCCATGATGGCATGCCGGCCCTGCCGCCAGGCAGCAAGCTCGGCATCCTAGATCGTCTCCTTGATCGGGCAGAGCGCGTGCTCTCCTCCATCGCCAGCATCATCTTGCTGGCGATGGGGGTCCTGATCAGTGTCAGCGTTGCTGCACGCGAACAGATCAACGTGACCATACCGGATGATATCCTGATGGTTGGGTTGGCCATGGTGGCTGTTGTCGCCTTGCCGATGGCACATGTGCAACGCGACAAGGGTCAGATTGCAGTCACAGTGATCACAGACCGAATGCCACAAAGAGTTGGCGAGATCGGCCGTTTGCTGGGGAATCTGCTTGGCTGTCTGCTGTTTGGCGCTATTGCCCTGTTGGTCATGGACTCCATCCCCAAAGCATTTGTCGAAAATCACTATTACGACGGGCAGCTATCAATCCCCGTTTGGCCGACAAAGGTGATTTTCGGGATCGGCATGGGATTGTTCTCAATCCGGTTGGGCCTGTGCATGGTCGGTGACCTGGTGACAATGAAAAATCGGCCCAAGGCCGACCATTAGAGGCATTTCGAAATATGGACCCACATCTGATAGGATACGGCGGTTTCGCGGTTGTCCTCGTCCTTCTTGCATTTCGTGTTCCCATCGCCATTGCCCTTGGCAGTGTCGCGACATGTGGCATGCTGCTGGCCTATGCCTGGACGCCCTGGTTGCCCTTCTCCCTGTCCGCCGCCATACCACCGGTCAGTTCCCTGTTGGGCTCAACGCCCCTGGATTTTATTAACTCCTATGCACTCTCGACTGTTCCCTTATTCATTTTCGTTGGTCATCTGGCGTTCCAGGCCGGCTTTACCACCGACATATATGCCGCTGCCCGTGTATGGCTGGCGCGTATGCCGGGCGGGTTGGCGATCGCATCGATCATTGGCTGTGGCGGATTCAGTGCCATCAGTGGTTCGTCCGTCGCCTGTGCTGCGGCCATGGGGCGGGTTGCTGTTCCAGAAATGCTGGACAGTAACTATTCCCGCGCATTAGCGACAGGATCCGTCGCCATTGGCGGCACGCTGGGATCGCTGATCCCGCCATCCATTCTGTTCATTATCTTTGGCGTCTTTGCAGAACAGTCCATTGCAAAGCTGTTTGTTGCCGCTGCCATCCCAGGCCTTATCTCGCTGATCGGTTACGTTGTGATCGTTATCATCTGGGTTAAACTGCGCCCGCAAGATGCCCCCCAGCCCAACCTTACAAATGCGCGTGAAGCGCGGGGTCAAGCCCTGGCGAAATGTTGGCCGATCCTGCTGTTATTCGCCGTCATCATTGGTGGGATTTATCTGGGTGCGTTCACACCGACTGAGGCCGCTGGCGTCGGTGCCATCGCAACGCTGATTCTGGGCATCGTTTTGCGCCGTCTGGATATTGCCAAGATCAAAGAAGCCCTGCGCGAGGCGGTCAGTCAGTCCGGCCAGTTATTTGCCATCGCCATCGCTGGCAAACTGTTTGTCAACTTCATCGCCCTGACCAATGTCGCAGCGCAGTTAACCGGCTGGATCGGGTCTGCGGAACTGTCTGTCTTCCTGGTCATGGGGTTGATCGTGCTGTTGTATTTGGTGTTGGGCATGATGCTTGACCCGTTGGGCATCATCCTGCTCACCTTACCCCTGACCCTGCCAGTGGTGGAATCCTATGGGCTGGACCTGATCTGGTATGGCGTCATTGTTGTGAAACTGCTGGAAATGGGACTGGTAACGCCGCCTATTGGACTGAACGTCTTTGTCATAAAATCGATTGTTGGCGACAAGATCCCGCTGGAGCGTATATTCGCCGGGGTCAGTTTCTTCCTGATCTCTGATGTGATTGTGATGGGTCTGCTGTTGGCCTTCCCGATCCTGTCGCTGTATCTGCCCAGCCTGTTATGAGCGGCCAGCAGGATACCGGGTTGAGGGTTGACGCCGTTGAGGTCTGGACACTTACCCTGGACCGGCTGACGCCATTTTCCAGTGCGAATGAAACCATCCAGCGCGAAACGCACCCGATTGTGGCAATTCGTGCGGGCGGCCTGACAGGTTGGGGGGAAGCCCCCGCTCCCCAGGCCCCGCTATATTTGCCGGAAAGTGTTGCCACCGTTCTGGATGCCCTGAAGAACCATCTGGCACCAAGGCTGTTGGGCAAAATATTAACAGAACCAGATGATGCCGCTGTCGCAATGGGTCCGGTTCGCGGCAATCTGTTTGCAAAACATGCCCTAGAAACCGCCGCACTGGACCTGATCTGCCAAAAGCAACAGATCAGCCTGGCGCGCCTGCTGGATGCGACGACAGCCCATGTCGCCGCCGGGGCAACCTTTGGCCTGCCAAAGCATCCGGAAGACCTGTTCGATCAGATTGATGAAGCACTGGATCTGGGCCATACGCGCATTAAGGTGAAAATCGCGCCGGGACGGGATGCCACCGTGCTGAAGGCCCTGCGCGACAGATATCCCGGTATCGCGCTGACCGCCGATGGCAACAGCGCCTATAGTATCCAGGACGCCGCCGATTTGATTGCGCTGGATCGCTTTGACCTGACACTGTTGGAACAACCCCTGGCCTGGGATGATTTCGTCGATCACGCCGCCTTGCAGGCCCAGATGAAAACCCCGCTGGCCCTGGACGAGAGTTTGCAGTCAGACAGTGATCTGGCAACCGCGATCACGCTGAAATCCTGCCGTGCCATTGTCTTGAAACCCGCCCATGTCGGTGGCCCCTGGCAGGCAAAGAAGATGCATGATCGTGCACACCGCGCGGGCCTGCCCGTCATGATTGGGGGCATGCATGATTTCTGTATCGCACGCGCGGCAAATCTGGCCGTAGCCGCCCTGCCAGGGTGTATCGTGCCGGGCGATGTTGGTGGCACGGATCGATACTATGGAACTGATCTGGTGGATCCGCCGCTACGCATGGCGGCAACCGGCATGCCCGTTCCCGGCCGCCTGAACGTCAATGAAAGCGAAATTCGCAGAATTGCTGAGTTTCAGTTCAAATCGACGCTATAGACAATCACGCCAATTCAGCCGGAATCGGAACCAGATGATTGTCATAGGCAATACCATCGATACTGCTGAGAATCTGTTGATCATTTGAAATTTGTCCAATCCCATCGGTGACCACAAAGGTCTGACCATCGGGGGCGGCGCCACAGACATCAGGACGCATCAATGTGTCCTGAAGGGCCTGTGTCCGGGCGTCCCAGATTCCAACAATCCCGCCTCTGGGGCTGGTGGCAATTACGCGGCGCCTGTCACCGCTGGCAACGATTGCGCCAGTATAGTAATTCATGGCGTGAACCAGTGAGGCTTGCATTTCAACCGGGCGCATCTCTGCCCCCCCCTGATGGACCCCCAATAATCCGGGGCATTCTGACAAAGACCCTTCATACTGCCCGGCTACCCAAACCGTTCCGGGTGTCACTTCTGTAAGATGGCGAATGGATAACTTCTCATAACTGCGGGGCAGGCGTACCGTTTGCAGGATTTCCCCGTCCGATGCCCGCAGATAGGTCAGGCACGGGTCCATCTGTGCCAGATTCAATTTTTCGCGGGGATAATCCGGATGGGTAGCTATGCCGCCATTGGCGACGGCAATCGTTTCACCATCAGATAATAGGATTGCCTGATGACACCCAACACCACCGCCATCAAACTCTCCGACGCGCGCATATCCCTGTGTGGCGTCATAGATACCCAAAACGCTGCGCGCTTTATCGAAATCATTTTCGGCTGCAAATAACAGCTTTCCATCCGCGGAATAAAAGCCATGACCATAATAGAGGCGGTCGTCGCGGGCAGCGATGTGATGGGTGACCGTCCGCCGCCGCACATCAAAGACCAGGATAAAATGCCCCGGTCGACGCGCAAATAACACCGCCGACCGGCCATCAGATGACATCGCCCCATCATGGGCCCGCGCCTTTAAGGGAACACGATACAGCATGTCCCCCCGATCATTGATCAAGGCGGCGGCAAAGCCACCTGTGGCATCACGCATGGATGTCAGGAACAGGCTATGCTGCCCCGCAAGAGCATCACGCGCAGCCGCAGGGGCAGCCAACGCTGTCAGAAGAGCAAGTGCGTGTCGTCTGGACAGGTGCATGGCCTCAATCTCCATCCATCGCATTGAACCCGGCAATCAGACCCAGGGCCGCAGGAACATCGCCAGTCAGCAACGTGATCGCCCCGGTCAGGGGAAGGCTGGCATAGGTCAATCGATCATAATCCTCTTGCGTGCTTAAATGCCCTTCGAAGGTTCGGTCCGCCGACACTTCAGTTTGGTTCAAGGCATCGCGTGCCATGCCCAATTCCAGCGCCAATTGCTCCGTCAGATATTGCCGATCCGCCGGCAAGGCATTTTCCAGCGACCAACTGTCGACCAGATCCGCAATCCCTTCCACATTGCTGATCATCGACAGCAGGGTCAGGTCAGACCGCCAGAATGGGGCCAGCTTTGGCTTTGCCGTATCAACAGAGTCCTGCAAGGGCGGCATCAGTTTCGTGTCACGCAGGATTTGCAATTGCTCTCGCGCAGCGCGTAGAAATTCCTGCATCGCTTCACCGGTTGATTTATACCGCACATCTTCCGGACCGGCTGATTTCATCAGGTCGCCGTAGCCGCCGGGCGCGCTCCACCCATCATACAGCGCATTCGAGATATGCAGGACGGATTGCGCCATAGTCGCGCCATACCGACACCGGAATGCTCCTTCCGGGGTGGCCTGAGCCTCATACCCGGTTCCGAACAAGACGAAATCCAGGGCCAATAGACCCTGCACGGCGACACTTTTCTGTTGCAGCGTTTCCAGACTGGTTGCGCTTTCATCCTTTTCCAGAAGAAGGGATTGTACCTGTTGAAGACCGCGCCCACGCGGGTCGGGCCAGAACAACAGTCGCTCAAACCGGTTATCATCACGCGCTGGACCGAAACGAAATGCTTCAATACGAGAGAATGTTTTGACCACATCAGCAAAACTGTTCTGGACATCCGCCAACGCCTCTTCGCTGGGAGCCGAACACAGCCGCGCATAGGCGTCGTTTTGAGACTCCGCTGCACCTTTAAACTGCCCATAGGCGGGGATCACGAACTGATCCACGGCCAAGGCGACCGACTTCTTCAAGGCATCCGTTGGAACCGGCGCCTGTGTATCGGCCTGGGCAAAACCACAGAAGGCAAAGGTTGTCAGTAAAACACACGCAAACTTTCGCATCACAGGCTCTCCAAAAACTGTATCAGGGCATTTCGGTCTTCAAGGCTTAGCTCCACAACCTTATCACGGGCGGCCTGCGCCTCACCCCCATGCCATAAGATGGCTTCCAACAGGTTGCGGGCTCTACCATCATGCAGGAAGAATGTATGACCGCTAACGACCTCTGTCAGTCCAATACCCCACAGAGGGGGCGTACGCCATTCCTGACCTTGAGCGTCTCCGACCGGGCGGTGATCGGACAGACCTTCGCCCATATCGTGCAACAACAGATCCGTATAAGGCCAGATCAACTGAAATCGGTGTTCCGGTTGATCCGCATTCCGACTGGTCACATATTTCGGCGTATGACAGGCGACACAACCGCTTTCATAGAAGACCTTCTTACCGCGCAGGACCGTTGGATCTGCCACATCGCGCCGGGCAGGAACCGCCAGATTGCGGGAATAATGTTCGACCAGATCCAGGATCGGATCAGGGGCTTCCGTATCGCCCAAATTGACTTGAACACCCGTCGCCATTTGACGACAGGCTCTTTGAGCTTCGGTGCAATCGCCCCAGTGGTTGGGAACCATGGGCGTGGAAATACCGATATCCCCGGCGAAGGCGTCTGCTGCCTGTGCCTTCAGGGAAGCCTTGGACGCCTTCCAGCCAAACCGACCCAGCGCGATACCATCTGCGACCGGATCCCAAACCATGCTGGGCCGCCCAGAGATCCCATCCCCATTAAGATCATCCGGGTCCGCCTGGGACAGGATATCAGCGGGGGCGATAGCTTCCAGCAGACCCAGTCCGATCATGGGCGGAGCGACACGCGGTGATAGCATGACGTCTGGATCCATCGGACCATAGGCCAGATCCTTCACACTGTAGGTTGGAGCACGCAAGGAAACGACCTGCCCGCCATTCAGTGTTACAGGGCGCTCTTCATAAGTGACGACCATCTGGCCTTCGGCATCCAGGCCTGGCACGGCGAAGTCCTGAAACTGCCCGCCATAGGTTGGTTCCGGTATGCGCAACATTTTCTTGCTGGCAAGGGCCTGTCGTTCCGCCTCGGTCCGGGCCGGAACAGACAGGCGCAAAAACATGGTTGAAGCATCCGTATCACTGATGTCAGGGGGGTGACCACGCCCGTCCTTCAGATGACAGCGCTGGCAGGACCGCGCATTATAGATCGGGCCCAAACCATCCGACGCATTGGTTGAAGAAGGGCTGGATACCCAGATTTTCCGAAACAAGCCATTGCCAAGGTTAAACTGCTCCTGACCTGCAAAATCCAGATTTTCAGAGAAATGAGAAAACGCATTCCGGCCCGTATCAGATTGCAGGGTCCCCGCCCCGCCGGACATGTTTTCATACTTTTCTGCATCGGAGAAAATTTCCGTCGCCCGGGTGACTGCCGATACACGCGCCTGATCTTTGGCAGTCAGATCATTTCGCAAGATTGGCGCAGCGTCTTGCGCAGATGTTGGGGCACAAAAACCAAGAGAAAACAGAACAAACCCAACGGAAGCGGACAGAATGCGACTTCCTTTCATACTGGTAACCATCTCACGGCGTCTTTCTTATCAAAACGATTGGGACCCTAGAGCATCATGCGCTCGCATGAGCTCACACATGTTGCACTTACCACTTTCTTTTCAGCAAATACGTCGTCGGAAACAAGTCCGCTTGCGAAAGCTTTCTTCGAACGCGGTGTTAAACAAAACGAACCGGCTGATCGGACAATACGCCCAATCAGCCGGCTGTTACTTGCATGCTAACAGGGCTTACTGGAATACAGCGTTCGGATTGTCCAAGCTGTCGGACCCTTCGAAACTGGCCTGGCCCAGATTCAATTCGGCGACAGCCCGTTCAATGGGGCGTGTCTGGGCGACCAGACCGTCGACCACCGCTTGAATGATCGCATTGCCGGATTCATTCCCTTCCCCAATCATCTGATCATAGGCTTCGCCAGACTGTGCCCGCTGGCGCATCTGTTCCATTGCCGAAACGGTGGCGTCCAGCTTGGCGCGTAACTCCTTATCCACGGCTGGAGATTTTTCCGCCACCAGGTCAGAGATTGACGGCCCGGAGACCATAGACCCATCAATCCGTTCATACTGCCCCAGATAGACGTTCCGAATACCCATCTGATCATAATAATGGGAATTGTAAGTATTGTCTGAGAAGCAATCATGCTCTTCTTCCGGGTCGTGCAGCAACAGGCCCAGCTTGATGCGCTCGCCCGCCAATTCACCATAGGACAGCGATCCCATTCCGGTCAGAATAGCCAGGAGGCCCGCATCAGGATTTTCAAGCAGCGCGGCGCGTGCGGCTCCTCCCTCTTCCCAATTGCCGACCATCTCCTGCAGATCGGCGATCAACAAGGTTGATGCCGCCTTCAGATATTCAGCACGACGGTCACAATGACCATTGGTGCAGTTCTGGGTGTCATAATCGCTGGCCGGGCGGTTACCGGCACCAGGGCCCGTTCCATTCAAATCCTGACCCCACAACAGAAATTCGATTGCGTGATAACCGGTTGCGACATTCGCTTCAACGCCACCCGCTTCCTGCAGCGTTTCTGACAACAGCTCAGGCGTAATATTGGTGGCATCCACATTCTGACCGGCAATTTTCAGTTTTGGATTTGCAATCACATTAACTGTGTAGAGAGGATTCTGATCCGATTCCATGCCGTAGGACGGATCGACATAGTCAATCAACCCTTCATCCAATGGCCAGGCATTCACCCGCCCTTCCCAATCATCAACAATCGCATTCCCGAACCGGAAAGCTTCCGTTTGTTGATAAGGCACGCGCGCATCCAACCAGGCTTCACGGGCAGCCGACAGGGTTTCTGCCGTCGGATTGGCGATCAAACCATCAATCGCAGTATCCAGCTTCTTGGCGGTGATCAGCGAATCTTCATAACCCGCATGGGCAATATTCGCATAATTATTCAATATCCCAACAGGCTCTGCTGCATTTACAGAAACCACCGGGGCGGCCAGGACCATGGCACCAAAGGCGATGGCTCTTCCAAATTTCGACATGCTACTCTCCCATACAGTCGTTACGCATGATAATGATAGTCATTCTCATTCATCAGTCTGACGATGTCAAACCGCTGCGACAAAAAAACCACCTAGAACGAGACGGCGCTTCCAATCAGCACAACCGTCCCTTCATTTTCATTCGCGGCACCGCCAGCACCATTGCTGCTGTCGGCATGGACAACATCGCTGTAAACGAGCAGCCCTTCGGCAACTTGCGCATCAATTGAGATGTTGTAGACGGTCATTTCGTCTTTTGTGCCGTCCGTATTGGTGTTTTCGCCATAAGCATAGCCAACCGCAAATCGACCCAGGCCATAATCATAGCCGACGCCGAACTGATAATTGCTGCCAGCATCCGCCAGAGTGCCCTTTTGAACCCCCGAAGAACCATTATCGCCATAGCCAGCGCCGATCTCCACCGGACCGAAACCAACTTTTACCCCGGCGCGCCAGGCGTTGATTTTCTCCAGGTCTTGATTGATGACGCCCTGATCCGCATCCGCATGGCGATAGCCCAATGAGCCCAGGATTGAAACATCCTGCAGATCAACGCCATAGGTCACTGAGGTTTCCAGGACATTATAGGCGGCCCCATCATCGGTCTGCTGTGTTTGCCCTTCCACGCCATTTTGCGGGGTAAACGAAATGCCCCCTTCGAATCCTCCAAAATTTGGCGTGTAATAGGCGATCTTGTTCGCATCGTCGCTGCTTTCCGACGTGCCTAGAAAGGCGGCATCGCCAATCTGGGTATAGTAATCACCGAATTCACCATCAAATCCTTCACTGTGGGCCTGAACATCATGTCCGCCCGTTGCCATGTTATCGACGACATCGTCATCCGATCCCAGATGAATGCGCCCCCAATCCCCGAAGAATTTCAAGTACATCTCGTCAAAGGCACCGGTGTTTCCTGTGGCAAAACCCCATTGGATATTGGCCCCATAATGCAAACCGGTATCGGTGACCGCATCAACATCCCAAACCAATTCTGACTGGTCAGAAACCGCAGAAATGCTCGCCCCTACGCCAGGGGCTTCTTGGTCCGCATCCGCGAATGCAAACTGATAATCCAACATGCCGGAAAAGGTAACCACCACGTCACCGGCATGGGCGGCAGCCGGAATAAATCCCGCCAGAACGGTGCCAGCCAACAACCATGATCTTTTCATTTTTTCATCCATTTCATACAGAGTGGGTTTTGTGGTTTGGCTGGCGAAAAGACAATAAATCTCTATCCTCGGAATCGAGGCCGATACGCTCTTCGTTGGCTGATGTGCCACCCCCAAGTGAGCCAGAATGTCGGCATTTACCATGCAGACATCTTTATAAACCCAACTATTGATCAGGCGTTATCTCTTGTCAACAAAAATGCGAATGATTATTAATTGCAGTGTTTTTACTGCTTGCGTTTGGGTCTGATTAGAAAAAGCATAGGGATCGCCGCCAAGGTAATCCACATCATGAAAATAAAGTTATTCAGATAACCAATCGTTGTTGCCTGCCGGGTCACCTCTCCATTCAAGGCGGCAAGTCCTGACGTGGTGTGCCAATCCCAGGATTGCGGTAATAAAGGCTGATGCATCATTTCTCGGAACGGGTTCATCAACTCACCAATATTGGCATGATTGATCTGGGTGTTCTGGGCCAACAGCGTGACGACCACCGAAATTCCGATACTGCTGCCAATATTGCGCATCAAACTGAACATCGCCGTACCTTCATTTCGGTATTTCGCGTTCAGGGTGGAAAAAGCAACCGTGCTTAACGGCACGAAGATAAAGCCCAGACCAAAGCCCTGGATGATCCCGGTCCAAATCAGGGTAGCCATTGGGATATCGACCGTAAATGTGGACATTTCATAAAGCGAGACGGATATCAAACATATACCCAACAAAATCAGGGCACGGGCATCTATACGCCCGTTCAACCGACCGACGATAATCATCGCCACCATTGTCCCGATACCACGCGGAGCAAGAATGTACCCCGTGGTCAAAACTGGATACCCCATCAACGATTGCAAAAAGGGCGGTAACAGCGCCAGCGTCGCCAACAGGATAATCCCAACCATAAAGATGACAACCAGGCCTGCAGCGAAATTGCGATCCTTAAATAATCCGGGCTCGATAAAGGGGTTCTTTGCCGTAAACATCTGAACCAGGAACATGTAAAAACACAGGGCAGCAATGACAGTTTCGACAATGATTTCCGTCGATGAGAACCAATCCTGAGACTCACCGCGGTCTAGCATCATCTGCAATGCACCGATGGCGAGGCTTAATAGAGCAAAACCAAATATATCGAAACGACGGTCAAGATTCCGTACCGTTTCCGGAACGACTGTCAGGATACCCGCCAGGGCCAGCATCCCAAAGGGAAGGTTGATGTAAAACACCCAACGCCAATTGTAATATTCCGTCAGATAGCCCCCCAGGGTCGGCCCTAGAATTGGCCCGACCATCACGCCGACTCCCCAAAGAGCCATCGCGGACCCATGCTTTTCCTTGGGATAGCTGTCCAGCAGGACCGCCTGTGACAAGGGAACCAATCCCGCGCCAAATATTCCCTGCAGCAGGCGAAAAACGACAATCTGTTCCAGCGAGGTTGCCGCGCCACACAGCATGGACGCAATGGTGAACCCTGTCACCATAGTCGCAAACAGACGCTTGCGTCCAAACCGCGCAGCAAGGAATCCGGTTGGCGGTGTCATGATCGCCGCAGCCACGATATAGGATGTCAGCACCCAGGAAATCTGATCCTGCGTCGCTGAAAGACTGCCTTGCATATGGGGTAAGGCAACATTGGCGATTGTCGTATCCAGGGCCTGCATGATCGTCGCCAACATAATCGACGCGGTGATCAACCCCAGATGGGCAGGTTTGCCCTCCGTCGACGTCATTTGGGCTGCTCTGTTTCCGCTGCAGTCGCCTGAGGCAACGCCCCCAGCCAGGACAGGGTGGAATGCACAAAATCGGGCATTTCGCGCTGATAACCGGTATCAACTTCCACCGAAACGCTCATCCCCGACCGCAAGGCAAGGTCCGCCTGCTCATTTTTCAGGGAAATACGCAATGGGATGCGCTGGACAACCTTGACCCAGTTTCCCGTCGCATTCTGAGGGGGAATTACTGAAAATTCAGAGCCTGTCGCTTGGCTGACACTGGTGACGAAACCCTGTAGGTCCTGATCTGGAAATGTATCAACCGTGATAACCACCGGCTGACCCGGCCTGATATGGGTCAGGTCTGTTTCCTTAAAATTCGCCTCAATCCAGACACCGTTGCTGGCAATCAAACTCATTACCGGGCTGCTGAAGGCGCCATTGCCAACAACCTGCTGGCCCACTTCCGGTGTATTGCTGACCACCCCGGCGAAGGGCGCACGCACAACGGTCCGCTCTATATTCAGTCTGGCGCGTTCCAGATCCGCCATCGCTTGCTGGTAGGGGGGGTAATCCTCAATCTGGATATCAATCGATCCCCCCAGAGAGGCCAGTATCTGCTGCGCCTCTTGCTGAATGATCTGATTCTCCTGGCGCGCCACGGTCAGATCATGACTTACAGAATCAAACTTACTAGACGAGATTGTCTTGCTGGCAACCAACGGCTTTTGCCGATCATATTCACTTTTGGCATAGTTAATATTGGCACGAGCCAGCGCTAGTTCAGATCGCTTTTCCTGATAGCTGGCCTTCAAACTGGCAAATTCGTTACGAAGCATCGACAGTTTAGCCTGCGCCTCATTCAGCGCGATGCGATAGGAACGATCATCGATTTGGAACAGCACATCCCCGGCTGAAACGGCCTGGTTTTCCTTTACCATGACGTCAGAAATCAATCCGGACACTTCTGCGGCGATCATTACCTTATCGGCCTTGATATAGGCGTTTTCCGTACCGACAAACCGCCCGCCAGTGAAATAGGTATATCCCGCAACGGCGATTACGACCAACGGGCCCAGCACCAGAAGAAAAGTACGGATCCTGTTTCGCTTTCGCTGTTTTGGGATGTTGTCATTCCTTGGCCCCGCACCGGGCAGCGCGGCGCCATCCGGCACCATATCAGCAGAGGTTGAGTTAGAGGCGCTAGGTGCTTGATTTGACATTGTCTGTGCCTTCGGGTGAGGACTTGCGGTCGACATCACAAGCCTCGTTGTTTATATTACATTTAATATAGTTCGTTATTATTCAGATCTCTGATTTAAAAGAGTAAATACAAGTATATTATTATTTTTGTTCATACAAAAACTGTTCAGTCAAATTGTATAGGCGGTTAGAAGATAAATGCATCAACACTGACTCGATGAAAATAGATTGGCCAATTGATGATGATCGCATGTATGTAACCCTACAATGTAAATATACAGGATTGCATCTATCAGTGCGTATACCCGAAATTATCAAGGTGAAAATAGATTTCTGGCTACCAAGTGTAAAAAGCCGACAGATGAATTTTGGGAACGGATCAGAAGAGATTTAAAGTTCTGAGTGCTGGCTGGTATGTCATTTAAAATGGGCGAGGGGTGAACTGTCTTGTATTAAAGTCAGCCTTGTCTGGTTCACCCCTCGCCCAATCAGTCAATATTGGGATGCTAGTAACTTGCTCGACGTAACCTCAGTGCATTCGCAATGACTGATACCGAGGATAAGCTCATGGCTGCAGCTGCAAACATTGGTGAGATGAGAATGCCAAAGAACGGATAGAGCAGACCCGCAGCAACAGGCACACCGGCTGCGTTATAGACCATCGCAAAGAAGAGGTTTTGCCGGATATTGCGCATCGTTGCTTCCGAGAGTTCTCGGGCTCTAACAATCCCGCTCAAGTCACCTTTGACGAGGGTGAAACCAGCACTTTCAATTGCAACATCAGCGCCCGTACCCATCGCAATTCCGACATCAGCCTGAGCAAGAGCAGGGGCGTCGTTGACGCCATCACCTGCCATGGCTACCTGATGGCCTTCAGCCTTGAGTTCCATAATTAAATTGGCTTTGTCTTCTGGGGAGACATCGGCCCGAATCTCGTCAATGGAAAGTTTATTGCCAACGGATTTTGCTGTTCGTTGGTTGTCACCGGTTGCCATGACGATTCTGAAGCCTTGCTTCTTGAGCGCCTTTAAAGCCTCCAACGTCGTGTCCTTGATCGGATCGGCTACGGAAATGAGCCCGGCAATTCTTCCATCAATAACGACATGCATTACCGTCTCCCCCATATCTCGCCGATCATTTGCTGTTTTATCAACAGCAGAATGATCGATATTGAGAGTCTGAAGGAGTTTACTATTACCTAGGGCAACCGACTTGCCATCCACCTTTCCGGTGACGCCCTGACCGGTTACAGCTTCAAAGTCCTCTGCCTTATCAAGGGACAAGCCGCGCTCCTGAGCAGCACTAACAATGGCGTCAGCCAATGGATGTTCGGATCCTTTTTCGAGCGCCGCAGCGACAGAGAGAACTTCCTCCTCCTGATAGTCTGATTGAGCGATTACACCTGCTAGTTTCGGTTTACCCTCTGTCAAAGTCCCGGTTTTATCGACGATGAGCACATCGACCTTCGCTAATCGCTCCAGGGCCTCTGCATTTTTAATGAGCACACCAATTTGCGCACCACGACCGGTAGCGGTCATGATTGACATTGGTGTTGCCAAACCAAGAGCGCAAGGACACGCAATGATCAGAACAGCGACTGCTGCGACAAGCCCGTATGACAATGACGGATCTGGTCCCCAGATGGCCCAAGCGACGAAGGCAACTAAAGCAACCAGGATAACAGCAGGCACAAACTTGCCTGCAACCGTGTCTGCAACCTTTTGGATTGGCGCTTTGCTTCGCTGAGCATTAGAGACCATATCAACGATTTGGCTCAAGACAGTATCTTTGCCAACCCGTTTGGCTTGGATAATCAGGCTGCCATTCCCGTTGATTGTTGCTCCGGTTACATCATCATCTGGATTCTTTTCAATTGGAACGGGTTCACCCGAGATCATGGATTCATCAACTGACGATCGTCCTTCAACGACAACGCCATCGACAGGTATCTTGTCACCTGGACGAACTCTCAAGCTCATTCCGACGGTCACATCTTCAAGAGGAACTTCCCGTTCAGAACCATCATCTTCAATAATGCGGGCTGTTTTTGCAGCAAGACCCAATAACGCCTTGATTGCCGAACCGGTTCGTTCCCGAGCCCCCAATTCCAACAGTTGGCCAAGAAGCACAAGTACAACGATGACAGCTGCAGCTTCGAAGTACACACCGACATGTCCCTGTGCATCTCTGAATCCATCAGGAAAAATGTCAGGAGAAATCACTGCGACGACGCTAAATATATAAGCTGCGCTAACACCCATCCCGATCAATGTGAACATGTTGAGAGAACGGTTCACCACAGAATTCCATCCACGAACCATGAATGGGAAGCCAGACCACAGGACGACAGGCGTTCCAAGAATTAACTCAACCCAAAGAGTAACGCGTTCTCCAATCATTTCTCGGATGAAACCCAAACCAACAAAGGGCCCCATCGTTAGGACAATCAGCGGCACCGTAAGAGCTGCGCCTAACCAGAATCTCTTTTTGAAGTCTTGAATCTCGGGGTTTGGTTCCTCATTTTCTGTTGGTATATCCATCGGTTCCAGTGCCATTCCGCAGATCGGACAGGAACCAGGTTCGGATCGTATGATCTCCGGATGCATCGGGCAGGTGTAGCGGCGAGAAGCGGATGACGAAGCGCTGTTTGCAGCAGATGTCTCTTCCTTTGCGGATAATACGCTTTCAGGAGAGCTATCGAACTTGCTCTTACATTTCTGGGAACAGAAGTAATATGTCTCATCGCCGTACGGTGAGCGTGGTGTATCGGAATCCAGCGTGACCGACATGCTGCAAACAGGATCGGTTGCATGTTCTGCTTGATCCGACGTTCTGTGATTATGCTGGTGCTTTTTATGATGATGCTCAGACATGGTCTGCTTCCTGCTGTTATGCCTCAATGTCACTGCGGTTTATCAATGTCCTGAGTGATCGTGACTGTGCGCCTTGGCCGATTGGTTTATCCGGTTTGACAGGAACCAACGTTCAAAAATGAACACAGCAACAATCATCAAGGTTGCAATGAGAACAATGGATGGGTCGCTTTGCAATTTCATGCCGGCGAAAACGAGCAATACGATGATGTCAAAGACAATCGCTGTAATCATAACAAAGCCGCGTGCACCTATTTCCTGCCGTAGATACTTAAAACATCCCCAGTGGATGAGCACATCCATGACGAGATAGAAAAACACTCCAAGTGAAGCGATCCGGCTTAAATCAAAAAAGATTGTCAACAGCGCTGCCACGACAACCGTGTAAACAAGCGTGTGGTCTTTGATTGAACCGGACATTCCAAAATGACTGTGTGGGATCATCTCCATATCAGTCAGCATCGCGAGCATTCTTGAGACAGCAAACACGCTTGCAAGTAAACCGGAGGCCGTCGCAACGACTGCGAGCAGCACAGTCAGATAAAATCCGGTAGGGCCCAATGCAGGCGCTGCGGCTTCGGCAAGGGCATAGTCTTTGGCTTTTATCAGTTCATCCAAGCCAAGACTTGAGCCAACAGCGAGCGCCACGAGAATATATACGACAACGCAAATCAGGATTGAGAACGTGATCGCACGGCCAACATTCTTGTGAGGGTTCACGATTTCAGCGCCGCTATTCGTGATCGTAGTGAATCCTTTGAAGGCTAGAATTGAAAGAGCAATTGATGCTACAAAACCGGCTAGAGGAAAACTCGCGCCGTCAGTTGATGACGGCTCGAACGAATATCCACCAGCCCACAGAGCTGCAATTGCAAACAAAGCAATTCCACCGATCTTCAGTGTGGCCATGACCATTGAAAACACACCAACCGATTTGTTCCCAGCTCTGTTGACAGCGTATGCAAAAATGATCAGGCAGACACCCAAGACCGGTATAAGAACTTCAAGCTCTGTCAAGTCAAATGCGCGCAAGACATAGGTTCCGAATGTTCTTGCCACCAAACTCTCGTTGATAACCATCGAAAAGGCCATCAGTAATGCTGCGCCACCTGCTATGGCTCCTGACCCGTATGCTTTTTGAAGGATCATTCCGATCCCACCCGCGGACGGGAAAGCATTTGACATCTTTATATATGTATATGCGCTAAAAGCAGTGACAAGTGCGCCAAATAGGAACGACAACGGGAACCACTTTCCTGCAAGTTCGGCAATTTGTCCCGTTAAAGCAAAAATTCCTGCCCCGATCATAACACCGGTGCCCATGGATATCGCGCCAACGAGCGAGATACTGTTTTTCTTGTATTCTGATTGATGATCCATCCCTGCCTCACATTTGGTGTTTTTGGTACGCGATGCCGTTTGCTTCCTGTAGCTCACGTACGTAACGAATGATCCGTGATACCTGTTCCGAACTTACCTGAGGTTGGGGCGGCATATCGCCGAAGGGCCAGTGATGTTGTTTCGCCCCGTTTCCAACAGCAAGGTAGAATGCGCGGTCTGAATGATGACCCGGATTGTAGATCCGGTGTATCAGCGGCGGACCTTGTTCCGTACCGGTTGCATTGCGTCCGTGACAAGCAACACAGTTCATATCGAAAAGCTGTTTTCCTACCATTGCTTCCTTGCTGAAGCTGGGGAGCGCAATCCCGTTATCGGTCAGTTCAAGATCTTTGATGTCATCTTTCCCGGGCAGAAACGAATTCAGGGTCATGGCGATGATCCCTACTGCGAAAAAACCGATGACCAGGTACTTTAACCAATTGATTTCTTTTTTCATTTCCTTCTGGCCTTTGTTTTATGCGTATACATCGAGTAGTCGAAGAAACGTCAGACAATGCGAACTAAGCAACCTTGGTCAGGTTGCTGCTGCCTATGATTTCGCTGAACTAGCCTTGCGATACATGAGTTTTTCGGGTGATTGCGCTGCCACCGACATAATTGTCTGGTGACGCTTCAAATGCTGAACGGCAGGTGTCTGAACAGAAGTAAAATACGTCGCCGCTATGAATGGTTGTTTTGGCGATGCGCGGGTCGACAGTTTTATGACAAACCGGGTCAACGGCGGAATGAGGGTGCTCCCATCGGATTGCCTCAGCATGACCGTCCGCTTGTTTCTTATTGTGGGTGTGCTTTTTGTGGCCAAACATGTGAGCACCGCAACCAAAGCGCATCATCAATATGATGAAGGCTCCCCAAAGCAACCAACTGAGAATATTTTCCATTTCTCTTTGCCATCCCATAAATACCTTTAAGTCCGACTGTTCTGAATGAAAACAGCATGGTGCCGAATACCGACGCGCAATCTTCACGCAAGTGGACTTGTAACGGTTTGGTTCCGATCACTTGTCTCTCATTATGCCACCTTAGCTTCGAAAGCCAAGGGGCTTATGCCGCCCAGATATGAGTGGCGCCTTCGGGTGTTGTAGAACCCGTTGATGTATTGGAAGATGGCAGCCTCAGCCTGATTGCGTGTTGGCCAGCTTTGCCGCCAGATCAACTCCGCCTTGATCGTATTAAAGAATGTCTCCACCGAGGCATTATCGTAGCAGTTGCCCTTACCGCTCATTGATGGACGCAGGCCATAGGCCTGCAACTTCTTTTGATAATCATAAGCACAAGCACAATATTGGCTACCACGATCCGAATGGAAGATGCACCCTTCCGGCGGATTGCGAAGGCGCACTGCCATATCGAGCGCCTGGATCGCCAGATCCTTCTTCATCCTGTCACTGACCGCCCAGCCAACGACGCGGCGTGAGTGCAAGTCAAGGATCACGGCAAGGTAGAGCCAGCCCTGGGTTGTCCAGATATAACTGATGTCGCCAGCCCATTTACGGTTGGGTGCATCAGCGACAAAGTTGCCTTCCAGGACATTGGCCACAATACCCAAGCTATGGTTGCTGTTGGTCGTGATCTTGTGTTTACGGGTGCGAACCGGCTTGATCCTGTTGATCTTCATCAACCTGCCAACACGGCGTTCGCCAACGTCAAGGCCAGCTTCCTTCAACTCCATTGTCATCCTCGGTCTGCCATAGCTGCCAAGGCTTAGGCCATATTGCTCACGGATGTGCGCCAGCACCTTCATGTCACCGCGCTGCCGCTGGCTCATCGGCTGTGTCAGCCATTTGCGAAAGCCGCGCGGGGTTACCTGCATGACGTTGCACAGCAGTCCCACTGACCAAATATGCCGCCACTCTTTGACAAATCCGAACTTCACGGGCGTTGGCTCGCGAAGAACTGCGTGGCCTTTTTTAATATGTCCCGCTCCTCCTTAAGGATACGGTTCTCCAGACGCAGGCGTTCATTCTCGCGGGCAAGATCAGCTTGCGGCTGCGCAGTCAGATCACTAGGCCGATATTGTGACACCCACTTGCTCAATGTCGAAAAGCCGACCCCTAAATCCGATGCCACCCGACGGCGCGGTAACCCACTGGTCAGTGCAATCCTAACTGCCTCTTGCTTGAAATCATCAGTATGCTTGATCGCCATGTTCGGTCTCCTTGAGTGAGGTATATAATCTCAAGTGACCGGAACCAAACCGTTACAAGTCCAAAGCCATCGGCACGCGCAGAAACCAGAACAGTTATTCGCTATTTGTTTGGGAGGATCAGAATATGGGAGGTTGGAAAATCCATGACCGAGATACCGGTTGAAGGGACATTTCTTCTATCCCGTTCTGTACAGGAGAAAACTCGGAAATCGGTAGGATAATCTCGGTAAGGACCGCTGATGTGGAGTGACAAGAAACCTGAGGGCAGCACGAAGTCAGATCATGTTGGTGATCAATGTCGAAATCACTGATTTCTGCAGAATGCGCAGGAAAGGAGCCACTGGACGCGACTGCAATATGGGGAGCAAGCATTATAGCACTGATCCCGACAAGCAGGATCAGTACGGCGCGTATAAGTGCTTGCTGTGCATTCATTGATCAAATCCCCTCTGGGCAGAAGGTAACACATATGCCCCTGAATATCGAGTTACGTTGACCTACCTCAACTATGGGTAAGTCTTTTTTTACCCTGCTTCAGATAGAACCGTTACATCTGCAAACTGATTGTCCGTAATCTCGATTTCCTTGGAGATGTAAGGTTTGATTTCGGAGTATCTGACATGAGCATCGGCTTGCGCCTGATAGTAACGAAAGAGCTCTTTGAGCGGAGCGCCCATGTCTTTGTATGCAGTTAATACTGCGATTAGTGCTCCGAGCGTGAGGTCGCCCTTTATCACCAGATACCCCCCTATTGTGTAAAAGAAGAATGGCGTCATCTGAGATATAAAGTTGTTTAAAGACTTCATGGCGAACTTGTTTTTGTGGATAGAAAGACGAAGATCATGAAGTCGTTTGTATGACCCGTAAATATCCCGAGCACTTGGCTGGTGGTCGTTTGAGATATTCCCGATCTTCTCCCCGAGAACCCTGACTTCTTTCAGCCGCGTTCGAGACAAAGCATTAATTTTCTTTTGAAATCTGGGAATGACAAAAATCTGAAGCGGCAACAGTGCTGTTGCGGCGATGCCCAAGACCAAATCTTGCACGAGCATGAAAGCCAGAATAGTCAGGAACGTGCCACCTTGTAACAAAGGTAATACAATGGACTCCGATGCATACCCAGCTACGGGCTCTACCTCCTGAACAATAACCGGAATTAATTCCCCGCCTCTGGGGGACGGCTTTCGAAAGCTGAATTTTGAGATATCGAGCCGCAGGCGGCGTGACATGTGTTCTGCCAATGCACCGGATTGCAAATTGACCTGGTATTTCAATCCACCATGTAAGCCAATAGCCAAGAGGAACAGCATGCATAGTGCAAGCAACGTCTGCGTCTGTGACAGTTCTATACCCATATACATGATTGGGAAGTGTCCGGACTCTATGGCATTGTTGATGATTAGCTTCGGTAGTTCGAGACTCATGTAAAGTGCCGGTAGTGACGTTATTGCCAGCAGGCCCAGTTTTAGCTGTCGTTTCCATGATGCTCTGAATATGTACTGCAGGAGCGGTGTTCCGTTCTTTGAGAAGGACTTTTGAGCTTGCCACGCAAGAACAGATTTGCGGCGTTTTAAAAGCCTGTATCCCGTTGCACTGAGAATAATAATAAGTGCAACCGGAACCCCAAACACAACCAAATGGAAGACAAAATGAACCCACCAGTGTGCATCGCTTGATGTGTAGTGCGTTAAACGGTGCCCCATATCGTGGACGATTTCCATCATCTGTGTCAGGTTCCTTCAAAAGGTTCGATAAAAACAGACAGGGAGGAAAATCCTCCCTGTCAGATGAAGCTTAGAAAAGAAGGCGGAGACCGGTCACGAGGTAAGTTGCTTCGTAATCCTCGCCGTCGTCTTTTGCAAAGTCTGCGGTTTTGCCAAGTTTGCGTTCATAGGCAACCCCAATGTACGGTGCAACGGCTCGGTCGATTAGATCATAGCTAAGCCGCAGTCCGATTTCTGCGCTTGAAAACCCGCGCCCGACCTCTATTTCGCGATCCTCAGAGAATGCTGCATTCAGCTCAAGCGAAGGTGTGAGGATTAAACGATTGGTCAACAAGCCTTCGTACTCAACATCAAGTCGCGCACTACCGTCTCCGGTTTCGCTGACAAACAGGTCAGCGTCGACTTCAAACCATTGAGGAGCAAGCCCCATGATACCAACCGTTCCATACCAACGATCTGTTGTGCTTGGCGTATCCAGACGAATACCGGCCTTGGCATCAAAGAAGTCACTGATTGGTGTTTGCAAGACCAGCCTGTTCTCGAAGTTTTCGTAAAGGTCGTTTTTGAGATCACGCTCGCCTTCGCCTTGCCAGCGCAGCTTCAACTCATCGGTTCCTACAAATGCGTCACCATCCCAAACAAAGAGATTTTCGTCTTCATCACCTGATCGGTATTCAAACTGCTCCATTTGAATGCCATAGAAGATGTGATTGTCTGCTTTGGCAGTGAACGAGAAGGACAGGATCGTGGCAAGAACACCACCACCAATCGCGGCCAAAGTTAGGGTTTTCATTGTTATTGAACTCCATTCTCAAGTGCTGCGACGGCTGGACCGCCCTCAACAATCACTTTGCGGAACATTCCAGAAGCCATGTGATAGCTCAAATGACAATGGAACGCCCATTGCCCTGGTTCATCAACTTCGGTTTCCGAATAAACAGTCATGCCTGGATTGATATTGATGGTGTGCTTTACCGGATCCCATTTACCGTTACCGGTATCGAGGATTGACCACATCCCGTGCAAATGCATCGGGTGTGACATCATGGTCTCATTGACGAACTTGAACCGTACCCGTTCGCCATATTTCAAGCGGATAGGTTCTGCATCTTCGTATTTGACGCCATTGATTGACCAAGTATAGCGCTCCATGTTTCCCGTAAGACGCAGTTCAATTTCACGCGTTGCCGGCCGCTCCGGATACAAGGGCTTCTGTGCTTTCAAGTCGGCATAAGACAAGAACTTGCCGCCATTCGCTGCTTTTGGTGTCAAACCACTGCCAGCGGCATAGAAAGGATCATCTTTGGACATCGCCATCTGAGAGTGATCCATCCCGGCCATATTCGAATGGTCCATTCCAGCCATACCGTTTCCGTTACCGCTGCTCATCGAAGAATGGTCCATTCCGGCCATGTCACCGTGATCCATTCCCATATCAGCCATTGTCAGCAACGGAGCGTCCATGCGTCTGGCTGGCATTTCAGCTTTCAGCCCTTCTTGCGGTGACAGCGATCCGAATGCATATCCCGAGCGCCCCATTGATTCAGCCATGATTGCATACGGCTTTTCAGCTGTCGGCTGAACAATCACATCGTAGGTTTCTGCAACCGAAATGCGGAATTCATCAACCTTGACCGGTTGAACGTTGTTGCCGTCGGCCTGCACAACAGTCATTTCAAGTCCCGGAATACGGACGTCGAAGTAAGTCATGGCAGATGCATTGATGAAGCGTAGGCGCACACGTTCATTGGCCTTAAACAGGCCTGTCCAGTTCTGCTCTGGTGACTTCCCGTTGATCAGACCGACAAATCCCTGAACATCTTCGATGTCGGTCGGCATCATGCGCATGCTGCCCCAGTCACCACGTTCCGACAACGTCGCACCGAAGCCATTTTCAGAGACATCACTGATGAAATCGCCAAGGGTGCGTTGGTTGCGATTATAATAATCGGGCATCATTTTGAGGTTGCGCAAAATACGTGCGCCGGAATGCGGGTGCTTGTCTTTCAGGACAACCACATACTCCCGGTCGAACTTGAACGGTTCTCGCTTTTTGGGTTCGATAATGATCGAACCATACGCCCCGTCCGGCTCCTGAAAACCGGAATGGCTGTGGAACCAGTAGGTACCGCTTTGCGAGACTGGAATGCGATATGTGAATGTTTCACCAGGCGCAATCCCCGGAAAGCTGATTTCCGGCACCCCGTCCATCTGATAGGGCAAAATAAGTCCGTGCCAGTGAATGGACGTTGCCTCATCAAGATTGTTGGTCACCTTGATGACAGCCTCTTCGCCTTCCTTCAAACGCAAGGTCGGGCCAGGGGAAGACCCATTATATCCGATACCTGTGGTTTTCATTTCACCGGTATCAATTGTAACGTAATCAACAGACAGATCGTAATTCGCCGCATTGGCTGTCGAAGACACAGCAATAGCGGCCAGCACACCCCAAAGGGCACTGCGGGCAAATTTCTGTTTCATTTTTTGAAATCCAAAAAGATCAGGTGCGCCAGAGGCCCAAGGGAGAAAAACCTCTGGCGCAGGAAGGTGGATGACCGATTACTGCAGGCGGACTTTGCCGACCATGCCGCTTTCATAGTGACCCGGGACATTGCAGGCGAACTCAAGTTCCGCTTTCTTGGGGAACGTCCAGATCACCTCAGCCGACTTGCCCGGTTCCAGCAAAACGCTGTTGGGGTCGTCATGCTTCATGGTCATTCCATTCCCCATGTCCATTTCCATCATGTCCATGTTGATCTTGTCGGCCTCAAGCGCTCCATGTTCCATCATCATCATCATTTCTTCCTGATGACCTGCATGCATGGCTGCAGTTCCAATGTTGAATTCGTGAACAAATTCGCCCTTGTTCTCGATAACGAAGCGAACGGTTTCACCGCCCCGGACAATGATTTTTTCCTTGTCGTAGAAATTGTCTTCCATAGTGATTCTGATCGTGCGCCGCACATCGGATATCTCGCCGGGTGCCCCGATTTCCGATGCACCGTCATTATGACCGCCACTATGACCCGCACCCGCAAAGGCAGGTGACTGAAGACCGACAAGCGCGCCAAGAATAAAGGTTGAAACGCTAACGCGACGCATAAGGGAATTCTTGAAGTTGGGCATGTATATGCTCCTAATAGATATTCAGTAAGAAGGCCCTCGTCCCATGTTCAATCACGACAACAGTCTGCGCTGCTGTAATTCAGGCAAAACGCTGTTTCATTCGAGGAACAGTGATTGAACCAGGCAAAGGGATGTTCGGAAAATCTGAAATATCTCAGGAACGCGGAGGCTTGGCTCTAACGTCCAAATCTGCGGAAGTCAAAGTCAGGTCCTGATACCAGTATGTTACCGCAAGCACCGTTGGGCTGGAAGACAGAACACCTTCTACTTCTTTAACGAACGGGCCGCAAACCGCCATACCGCAAAGATCCGCATGCATGTCACGTCGATCATGTTGCGAGCTATCAGAAACATCGATCATGACGCCGTGATGATTGTCACGGCCATGTCCCGAACCTGCTTGCACACCCTCAACCCCCGACAGCAGAACTGTCATGGCTATCGCGATTGCAAGAAAGCAGGAAAGAATGCGCACGGAACGTTCCTTAGTGATGCGTTGCAACATACGCAATATCGGGCTCCCCCGGTTTCGTCAAGTGGCAATATTGTGGCAAAGCCAGACCATTTCACGAATTTACATCTGCTGCTTGAGCCATCAATCTGGTTCGGGCTATTTGTCAATCTGGCAGACTGGGCAAAGGCATGAACTTGGGGAGGCGCCTCTCTGCTGATCTGCGGAAGTGATCTGTCGTAAGTGGGATGATTTATGGAAGATGGGAGACATGTGCATTAGGAGAGGCTTGGCGTAGACACCACGATTGATGTAAAAGGCTTGTTAAGAGTCTTCCTGTGTTGTGGAAGGCCCATTACGTATCAGAACCTTCTGCTTGTGTCATACGTACTGCCTGACGAATTCTTGAAGCCGTTTGTCGTTCCATCTCGCGCATTTGAAGCAGCATTGCTGCCATCAGGTCTCTCGCCGTCCCAGTTTCCTGTTTTAATTTGGCGATTTCCTGACGCAGACTCATGATCTCATTTTGTTTTGATGATTTTGCTGTTGCCTCAAATGATTTCAGTCGTTCGAGCACTTTGGGATATTTGTAAAGCGTTGTCCGGCTATGCCCCGCTTCGCGTGCTACCATGCTTTTGCTGATTCTGGGTGTATCACTGGTATTGGCTTTCTGAGCATGACGCGCGAGGAGCCGATCAATCGCCATCATGAATGCGGCTTCAACAGATGTGGTGGACATGGTTTCATTACCCGGGATTGCTGTTTTCTGCAGCTGCAGTTTCGGTGGTTTCAAGCTTGTTCAGCACCATAATGCATTGTTCGAGACGTTGTTTGCAGAGTTGTGCGAGAGCAAAGTCATCATTGGTCGTTGCCGTTTTCAGATCATCTTGCAATTTGACCCGGCGGTCTTTCCAGAAGGGCAAATGAGTTTCGTCAAGGACAAGGTTTTGACATTCCCAACACAAATCGGGGCGGGCGGCCGACCATAGCGGCGCACTGATCACCCATCGGGCTGAACAGCCAACCGTGCAATTTCCGGTTCCCTGTCGAAAGAGACAGGTGCCGAGGGATGTCTCTCCCCAGCGAATATCATGTGCCCGTATACCCGAGGTACGAACCAGTTCTTCAATATCGCGTCGGCGGTCATCTTCGGGACGGTTGTCCAGAGATCTTCCGAGTTGATTCGCAGTCTCTTTCAGTTTTCCACTGAGGGCCCCCGTGACGTTTTTTCTGCCGGCAATCATTTCGCCAATGAGAGAGACCGTTGACTGAACCGCAGCATCATCAAGGATCTGTTTCAGTTCTGGATCCGCATTTATATATCCCTGTTCGGTCATCGCCATACTGATGTGTTTGAAATGCTCCTGAAGCACCGGGAGCATGCGGCTGTCGCTTCGGATGACATATTGGGCGAAGGATTTGCGCCATTGATGAGAAGTAACAGTCCAATCCTTTACACCGCTTCTGACAAAGAACCTTCTCTGGCAGCGATTGACCCAACTTAAAGTATGGGCTTTCACATCTTTGGTCAGGCTTTTTGTTCGGCTAAAACCGACAATCAGTTCGTTGATGTTTCTTCGAGTGCGCCAGGGGGCGTACAACCTTTCGATGACAGATATTGCCTTGACCGGAACAGGAAGGTGATCACTCCCGACCGGGCGCAGTCCGGTGACCCAGGTGGCCGGGCGAGGCGTTTTCGTCGTCTTGTAGATATGACCGGAAAGATAAAATATCTCATGAAGACCGCTGGCCGACGGTTCAATTTTTATGCAATCGGGCAAGGCATTTTGTGCCAGTGGCGTATCAGAGGCTTGCAGTCCCAGCAATTCACTCACTCTGATACCCGACAATCCCTGGATGAGGATCAGGCACGCGTCAGTCAGAGAGTTCATGCGATCGCGTAAATGCTTCCTGTCTGGTGCATGTTTTTCGGCAACCTGCAGGTCTTTGGTGTCCGCGAAATGCCGAGCCTGTAAAATAATATCCTCTGCCGCGTCAAGCATGCACAAGGCGCTGGTCATTATGTGCAAAAATATGGGGTCGGGGACTGGCGGGACGTATCCCTGTTCCCTGCCTGCCAACTGTTTCGCGACCTCGAACGCTGTCATGCCATGCCAGGGGGCGCTGCCCGGTACAGGAATTCCCGCCTTTGCCAGAACAGGGGCCTGATATCCCAGAGAAACAGGCAATGCGAGATGTTCCATAAGATACACGGCGTTGAGATTGGCTTTATTCTGCTTGTCGATGAGCAGGTTGTCGAGATACTGGTCAAAAGCACAGGTATCAAGCGCGCCGAAATGAGCGTAGCCGGATTTGCCCATCCAGCGAGCAAGATAAAGAACCCGTCGGGAGAGTTTGCCCATTGAGCCCGGCTTGTATCTATGCCGCTGTCTTGGGTCGACAATCAGTGACCAGACCAGTCGACGATGTGCGTCGAGCAATATCGCCCATTTCGGGTCTACGAATTTACTGCCGTCCGGCATGATGAAATCCCAGCGTATGGTGCTGGCTGCAGCGTCGTGACCTGGCGTCAGATTGTCGAAGAACCATCTGTCATCATACCAGCGGGAATGGCGGTTGATCCTCGTTTCCCGCAGATCTTCCGCTGCCATGAGATGATATGCTGTAGCGGTTTGTATAGGGTTCATGTCATTCGATCAGAATGGCGTGGGTTCTTTGAATGTTTTTGGCCTCATGCCAAACACTCCTGGCCGGGAACTTGCTGAGCCAATTGTCCAGGCCCTTTTGTACCGTTGACCAATATAGCCAGCGACCTGGCGGTAAATCGTGACGTGCTTTCTCAATGGCATTGTGGAGATGAAGCAGTTGTGCCAAAGCGTGTGAATTGTCGGGGATCACGGCGGCGCGAGGACATAGCGGACACTCTCCCCAGGCGGTGCAGAGTTGTCCTGTGGACTGGGATGCGAGAGGAGAATCATAGGGGTCGGTGCATTCAAACCCCGGCGTTGCGGCGCGACCTGTATTGTTTGGAAGATTGATACGGTCATCGGACTTTCCAGATGTCCGGATATATCGTTCCCGTCGGTTCAAAAGATTGCCCAATGTTTCCCGTCTGCGGTGCCGGGCCGCTTCCGACACATAATGCGTTTCCGTTGTCTCTGTGTGCCAATGATTGAGAATTGCCTGTTGTGCCTTGATATCCCCGTTACTCAGTTGATTGACAATCTCCGAGATGGTGGGGCGAATGTTCGACAAGCTGAAATCAGGGAGTTGATTGTCTTTTCTGAAAGCAGAAAGTGCGTTAGGGAAGGTGCAGGTTGCATTGAGATAATGATGAGCCCTTCCGTAATTTCTGCCCTGAAATATGAAGAGCATATCATGGTCGGGATCGTGCTCGGCATTTGGGAGGCGACGGGTCAGCTTTCCGACATTGTTGAAAATGGAAATCGGGCTATCAATCTCTGTGCTATCCTGAGGATAGGTTCGAACCTGATCGCCTCGCGCGCGTTTCTTCCCGCCGACCACCCGATATCTCGGCGCCAGTTCGGCACTTCCTTTAAGTAACGAGCTCTCCCGAAGGGCGGATTTTCGTAAAGCCAGTATGGTTTCCGGATTGAAGGCCGTCCTGATTGCCATCATCACGACAAACGGGACCAGAGAGCGCTTTGTTGCATACAGCCACGGAGCAATACCCTTGATCCCTCCGAAAAACTCGATTTGTCGTCGCCGGCCATCGCCGTCAGCAAAGAATTGTTTGCTGTTCGTCACATAGCCACCATAGCGGTCTTCAATGATTGCCAGCAATGTTTCAAGTCTATGCTCGGTGGGTGAAGCACCCGCCTGCAGGCGTTCTCTACCTGATTTAATAAAGTCGTTTCCTTCTTCCCATTTGCGCATCCATGTCTGCATTTCTTTGATGCAGGCGCGCTCAATCGTTACAAGATCGGTGATAGCCAAAATTGGTCGATGAGCAATTTGCTCGTTTATTCCAGGCCAGGGATTTGGCTGGATATAAGCATCCCCAGGGACTTCGCTTGTATATTGTGGATTTTGTTTAAGATAGTGCAATACAACACGGAGTGGGGAGATTAACCCGGCTTTCGTTTTGCTTGTAAGCTGTTGGGTGTCGAGCCAGAAAATGTACTCATTAAAAAGAGTTGTGGTCAGATCCGACAGTTTAAAATGTGCTTTTCCCTGTTCGCACATAAAAGCAAAGAAGCGATTGAGAGCTTGAACCTTGTTGACCTGGGTAGAGGGACCAAACTTGCGAATATGCGAGAAAATGGCCGTAGCAAACGGAACAGACAGATGTTCGGCTTTCAGCCAATCGTCGCTGACATTGATCTGGGCACTGCCGCGGTTGGATTTTGCGGTACGGGGACAGTTTAGCGTGAGTTGACACAGTTTTCCGTCAGGTGACAGCTTTTGGATAACCCCGTATTCTCTCTCTTCCTTTTCCGGACGGGCCAGGTTGTTCCTGTCGAAGGCAGGTGCCGCACCCGGGCGATACGTGAGAAAAGATCTGTCCATGCGCTTTCTAGCCATCGCGTAGGGCCTTGAGATACGTATTCAGGGTATCTGTCATGAGTGCTTCCCGAATTTGTACACTCCGCAAATATGTATTGATTGTTGTCGTTATGTGACTATGGCCAAGCAATGTTCGCAGGCTGAGCCAGGGTTCTGCTTTGCCCGCGCGAACCAGTTCAAAATACATGGTAACCGCAAAGGTATGACGGAGGTGATGAAAGCTGTGCAGGGCTTCAGGTCTGTCTAAGGGGCTGGTTGTGCCGTTTTTATGGGAAGGGCATACAAGACCGGCTTTCAGAACCGCGCGCTGAAAGTGGCGCCAGATGGAATGAGCTGTCATTGCTTCACCCGGATTTCTTTTGGCATGGGCGTGATTGACAAAAAGAGCCTCGACAGATGTTTTCGCGCGTCGAACCGCACGGGCCCGTTCTGTTTTTACGTAATGTCGCAGATCATCATGGATTATGCCCGGTACGACAACTGTGCGCGGCTTCAGGCCTTTGGTTTTGTAAAGAGGCAATGCGACGTTGCTGTAGCTACCATCTTTCTTGAGATTCTTGTATTGCGACAGAGTGAGGTTGGCGCATTCGTCAAGTCGCATTCCTGTGGCGACAGCAAGGCTGGCAATGAGCCGGTCTCTGCATGGACGACGATCAGCTTTGTCTCCGGGGATCGAACCAAGTTCGGCGAGCACTCGTTGAAGAGCTTCGGGAGAAAATGCCTCAGCCGTTTCACTGTTATAGGTTCTCGGAAGCAGTTTACTCGTTTTGACCGTATTGTCGCCGGATTGAACATGCGCCATCCGGGTAATTGCATAATTTCGGGGTTTGATACGTTCTTCGTAAAACTCTTTCGCATCAAATTCAATCAAGCCTTGTCTGGACGCCCATTCATAGAAGTCAACGATGGTGCCAAGCCTGCGGCGTACTGTTGCAACAGCATATCGTTTACCGGTTTTAGGTGATTTGCTGCATAAAAGCTTGTCGCGATATAGTTCGATGTCATCGAAACAAGCAGCGTCCCAATCCCTATGAATCAAGCCTAGATATGTGAACCACTCATACAGGTCATAGGTTAAAGCTGTTTGTGTGTTTCCTACCGAGGGAATTCTCGAGGACCGGACGCATTTGTCATGGAGATAGAATAAGACCGGCTCAACAATTCTGCATCCGTCATAGACAAGATAGTGGAAACCGGTAGGGAGACTGTGGCTCTTCACTTGATCCCACTCGGTATCGCGGATGATCGTTGCAGGTCGAACGACATCCGCTGTTTTGGCAACCGTGTAGTAGGGAACTGTCAGCATGCTTCCCTCATTCCAAATGTCGGGCACCGGGTTTTGTTTGTCATCTTGAGGCTGTGATATCAGACCTTACCTGCACCGCCAGCATGCTGGCGGTGCAGGTAAGGTCTGTAGGCACAGTGGCAGCTAAACAGCCATGTTAGCAAGGAAGTTTGTGTATGTGAACAATGTTAGTAATGTCATATAACGTCATTTGATAGGAGATTAAGTTTGACGCGCTGCAACAGTGTCAACAGCGCGTCGTGTTCATTCTCTGGGATTCCATTCAGTGCGGCTTTTTGTGTTTCAGCGGCATGTTCCCATAAACGTTCCAGAACAGGCTCCGCCGCAGGGGTTAGATAAAGCTGAATAGCCCTACGATCTGTGGGATCTGGTCGTCGTTCGATTAATCCGTTTTCCTGTAGGTAATCCAATTGGCGACCCAATGATATGGGCTGTATTTCCAGGTATTCTGCCAGCGTCACCTGCCGTATCCCTTCATGATGGGACAAATACGCCAAGGCGCGCCATTGCGCCTGAGAAAGCCCTAAATTGACGGCGCGCTGATTGAAATCGCGCCGCAGCAACCGGGCTACTTCATGCACAATGAAACCAAAGCTCTTTTTGGGATGGCGCATAAACAAACTTTCTGAGGATTTAGTAAACATTATATATTATATAAGAAGCTGACAAACAAGACTGTCAGCAAATTTCGCAAAAACATCACAATTCTGTCCCCGAAATGGGCCATCTTAGCGCCAGAAGCGACGAGCCGGATATTGACAACAAATGATATATCCATTATTCATGAATTATGGATATAAACAAAGCACTCGCGGCGTTTTTCGCCCTCAGTCAGCAAACCCGCCTGGATGTGTTTCGGCTTTTGGTAAAGGCGGGATCAGACGGGCTGAACGCCGGGGAAATCGCGTCTCTGCTGGACGTGAAACAAAACACCATGTCTGCCAATCTGACCGTGCTGCTGAATGCCGGGATGGTGCGCAATGAACGACACGGCCGCACAATCCGCTATTTCGCCGATTTTGATGCCATGCGCGCTCTGTTGAGTTTTCTGATGGAAGACTGCTGCGGCGGCCGCCCTGAACTTTGCCAACCTGTTATCGACGAAATTGCCTGCGCTTGCTGAGCTCGGGCTTGCTGGGGAGGAAACCATGAGTGAACATGTCTACAATGTGTTGTTTCTGTGCACAGGAAATTCTGCGCGGTCCATTATGGCCGAAGCCCTTATGAACCGTCTTGGCCAGGGCCGGTTCAAGGCATTTTCAGCAGGATCAAACCCCAAAGGGGTGGTTCATCCACAAACCATCGACCTGTTAAAGCGAATGAATTTCGATACAAGTTTTGCGCGGTCAAAAGACTGGGCGGAATTTGCAGAGCCTGGCGCCCCGGAAATGGATTTTGTCTTCACCGTCTGCGACAATGCCGCTGCGGAAGTGTGCCCAGTCTGGCCTGGCCAACCAATGTCTGCACATTGGGGTGTTCCTGACCCCGCAGAAGCGGAAGGGACTGAGCCGGAGAAAGCCCTGGCCTTCTCTGACACCTATCGCATGTTGAATTCCAGGATATCAGTCTTCACCTCTTTGCCGATAAACAGCATCGATAAGCTTTCACTGCAGAAGAGGCTAAATGATATCGGAACGAAAGAGTGACCACGCTGTTTCGTAAGCTGGCGGCGGAGTTTGTTGGCACTGCTTTTCTGCTGGCTACAGTCGTCGGCTCAGGGATTATGGCGGAAACGCTAGCCGGTGGGAATGTGGCGGTAGCCCTTCTGGGCAACACCATCCCCACCGGTGCCATCCTGATCATTCTGATCACGCAATTCGGACCTGTCTCCGGGGCGCATTTTAACCCGGCCGTAACCCTGGTTTTCGCCTTAAAGCGAGAAATTTCCGTCCAACAGGGCCTTGGCTATGTCGGCATTCAGGTTCTGGGAGCCTTGGTCGGCGTTTGGGCTGCGCATTTGATGTTTGGCGAAGAGGTTTTGCAATTTTCCCAGAAAATACGCAGTGGCGGGGCGCAATGCTTTGCAGAAGCTGTGGCAACATTTGGATTGGTGATGACGATCCTAGGAACAATCCGGGTTAAGAAAGAAGCAGTTGCCATGGCTGTTGGTTTATACATCACGGCCGCTTATTGGTTTACTGCGTCAACATCCTTTGCGAATCCGGCCGTCACCATTGCGCGCGCCTTTTCCGATACCTTTGCGGGGATCCGTCCCGAAGATGTGCCCTGGTTTATTGCCGCCCAATTGGTGGCCGCCGTGTTGGCCTTGGCGTATTGCAACTGGCAATTCAATACTCCTAAAAGTGAGGCGAATGACGCATGAGTATTGTTATCCATCACAATCCAGACTGTGGCACATCCCGCAATGTGCTGGCGATTATCCGCGCCTTTGCGGGAGAGCCGACTGTCATTGAATACCTGAAAACCGGCTGGACCCGGGAGCAATTACTGGGATTGTTCGCGGCAGCAGGCCTGACGCCACGCGATGCGTTGAGAGTTTCAAAGTCACCGGCTGAGGAAATGGGGCTGACCGATCCAACTGTGTCTGACGAGATGATCCTGAATGCGATGGTGCAACACCCCATTCTGGTCAACAGACCCATCGTCTGCACGAAAACGGGTGTTCGATTGTGCCGCCCGTCAGAGGCTGTGTTTCCCCTGCTGCAGGTTCCGCCCGGCACACGCTTTACAAAAGAAGATGGCGACATAATTATCGCTCCATGAACGACACGCTTCCCAACATCCAGAAACCCCAGCTGCACCCCATTGATATCGGTCGTTTGGCGCATGCGGGTGAGCCGACCCACCCACCCCGCATACTTATGCTGTATGGATCACTGCGGGACCGATCCTATTCGCGTTTATTGACGCAAGAAGCGGCGATGGTTTTGCGCGAATTGGGGGCAGAGGTAAAAATCTTCAATCCATCCGGCCTGCCATTGGTCGATGATGCGCCCGATACCCATGAAAAGGTCCAGGAATTGCGCACATTGTCGTTGTGGTCTGAAGCACATGTCTGGTGTTCTCCGGAACGTCACGGGGCGATGACGGGCGTGATGAAGACACAGATCGACTGGTTGCCACTGGCCCCAATTGGCGGCTTTCGTCCGACCCAGGGGCGAACCCTGGCCTTGATGCAGGTTTCCGGTGGGTCACAGAGTTTCAATACGGTCAATCAAATGCGCATTTTGGGGCGCTGGATGCGCATGATAACCATCCCCAACCAATCCTCCGTCGCCAAGGCCTTTCTGGAATTCGACGAAGACGGGCGCATGACCCCATCGCCCTATTACAATCGCATGGTCGATGTGATGGAGGAATTGATGAAATTCACCATCCTGACCCGGGGACGTTCCGACTATCTGGTGGATCGATATTCCGAACGGGTTGAAAGCGCCCAGGACCTGTCCAAACGCGTGAACCAGAAGTCTATTTAGCCGCCGTGTCTGTTGGCCCGGTCATGGCCAGTGGGTCGACCCAGTCGTCATATTGTTCGCCCGTCACCAGCCCTGAATTAAGCGCTTCGTCGCGCAGCGTCGTACCATTCTTATGGGCTGTCTTTGCGATCTTCGACGCATTGTCATAGCCGATATGCGGGGCCAACGCGGTCACCAGCATCAAGGATTGCGCCATCAGCGACGATATCCGCTGCCGATCCGGTTGAAGGCCCTCGATACAGTTTTCCCCAAAGGAACGACTGGCATCGGTCAGCAAGCGGATGGACTGCAGGACATTAAAAATCAGCACAGGCTTAAACACGTTCAATTCAAAATTACCCTGACTGCCCGCGATGGTGACGGTCATGTGATTGCCCATCACCTGAGCACAGACCATGGTCATAGCCTCACACTGTGTCGGGTTAACCTTGCCCGGCATGATCGAAGACCCCGGCTCGTTCTCCGGCAGGATCAGTTCCCCAAGGCCGGACCGCGGCCCCGATCCCAGGAAGCGAATGTCCTGGGCAATCTTAAACAGACCCGCCGCGATTGTGTTCAGCACACCAGAGACTTCTACCATCGCATCATGGGCCGCGATGGCTTCAAATTTATTCTCCGCGCTGACAAACGGCAGGTCTGTTAATTCCGAGACATGCACGGCAAAACGATCCGCAAAGCCCTGTGCAGAATTCAGCCCGGTCCCCACCGCCGTTGCCCCCTGCGCCAGGGGATACAAGCGCGGCAGGCAGGACTCCAACCGGTGTAATCCCAATTCAACCTGGCGGGCATAGCCGGAAAACTCCTGCCCCAGGGTCAAGGGTGTCGCATCCTGCAAATGGGTGCGGCCCAGCTTGACAATCTCCTGCCAGGCGGTCGCCTTTTCCGCCAAAAGGCGATGCAGATACGTCAGGGCAGGCACCAGTTCTGAGTGCAGCTGGCGCACCGCCGCAATATGCATCGCGGTGGGAAAGGTATCGTTGGACGATTGTGACTGATTGACATGATCATTGGGATGCACGGGGTCTTTGGACCCCAAAACCCCGCCCAATTCCTCAATAGCGCGATTAGCGATGACTTCATTGGCGTTCATATTGGTTTGTGTGCCAGACCCGGTCTGCCAGACCTTTAAGGGGAAATGCGCATCCAACGCACCATCGGCGACCTCTTTCGCGGCATTCACAATAGCCATTCCCAGACGCTTATCCAGCAAACCCTGTTCCATATTCGTCAGGGCAGCAGCCTGCTTAACAATGCCCAGCGCATGAATCAGCGGCAACGGCATGGTTTCCGTCCCGATCCGGAAATTCTGCAGGCTGCGTTGTGTCTGGGCACCCCAATATTTCGCGGTTGGCACATCAATACTGCCAAAGGCATCTGATTCCTGGCGCATCGTGTCGGTCATTGCTGCAGTCTCCCATCCGTCTGGTTTAGGCATTCAACCTGTCGCCTATTACATGGGGGTGCCCCTGTTCAAATCCACAGCGCTGTGCCATCTTCTGACAAAATCACACACGATTGATCCGCGCCAGCAGGCTGGATATCAGGGGATGTTATGCGTGTTATTGTTTTAGGGGCTGGGGTCATTGGCGTCACAACGGCCTATTATCTGGCCCGGCAAGGGGCGGAAGTCGTGGTCATCGACCGCCAGCGCGGCCCCGGTATGGAAACCAGCTTCGCCAATGCCGGGGAGTTGTCTTATGGCATGAGCAGCCCCTGGGCAGCGCCCGGCATTCCCCTGAAGGCACTGAAATGGCTGTTCATGCGCCATCGCCCCCTGTTCATCTGGCCGCTGATCAGTCCGACCATGTGGAAATGGTGCCTGCAATTATTGATGAATTGTAACGAGGCATCCTATGCCCTGAACAAAAGCCGCATGGTGCGGGTTTCAAACTATAGCCGCGATGCCCTGACCGAATTGATGGACGAGGTCACCATCGACTTTGATCAACGAGACCAAGGCACGCTGCAATTGTTCCGCACCGAAAAGCAGGTCAAGGCAGCGAAGGCGGATCAGGCCGTGCTGGATCAATTCAATTCGCCCTATGAAGTACTGGACCGGGATGGCTGTATCGCGGCAGAGCCGGGCCTGCGCCATGTCGCCGATAAATTTGTCGGGGGCCTGCGCCTGATGGCGGACCGCACCGGCGATTGCCGTGCCTTTACCCAGGCTTTGTCGGAAAAAGCCGCAGAGCTGGGTGTGGAATTTCATTACAATGTCGTGATCGATCGGTTCGTTTCCGAAAAGGGTAAGATCATCGGGGTGGAGACGGAACAGGGTCTGGAAACCGCCGACCGCTATGTCTGTGCGTTGGGTCCCTATGCACCGATCCTGTTAAAGACGATTGGTATTCGCCTGCCGATTTATCCGATAAAGGGTTATTCCATCACCCTGCCCGTCACGGATTCCGACGCAGCCCCGCAATCGACCATCATGGACGAAACGCATAAGGTCGCGATTACCCGACTGGGCGATCGCATCCGCGTTGCCGGGCAGGCGGAAATCATTGGCTATAACAAGCGATTGGGCGGGCATGCGACCGACAGTGTGCGCCATGTCGTCAGTGACCTGTTCCCCAAAGGCGGAGATGTCAGCAAGGCGGAAGGCTGGACCGGTCTGCGTCCCATGACGCCCGATGGCACGCCGGTGATCGGTCCGACACGGTATGACAATCTGTTCCTGAATACCGGTCATGGCACATTGGGATGGACCATGTCCTGTGGTTCTGCCCGTGCTGTTGCGGATCTGGTCATGGATAAAAAGCCGGAAATCGATATGGACGGCCTGACAGCTGCGCGTTTTGGGCAATAACGACCCGTCCTGAGATGTCCTATAAATAGGTGCGCTGCTCAATCGGCGTGATATTGATCTGTTCCAGTAAGGACTCCAGCAAGGCGCTTTCCGCCCTATTCATCTTGGCCTTTGGATTCCACAAGACATGAACGTCTATCGCCGGGGGATCCTCATAGGGGGGAATGCGCCACAGCAACCCGTCTTCGATATCCCGCCGCACAACATGAATTGGCAAGGGACCCACCCCCAGGCCTGCGACGATCATGCGTCGCACCTCTTCCAAATGGGCAGACGTCCCCACAACCCGCTCGTCCAATTGGGCAGCCGCCCGCATCAAGGTGACAGGGCGCAAGGCATCCCCCATCTGATCGGTCACGAAACTGACCGATGAATGGCCGACCAGATCCTGCTTTGTCAGATTAAGCCGCCCGAACAGCGGATGTGTGGGGCCGCAGAACAGTCCGAAATACTCACGATACAGCCGCCGATATTCAAGTTTCGGATTTGGATCTTTCACCAGACATACAGCCATGGATGCCCGGCGGGCCAGCACGGCGGCTGTCGCCTCCCGACTGGCAGAGACGTCAATTTGCAGCGTCGCAAGCGGATGATTGGTGTGAAATGCTGTCAGCGCATCATTAAACAGGGGGGAGATCACATGGCTGGCCATGGCAATGCGAACATGACCGCGCACTTGATCCGTGACATCGCGCATGACAGTTCCCAGGCGCAGGATCATGCCATGAATGTCGATTACTTCCCGCTGTAGCAACCGCCCCGCTTCCGTCAGTTCAAACCGCCCGGGGGAGCGCTCTATCAGTTTTTTCCCTATGCGATCTTCCAACCGTTTCAAAGCATTAGAAACGGTGGGTTGTTTCAGGCTGAGCCGTTCCGCCGCATCCGTGACACTGTTGGATTCCGCCAGGATCAGAAATGTCCGCAGTAGATTCCAATCAAGATCGCGGGCAAGCCGTTCCGGGCTGGGATACAGGGCCATATTACCATTCCTCAAATCTATAGTCATCATTCTAACTATCTATTTGCTGAATAGTAAACCGCATGCAACCTTTTCTGTAATAAGAAATGGAGGCTCAGGGATGTCGGTAGAAGCGCGCGAAGCGCGTCAGCCTTGGATTCTACTCTCGCCAGCGCTCACCGCTGTGGCGTTGCTGCTATTCGTACCTTTGCTGTTCATCGTGGTCTATTCCTTCTGGCTGAGAACCGCCACAGGCGCAGATCAGGTTGGCTTTTTCCTGGACAATTGGCGTGAGGCACTGTCGGACGCTTTTTATCGCGACATCTTGCTCTATACGCTGAAGATCGGGGTGATCACGACCGTTGTCTGTGCCCTGATGGGCTATCCGGCCGCCTATTTCATCGCCCGTTCCAAAGGTAACAAGGCGATCCTGTTGCTGTTGCTGATGCTGCCATTCTGGATCAGTTACATTATCCGCACGATGAGCTGGATTAACATTCTGGGCGTATCTGGCGCGTTGAATTCAGCGCTTCTTGCGATTGGCCTGATCGATGAACCGATCCAGATGCTGTATAATCAGGCAACGGTCGTTCTGGGCCTGGTTCACTTCCTGCTGCCCTTTATGGTGCTGAATGTCTATGTCAGCTTGGAAGGGATTGATGCGTCGCTGGAAGACGCCGCGTGTTCCCTGGGCGCGACACGCTGGAACAGCTTCGTGGAAGTTACCCTTCCCCTGTCGCTGCCTGGACTGGCGGCGGGCGGGTTGCTGTGCTTCGTGCTTGGATGTGGAACCTATATCACGCCCCTGGTGCTGGGCGGGCCGACCGATGCCATGTTCGCCAATCTGGTCTACGAGGCGATAATCACCCAATTGGACTGGCCGCTGGGTTCTGCGCTGTCGCTGATGCTGTTGGCCGTACTGGGCGCGCTGGTGCTGATCTATAACAAGTATCTGGGCATGGCGCAGTTGATGAAGGGGCTGGGCTGATGGGATGGTCATTGATCCGCCTATGGACCATTCTGGTCTATCTGTTCATGTTCCTGCCGGTCGCGGTGGTGGTGCTGTTAAGCTTCAACGCCAGCCAGTTCGGCAGCTTCCCGATGACAGGCCTGTCCTTCCGCTGGTTTATCGAACTGGCCAATAACGACGCGATCTTGCGGGCGTTTCAAACATCCCTTGTGTTGGGTGCACTGACGGCTGTGATATCGACGACATTGGGTGTTTTAGCCAGTCTTGCGCTGGTGCGCTACACGGTGCCGGGCAGCAACCTGATTTCCACATGCCTGATCGCGCCGATCCTGGTGCCAGAGGTCGTGCTGGCGGTTGCCCTGTTGCTGTTCCTGAATTTCCTGTCGATCAACAAGAGCTTCTTCCTGCTGTTGATGGGGCATGTGATCTTCACCCTGCCCTTCGTCATTCTGGTGGTTCAGGCCCGGCTGGTGGGCATTCGCCGCGATATGGAAGAAGCCGCCTTAAGCCTGGGGGCAAGCCCGATCCAGACTTTCTTTCAGATCACGCTGCCTTTGCTGGCGCCTGCGGTCTTCGCGGGCATGCTGTTTGCCTTCACGATCAGCTTTGACGACATCACGGGAACACTGTTCTGGAAGCCCGGTGGCGTAGAAACCGTTCCCACTCAGATTTTCGCGATGCTGCGCAATTCGATCTCTCCTGAGATCAATGCGCTGGGCAGCGTGATGATCGCCCTTACCGTTGGTCTGCCGCTGCTGGGTGCAGCGATTGCCCGACGCATGGCCATGAAACGCGGCGGCTAGAACCGCGTAAAGCTTAATGAACCCAACCTTGAACAGGAGAATGAGCATGGATAACACAACACGGTATGAACGCCTTCGCGAACGCTATTTAAACGGCGATTTGGATCGGCGCAGTTTCCTGGGTCTGATCGGTGCAGCCGGTCTGGCCTATGGTGTGCAAACCCCCTTCAACAAAGGGGCCCTGGCAGCAGTCAGCCAGGTGCGTTTCGATGGCTGGGGCGGTGTCGTCTCTGAAGCCTTCCGGGAATATGCGTTTGGTCCCTATACCAAGGCAACGGGCATTGAGGTTGTCGATGGCACCTTCGGCGGGGGCGATGAATATCTGTCCCGCGTGAAAGCCAGCCAGCCCGGCGAATATAACATCGCCCATCTGTCCGGCGTGTTTGACTATGCCCGGTACCACAATCTGGGCCTCAGCTCCGAACTGAATGAAGACAATATTCCCAACCTGCAATACGTCATTCCCAAATTATCTGACGTGTTCCGCAAGGTGTCGGACGGCAAGCTGTCCTGCGTGCCTTATGACTATGGCACGACCGGCCTGGCCTATAACCGCAAGCATATCTCTGATGAAGAGATGAAGGAAAAGGGTGCCAAAATCCTGATCGACGAAAAGCTGAAAGGCAAAATCGGCGGTTGGAGCGATTGGCGTACGCGCATCTGGATGGGGGCCCTGCAAACCGGTCAGGACCCGAATGACATCAAGGATATGGATGCCGTCTGGGATGCGGTGCGCAAACATCGCGACCTAGCCCTGAAATACTGGACTTCCGGCGCTGAACTGATGAGCCTGCTGGCAGAGGAAGAAATCTATGTCACCGAAGGCTGGTCTGGCCGCATTTATGCCTTGCAGGAGCAGGGTCATGACATCGGCTATATGGATCCGCCCAACGGCTTTGGCTGGCAGGAATGTCTGTTCGTTCTGAAAGGCTCCCCCATGGAAGCCTGTGAAGAACTGCTGAACTTCATGCTGGATCCGGCAACCTCCATCGCCGTCGCGGAAGGACAGAACTATCCGCCAGCGCTGGACCCGCAGAAGGTTGATCTGGGCAAGAAAATCCCAACTCTGCCCGCCTTTGACCCGACCGGCACCTTGTCCGGCCTGACCTTTGCCGATCCAGATTACTGGAACGGGAACGAGCAGGACTGGTCCAAGACCTTTGGTCGCGTCCAAAAAGGCTATTAAGCCTGAAACAGGTCCGGGGGTGGGTTACGATCCACCCCCGGCACCTTGGAATTCCTAAGTGAACCCGTAGATCGGAGACAGCCCGTGAGCGCCGTCACCCTAACAGATATCGTAAAACGCTTCGGCAGCTTTACTGCCCTGCATCAAACGTCGCTGGAGATTCCGGAAGGGAATTTCGTGACCTTGCTGGGGCCGTCTGGTTGCGGCAAGACAACGACCCTGCGCATGATCGCCGGATTGCTGGACCCCACCGAAGGGGAAATCAAGATCAAGGGCAAGCGCATGAATGATGTGCCGATCCACAAGCGCAATCTGGGTCTGGTGTTTCAGAATTATGCGCTTTTCCCCCACAAAACTGTCGCAGAAAACATCGCCTTCGGGCTGAAATATCGCAACATCTCGAAAGCGGATGCAGAAGAGAAAGTAAAAACGGCCCTGGATCTGGTGCAGTTGCCCCATGTTGGTGACCGCTATCCCAAGGCCTTGTCCGGCGGGCAACAGCAGCGTATCGCGCTGGCCCGCGCGATTGTCATCGAACCAGACGTCCTGTTGCTGGATGAACCCCTGTCCGCGCTGGACGCCAATCTGCGCGAAGATATGCGCGTGGAACTGAAACGCATTCAACACCGCATCGGTGTCACCACAGTCTTTGTGACCCACGACCAGTCCGAAGCCCTGGCGCTGAGTGATCATGTGGTCGTGATGTCCAATGGTCGGGTCGAACAGATCGGCGCGCCAGAAGAGGTTTACAACACGCCAGCCAGCGAATTCGTCGCCAGCTTTCTGGGCACATCCAACATCCTGTCGGCCCAGTGTCTGGACCTGGATGGCACGGAGGTTTCATTGGACGTGCCGGATCTGGGCCGGTTGAGCATTCCCAAATCCCGCGCCCCGAAGCTGGACAGGAAAGGTCCTGTCAAATTTGTCGTTCGGGCAGAAAAGGTAACCCTGTCGTCAGATGGTTCTGCTCCGCAGGACGGAATCACCGCGAAAGGCACCATTGAAGCGGTTGACTATCAGGGTCAGGCGGCGCGCTATTTCGTCCGTGTCGGCGCACATCAGATGCAGGTCATCAACATGATCGATCAGCATCCATTCGCCGAAGGAGACACAGTATCCGTTCATCTGCGCGGTCGCGATTGCACCGCCTTACCAGGAAACCAGGAATGAGCACACCGCCTAAGAGTCACCTGTTTTATCAAACCCGTCGCCGCCGCCCGGTTCTGGATCGGGCGCGGGGCGTTTATATGTGGGATGTTGATGGAAAGCGCTATCTGGATGGGTCATCCGGCGCGATGGTCTGCAATATCGGTCATTCCAATCCCCGCGTTCTGGAAGCGATGCGCGCCCAGATGGAGAAATCCAGCTTCGGCTATCGCCTGCATTTTGAAACGGAACCGGCTGAGCGCCTGGCGGCCAAGACTGCGGCCCTGGCCCCACCCGGCCTGGAGCGGGTATTCTTTGTCTCCGGCGGGTCCGAGGCGGTTGAAAGCGCCACCAAGCTGGCCCGGCAATACACTTTGGCGATTGGTCAGGCCCAGCGCTACAAGGTGATTTCCCGCATGCCCAGCTATCATGGCTGCACCCTTGGTGCGCTGGCGCTGACCGGCTATGCCCCGATGACCGCCCCTTTCGACCCGATGATGAAATCCATGCCAAAGATCCCGGCCCCTCGCGCCTATCTGGATGGATTGAACGCCGATGATCCAGCGACTGGGCTGTATTACGCCAATATGCTGGAGGCAAAAATCCTGGAGGAAGGGCCGGAAACCGTGCTGGCCTTCATCGTGGAGCCCGTGGGCGGCGCGTCGACCGGTGCGCTGGTGCCTCCGGCTGGCTATGCCCAGCGCATTCGTGAAATCTGTGACAAATATGGCGTGCTGCTGATCCATGACGAGGTCATGACCGGCGGCGGACGTACCGGGAAATTCTTTGCGGCCGAGCATTGGGACGTCGCCCCCGATATCTTGGTCGTATCCAAAGGGTTTGCAGCAGGCTATTCCCCCTTGGGCGCGATGGTTGCGCATGAGCGCCTGGTGGAACCTGTGCTGGACAAGGGCGGCTTTATCCATGGCTTCACCTATGCAGGAAACCCGCTGGCCTGCGCGGCAGGACTTGCGGTGATCGAAGAAATTGAAAGTCAGAACCTGATGGTCAATGCGACCGCCATGGGTGACCTGCTGAAGGCGGGCCTGACAAAGCTGATGGATCGGTTCCCCTTCATTGGTGATGTGCGGGGGAAGGGGTTGCTGCTGGCCTTTGAATTGGTGTCGGACCGCAGAACAATGCTCCCATTGCCAAAGCAATTGGCGGCGTTTGATCGGCTGGTTGAGATTGCCTATGACAAGGGACTGATCATCTATTCCCGGCGCACGCGCGGCGGATATGAAGGCGATCATTTCCTGGTCTGCCCCCCGATGACCATTACCGAAGAACAGGTCGGGGAAGTTCTGACAACCCTGACTGAAGCGCTGGGCGATTTTGCGAAAGAGGTGGATCTGCCCGTCTCTGCCGCAGCGTAAGTGAGGCCCCTTTATGAGTAAGATTATCATCACCTGCGCGGTTACGGGGTCCATACACACGCCCTCCATGACCCCCTACCTGCCCATTACAGGGGAACAGATCGCGGAGAATTCAATTGATGCCGCAAAAGCTGGCGCATCGATTTTGCATCTGCATGCCAGGGACCCGGCGGATGGTCGGCCTTCCGCCAGTGCCCAGCATTTCATGGCCTTCCTGCCGATCATCAAGCAACGCAGCGATGCTGTGATCAACCTGACCACCGGCGGCAGCGCGACCATGACCCTGGACCAGCGGCTGGAAGCCCCGTTGCAGGTGGAACCGGAAATGTGTTCCCTGAATATGGGCAGCATGAATTTCGCCCTGTATCCGGCTGTTGATCGGATCACCGACTGGAAATACGACTGGGAAAAACCATTTCTGGAAAACAGCGATGATCTGGTGTTCAAAAACACCCCCCGCGACATCGCTCATATCCTGACAGAAATGGGACAGAACCGTGGCGCACGGTTTGAATTTGAATGCTATGATGTGGGCCATTTGTACATGCTGCGCCACTTCGCCGATCGCGGTCTGGTCCAGGCACCTTTCTTCATTCAGTTCGTGTTTGGCGTGCTGGGTGGTATTGGGGCAGACCCGTCCCATCTGATGCATATGAAGCAAACCGCCGATGCCCTGTTTGGCACCGACTATCAGTTTTCGGTCCTGGCCGCGGGGCGTCACCAGATTCCCCTGACGACCATCGCCGCAGCCATGGGCGGGCATGTGCGGGTCGGGCTGGAAGACAGCATTTATCTGTCCAAAGGCGTCCTGGCGAAATCCAATGCAGAACAGGTTGCCAGAATTCGGGAAATCGTGGAGCGTCTGGGCAGAGATGTCGCCAACCCCACAGAGGCCCGCGCGATCCTGGGCCTGAAGGGCGCAGACCGCACTAGTTTTTAAGTTCACGCAAAGGCCACCCGGCCGGTGAGGAGCGTTATGAAAGCCATCTTCGACGAAACCCAACGCCAGCATGATCCCAAGCATTTCATGGCCAATGGGGTCGTTCTGCCCAGTCCGGAACAGCCCGCCCGCATTGATGCGCTGATGACCGGGGCAGAGAATGCCGGTTGCGCCTTCACCGCTGCGGAAGATCATGGCATGGGGCCGTTGTCGATTGTGCACAGTGTTGAATATCTGTCCTTTCTGGAAACCATCCACACACGCTGGTCCCGGATTGAGGGGGCGTCGGATGAGGTTATTCCAAACATCCATCCTGACCGTCGTTTTGCCAGCTACCCGAAATCTGCTGTCGGTCAGGCGGGATATCACCAGGCAGACACGGCCTGCCCAATCGCGGCAGGCACCTGGCAGGCGGCATATTGGTCGGCGCAATCTGCCCTGACTGCCGCTGATCTGGTGATCGATGGAGACCGCGCCGCCTATGCCCTGTGTCGCCCACCGGGCCATCATGCCTTTGCCGATATGGCAGGCGGCTTCTGCTTCCTGAACAATGCTGCGATTGCAGCGGAACAATGCGTGCGTGCGGGCATGCGCCCGGTCATTCTGGATGTCGATGTTCATCACGGCAATGGCACCCAGGGGATTTTCTATCACCGCAGCGATGTCTTCACCGTGTCGGTTCATGCCGACCCGATCCGCTTTTACCCTTTCTTCTGGGGCCATGCGCATGAGCGCGGTGATGGCCCTGGCCTGGGCTATAATCTGAACATCCCCCTGACGCGCGGCACCTCCGATTCCGATTATATGGAAGCCTTGGAACCTGGCCTGAATGCGATCCGCAGTTTTGGGCCAGATGTCGTAATCGTGGCCCTGGGCCTGGATGCCTATGAAGAAGACCCGCTGAAAGGTCTGGCGATCACGACGGAAGGCTTCGGTCGCATCGGAGCGGCGATTGGGGGATTGGCCCTGCCCACTCTGTTGATTCAGGAAGGGGGCTATCTGTCCGATGCCCTGGGTGCGAATCTGACCAGCGTGCTGAAAGGCTTTGAAAGCGTATGAGCAAGACCGCCGATATCATCGTCATCGGAGGAGGCATTGCCGGGATCGGCGCAGCGGCCATGATGGCATCGGATGCAAAAGTCATCGTGCTGGAAACCGAAGATGTTATCGGCAGCCATTCCACGGGACGATCCGCAGCGATCTATATCCGCAACTATGGCAATGCGACACTGCGCGCACTGAATGCCGCATCAGAGCCGCTGTTACAAAACCCAGAAAAGATTGGGGAAACGTCCGTCCTGTCCCCAAGAGGGGAAATGCTGGTTGCCCGGGAAGAAGAGATTCCAGAGCTTGAAGCCTATCTGAATGGGGCGGAAGGGATTGAACGCCTGTCCCCGGCCGAAGCCATCAATCTGTTCCCCCTGTTGCGGGAAGAGGCTGTTGCCGCCGCAGCGATTGAACGATCCGCCCAGGATATCGATGTGGACAGGCTGTTTCAGGCCTTTGCCCGCACCCTGCGCCATGCCGGTGGGGAGATTATCACCAAGGCCCCGGTTACCGCCCTGACACGCGCGGGGTCTGTCTGGCATATCAAGACACCACAGGGCACTTTTGAAGCCCCCATTGTTGTCAATGCAGCAGGGGGCTGGGCCGATACTATTGCCAGGATGGCGGGACTGAAGCCCCTTGGCCTGACCCCCATGCGGCGATCCGCAGCGCTGCTGCCCGCCCCGGATGGTTATGACATCACCCATTGGCCGCTGGTCGCCAGCGCGTCTGAGACCTGGTATGCCAAGCCGGAGGCCGGGCTGCTGATGGTTTCCCCTGCGGATGAAGACCCGGTTGAGGCGCATGACGCCTGGGCCGATGACATGGTGCTGGCCGAAGGGCTGGACCGATTTGAACAATCGATGAAAATGACTGTAACCCGGGTGGAACGCAGTTGGGCGGGCTTGCGAACCTTCGCCCCAGACCGCACGCCGGTCGTTGGATTCTCCCCACAGACAGAGGGATTCTTCTGGCTGGCAGGACAGGGCGGGTACGGCATTCAAACCTCCCCCGCCCTGTCCCAACTGGCCGCAGATTTGTGCCTTGGCCGTGATAGTACCCTTGGGGCCACAGTCCTGGAAGCCCTGTCCCCGGCCAGACTATCTTGATCTGACCGGGGGTTGAAACGCTAGTGTGCGCTTACCGGCCCTTGCGATAGTATTCCTGGGCAGCAGCAACACCAGATCCCAGTTGGATAGAATAGCCCAGATCCTTCATTGCCATTTCGATTGTCGCCAACCCAGACAGCATCAAAGTATCCGTCAGCATGCCCAAATGACCGATCCGGAAGACCTTGCCAGCCACCTTCCCCAAACCGACACCATAGGAAACGCCATAAGTCTTATAGGCGTGATTGACCAATTCATTGCTGTCAAAGCCATCTGGCACGTATATCGCGCTGACTGAATCAGAATTGAATTCAGGTTTCGTCGCACACAGGCGCAGGCCCCAGGCCTGTACTGCCAAACGCACACCTTCGGCCAGACGATGGTGCCGGGCAAAGACCTGATCCAGTCCTTCTTCCAGCAGCATAGCGACGCTTTCGCGCAATCCCATGATCAAGGGCACGGGCGGGGTATAGGGAAAATTCCCCTTCGCATTTGCGGTGGCCATATCACGAATATCGAAGAAACAGCGGGGGCATTTCGCGATCTCAGCGGCCGCGAATGCCTTTGGACTGACGCCAACAATCGCCATGCCGGTCGCCAGCATGAACCCCTTTTGCGAGCCACTAACCGCCAGGTCAACACCCCAATCATCCATACGGAAATCAATCGATCCCAAGGAGCTGACCGCATCGACATACAGCAGTGCTGGATGCTGTGCTGTGTCCATCGCTTTGCGTACCGCCGCAACATCACTGGTAACACCGGTTGCGGTTTCATTATGGGTCACCAGGACCGCTTTGATCTTGTGGTTGGTATCAGCGGCCAGGCGTTTGCCATATTCATCCGCCGGGGCACCTTCACCCCAGGCGCAATCAATCACATCCACGTCCAGGCCAAGATGCTGGCACATCTCAATCCAACGATGGGAGAACATGCCAAAGCGCGCGATCAGAACCCTGTCACCGGGCGATAGCGTATTGGTCAGGGCCGCTTCCCACCCACCGGTGCCACTTGCCGGGAAGGTGATTACTGTCCCTGCTTCGGTTTTGAATATCTTCTTCAAATCCGCCAGCAACGGTTCCAGTATCTTAACGAAATCAGGGGCACGATGATCCATGGTAGGGACATTCATCGCATGGCGCAGACGTTCCGGAATGTTTGTCGGGCCGGGAATAAAGACAGGATTTTGTGTGGACATGGACGTTCCTCGGAAAAAGGTTTTTATGGTTTTGAGCTTTTTAGGCAGACAATAAACTCAACACAATTATTCTACACACAGGTCTTGACTATCGACGGCAATACAGTCGACAGCCAAATACATCGATAAAAATAAAAATCCACCCCCTGCGCTAACCACAGTGATCAGACGTTAAAATTTATCGGGAATGGGGTCTTTGCAAATCTCTCTTATGCAGGAGCGCAGCCAACGATGCACCGGATCTGCATCCATTCGGGGGTGCCAGAACAAGGATATGGAAAAACCAGGCATCGGAAACGGTAAGGGAAAGCTGAACAGACCTGTCCGCAAGTGCTCCGTAAAACGCTCCGGCACCGTCGCGATCAGATCAGATTTCTGAACCAGAGCCAAAGCGGTCGTGAATTCTTCCACCACGATTGCGATATCCCGACCTTGCGTCATGGCTTTCAACATCTCATCCGGGCGCGATGCGTCGGGACTGCGCCGTGCAACCAATATATGCCGCCCCTTAGAAAATCGATCCACTGTCACGTCGCCTTGGCTCAAGAAATGACCGTGTCGCACAACACAGATAAATCGGTCTTCGTACAGGGACTGCATGCGCACTTCAGGGCCGGTCAATATGTCCAGAACCCCGGTTTCCAGATCAACGGACCCATCACGCAGTGCCTCCGAATCCTTGTTGGATTTATGCACGAACCGAAGACAAATTCCCGGTGCTTCCTGCTGAATTCGCTCCAACAGCCTGAGGGCGTAACTTTCAACAAATCCACCCCGTGTGCGGATTGTGAAAGTTCTGGTCACGGTCTTTAGATCCGGCACTTCTGTTGGGCTGAGGACCCGTGCGGCCTCCTGCACCAATGTTGATACGGAATCGCGCATTTCTAAGGCGCGCGCGGTTGGGACAAGCCCCCTGCCCGCCCGAACCAGCAAGGGATCACCCGTTGCCTCCCGCAGTCGGGACAACGCCCGGCTCATCGCGGAAGCACTCAGATTCAAACGCTTCGCCGCCCGCGTGACACTGCCTTCCGACAGCAGCACGTCCAGCGTAATCAGCAAATTCATATCGGGCCGTATCATCGCAGAAGGATAACACAGTTCGATCCATTTGGTATGGCGTTAAACGCAATAATAAAATGTAAATGATGCACCTTCCGCAATACCAGGAAGCGGGTTAAATTTCACCAATAGCAAACACAATTCGTTCAAGGTCGGAGTCTTCTGTGAGTTTCAATTCACCATCCCCTACCACACCCACACCGCCACGCAGCACGTCCCCCTGGGCGCTTGTCGCATTGGCGGTCTCTATGTTGCTTGCATCGCTGGGTGTCAGCATCGCAAATGTCGCCCTGCCCGCAATTGCGGAAGCCTTCGATGCGCCCTTCCATACGGTTCAATGGGTGGTGCTGGCCTATCTGCTGGCGATAACAATCATGATCGTCACGGCGGGTCGCTTAGGGGATATTCTGGGTCATAAACGTGTCCTGACCGGTGGCTTGATTCTATTCACCCTGGCTTCCCTTCTGTGCGGGGCCTCTCCAACGCTGCCCATTTTGATTGCCGCCCGCGCGTTACAGGGTGTTGGGGCTGCCGTCCTTATGGCATTAAGCTTGGCCCTGATCCGCGACACGGTGCCGCCTGAAAAAATCGGCACGGCAATGGGGCTGATGGGAACAATGTCCGCTATTGGCACCGCATTGGGCCCCTCTCTGGGCGGATTGTTGCTGGCAGGCCCAGGATGGCATGCGATATTCCTGATCGTCGTGCCCTTGGGCCTTGTGAACACAGTGTTGGTTCTGCGCACGATCCCGGCACATGACGCACGGGTCAAAGATACGCGATCCAGACTTGATGGATGGGGAACGCTTTTCCTGGCAGGGGCCCTGGGCACCTATGCATTGGCCGTAACAATTGGCAACGGAACGCTGGAATGGCTTAACATTGGATTGATTATAGCGTGTGCCATCGCGATTGGATTGTTTATCCGGGTCGAAAAGGCTGCATCGGCCCCTTTAATCGAATTATCCGCACTGCGCGATTTAAGTCTAACCACCGGCCTGATTACCAATTTCTGCGTCGCGACCGTTATGATGGCGACCCTGGTCGTGTTCCCGTTCTATCTTTCGCTTGCCTTGGGCCTGAACGCGGCGCTGGTCGGATTGATCCTGACGGTTGGCCCGGTCCTGTCCGTAATCTGCGGCGTCCCATCAGGATGGCTGGTTGATCAATTGGGCGTATCCAGGATCATGTTCCTGGGGTTGTTTGCGATGGTTCTGGGTTGCCTGGCCCTGGCCCTTATGCCCACAGAGTTTGGCATCATCGGCTACATCGCCGCCATCGCAGTATTGTCGCCAGGCTATCAATTATTCCAATCAGCAAATAACACAGCGATCATGTCTCCCGTCCCGACCGATCAGCGCGGCGTTATTTCCGGTATGCTGAATTTGTCCCGTAATCTGGGGCTGATCACAGGGGCCGCTGTGATGGGGACGATTTTTACCTATGGCGTTGGCAGGTCCGATATTGTCAAAGCGGCCCCGACGGCCGTTGCAACGGGAATGCACACAACCTTTGCTGTGGCGACCATTATAATTGCCTTTGCCCTGTGCCTGGCGATCATAACCTACAAACGCGCATCGGGTAGGGTCCCGTTAGAGACCCCGCAACACTAAGCAGCCCCGTCATACTCATAGGTTTCACGCGCTTGTTCAATGGTCAGAAAGCCATCTTCAATATCCTGGCGCACGGCGTCCTGGGGTCGGTCTTTTGGGGATCCATAGCCCCCGCCGCCTGCTTGTTTCAAGGTAAGAACGCTGTTGGGGGGCAGCCGGAACGATCCCTGCCCGCTGGTTTCGCGCCCGTCGATCAGATGCGCCCTGGGCGCGCCATTGCCACCCCCGAACAATCCTTTCGCGGGGAAGCGGGTGCGGTTGGACATGGCATGTACGGTTACATCCTGACCAGTCATATTGCGCATGGATACGACCTGACCAACGCCGCCGCGATACTGTCCCACACCACCGGAATCGGGACGCAGGATCTTTTCTTCAACGCGCAGACCACTCAGCGATTCAAACACTTCAATCGGGGTTGTGCCCATATTGGACGATCCAGGCGTTGTCTGTCGCCCATCCAACCCCTGCAACGCGCCAAAGCCCCCAGCAGCGCAATACGTCACCGACATGCCCGACCCGTCCGGCAAATGCCCTTGCAAGGTCAGGAAATCAATCAGGCCACTATCTGCCGCAACCTGATCGGGCAGAATCTTCGACACCGTGTCAAAGACCAGCGGCACCACGAAATGCCCGATTGCATGACGCCCTGCCGATGGGGCGGGCGGTACCGCATTCAGGATACAGCCGACCGGGGCTGAAACCTCAATCAGGGCAGAGGAGCCCTCATTATTGGGAATCATGGGTGTTGTCAGGCACTTTGCAGCATATAGCGCCATGGAGCGCGTATAGCAGATCGGCACGTTCGAGCCGAACCGAACACAGCCTTCCGTGCCGGTAAAATCAATAGACAAACGGTCGCCAAGCTTTTTCACGGTACAGACCAGACGCCTGGTTTCCTCCCCCGCTTCCACCAGCACTTCGCCGGTATGCTGTCCGTCCGGCCAGGCCAGCAAGGCCTGACGCAAGGCGTCTTCCGATTGTTGCAGGATCGCATTGGCCAGCGGCTCCAGAGAAGAGCAGCCGTAGGTTTCCATGAAATCCACCACCTGTCTGGTCACGACGGAGGTGCAACTGATATTGGCGTGAATATCGCCGATCACCTGATCGGGCACCCGCACATTCAGGCGGATCAGGTTCATGAAATCCTGATTGACCACACCGGCTTTCACCAGTTTTACGACGGGAAGCCGCAGCCCCTCGTGATAAATCTCCGTCGCGGAGGCGGAAAAGCCCATCCCCCCGATATCGGGCAAATGGCTGATGCTCATAGCATAGCCGACCAGATCACCCTTCAGATAAATCGGGCGCATCACCGCGATATCATACATATGACCGGTGCCAAATACCGGATCATTGGACACAACAACATCCCCTGCTTCCAGGCTTTCCGGTGGGATTTTGTCCAGCATATGGCGCAGGGTAGTTGATGCCGTTCCGATAAAGACCGGAATACATTTTGCGGATTGTGCGATGATCCGCCCCCGCAAATCAAAAATCAGAACGGACAGATCAAACCCTTCCCGAACCAACGTGGAAAAGGATGTACGCACCAGGGCCGCAGCCCCTTCATCTGTGATGGAGATAAGCCGATCCCACATGATGGAAAGATCGATAGCGTCGAAAGACTGAGGGGCAGACATTCCACCAAACTCCTAAAATAATACGTTAAGCCTGACCGATTTCGGCCATCAAATGACCACTGGGATGAACCGAAGCCGTATCCCCCGCATCCAACAACACCGTGGATTCGTTTTCCTCGACCAGGCAAGGACCTTCCACGACATCCCCTGCGCGCAATAAATATCGATCATAGACCGGACAATCGATCATTCCACCGGCCAGTCCGAAATAGGCCTGGCGATGCCCCTTCAAGGCATCTTTCGATACGGTGCGGGAGGTTACTTCTCCCCCAATCAGGGGAAAATCAGGATCGGGGCCACGGGCCTCCACCTTCCAACTGACAATTTCCAGGGGCAGGTCCAGCAAGGTTTCGAAGACGTCACGATAGGCCGCCTCAAACAAGGGGCGCAGTTGGGACACCAGATCGACTGATGAAACCCCATCGGGCAGGCGGATTTCAATATCATAACCCTGACCGCAATATCGCATGTCCAAACGCCGATCCAGCGTAATCTGGGACCGGGACAGATTGTTTTCCAACAGATAGGACATCGCCGACGTTTCAACCGGGGCCATGGCCGCATCGAAACTGTCGGCATCCAGGTCATCGATCTTCATGCGATTTGATCGAACGGTTTCAAAAGCCATGGCACCGACCAGCATGCCAAAGGCGGACATGACACCAGCACCGGCTGGAAAGATCACTTTCGGCACCATCAGCTTCCGGGCGATCCGCGCGGCATGCAACGGTCCCCCGCCTCCGGATGCCGTCATCACGGCCCGACGATAGTCAAATCCCCGCTCTGTCGCATGAACGCGAAAAGCGCGGCTGATATCTTCATTGGCGACATCATGGGCCCCCCAGGCGGCGCGAATGACATCCAGATTCAAAGGATCTGCATATCGGGAAATGGCACCCTGTGCCGCCCCTGCATCCAGCGTCATGCGGCCGCCCAGGAAGCCTTTTGGATCCAGATATCCCAGCGTCAAATTGGCATCAGTCAGTGTTGCATCCTGCCCCCCGCGCCCATAGCAGGCGGGACCGGGTTCAGAACTGGCACTGCGCGGCCCAACCCGAAGCCTGTTCAGGCTGTCAATTGACACGATGCTGCCACCGCCCGACCCGATTTCACACATATCGATGACAGGAATACGCAACTGCAAACCACTGCCGCTTTTATGCTTATAGGTTCGCGCTGCCTCAAATTCATAGGTCTTATAGGGCAGGCCCTTCTTGACCAGGGCTCCCTTGGCGGTTGTGCCCCCCAGATCAAACGACAACAGATTATCAATACCAAGATCCCGCCCAAGACGAGCAGACATCAAAACCCCTGCCGCAGGCCCTGATTCCAACAGGCGGACCGGGAATCGTCGCGCTGTGTCCGGCGTCGTCAATCCACCACTGGAACCGATAATGACCAACTGACCGTGATATCCTAACTCCTCCAATCCCTGTTCAAGCCGCTTTAAATAGGCATCCACCAAGGGCTGCGAATAGGCGTTCGCACAGGTCGTCGTCCATCGTTCGAATTCACGGGCATAGGGGAAAACGTCTGAAGATGTGCAGGCGAACAGATTCGGAAACCGCCGGGCGACGATCTGACGGCTTTGTTCTTCGTGATCGGGATTGGCATAGGAATGCATATAGCAAATCGCAATCGCCTCCACGCCCTGCTGTTCCACCAAATCCGCGACCTTCTGTTCGACCTCTGCCGGATCCAGGGGGGTCAGGACGCTGCCATCATACCAAATCCTTTCGCCAATCTCCGCCCTCAGCGCCCGTGGCACCAGCGGCTCGGCAAATTGCAGGCGCAGGTCATACAGGTCATAGCGTTGTTCTTGACCAATATCGAATGTGTCGCGAAAGCCCTGGGTAACCAGCATGCCGACACGCGCGCCCCGCCGTTCGATCAGCGCATTTGTGACCAGCGTCGTGCCGTGTACGATTTCGGTGATGTCATTGATGGAGAGATCATTTTCCTGAACGATGGCCGCAACCCCTTCCAATACGGCGCGGGCCGGATCTCGCGGTGTCGTCAGCCGCTTGTGAACTGCGGTCGCACCATCAGGTCGGATGAGGGCAAAATCTGTAAAAGTTCCACCAATATCAATGCCCAAGCGTGCCATAATGCCCCTTTTTATACTGTCAAAAAAGCGTGCCCTTCTGCCATTTCCCGAACCAGCAGATGCAGCGACCGTTATGGTCTATCCGGGGGCGGCAGAATGCTCCCTCTATACCATCGATCTGGCAACGTCCATGGTGAAGACGGAAGAACACTTTCAACTAAATGAGGGACCTTGCCGGAGCGCTAGAATCCTACACCAGTGTTTCTAAAACGACAGAATACAGGGTCAGGCGACCCCGGCAAGGGAACGGGCTTGATCCCAGATTGCATCGCTTAGATCGACGGGATCACTCTCTTCCTTGCCCTGTCCAGGCATCCGGGTGCCCTCGTCCAGGGCCACACCTTCCTGAACCTGGCGCAAGCGATCAAAAAATGCGCCTGAGACATCGGGATCCATTAACAGATAGTACTGCCCCAGATCATGCGGGGGACCATCGGGGGCCTTCAGCGGTTTGACATCCCGACTAACCACGCCGCCGGTCAGCCCGGCTGCCAGCAATTCAGCCATCAAGCCAAATCCCCAGCCTTTATATCCCCCTAGACTGACCAGTGAGCCGGCAATCGCCGCTTCCGGATCTGTGGTCGGTTGTCCGTCGGCATCCACGGCCCAGCCTTCGGGTATCCTCTGACCCGCAGCCTTGGCCATTGTGATCTTGCCCAATGCAACGGTGCTGGTGGACTGGTCAAACTGCATCGCCAGCCCCCCTTTTCCATCCGGCACGGAAAACGCGATCGGATTGGTACCAATCACCCTAGTTTTACCCCCAGGCGCTGCCACGATAGGAGAGGCATTGGTAAATCCCATTCCAATCAAGCCTTTACGCGCTATTTGTTCGGTGAAGTATCCCAGTGATGTGCAGGTGTGGGCGTGACCAATTGCCAGGCTTGCGACGCCACAATCACGGGCTGCTGCAACCGCGACCGGAAGGCCGCGCGAAAAAGCCGGTTGCGCAAATCCAAAACAGGCATCCACGCTGACAGCGCCCGGACGTGGATGGGTGACGATTGGATCGACCGTGCCTTTCACGCGACCACTGGTGAGTTGCAGGCAATAGCTTTCCAGATAGTAGAGACCACAAATACGGTTTCCAACGGCCTCTGCCTTTCGAACCGCCCGCGCGACATCACCGGCTATCCAGGGCAAAGCACCATGCTTTTCCAGCGCTTTCCTGGTTACTGATTCTATATCAGCCAGCGATACCAATGCCATTGTTTACCAACCCTTTTTCTGAAATTCCAAACCGATCCGCTGCCAGTCTTGTGTCCGCTTTGCCCTATTTACGCGCTGCGGCCGCCTCTTCGCGCCATAAATCCCAGGGGCGCTTCACCTGTGCCTCGATTGTGTCGGAACAGGTCTGGCATTCGCCCGGGGTCAGATAACGAACCGTTCCCATTTGCGTGGCTTGCATCTGATAGCGGGCATTCAATTCGGCATAGACCGCGCGATAGACCGCCTGTTGGATCGATCCGCCGACCACGGTTGAACCATGGCCCCGCATCAAGACGATATCTGAATTGGCAAAGCAATCCGCCAGGGCGCGCCCCTTATCGCGATCACTGATCAAAAGGCTGGTGGCATCGCCAAACTCTTCCCGAATTTCAAATATCGGGGCCGCCTGGCCAATAAATCCAGCCATATGAAACATGGCGCGCAGCGGTGTGGATTCCACCACCGTCAATGGGACAATGGCATGGGAATGACTGTGAACAATGGACTGAACATCGGGCCGCTGGCGATAGATTTCACCATGAATGAAGCGTTCCAGATAGACCCGGCGCGCTTCTGATCCGACAGGGTCTCCGTCCAGGGTGAATTCAACAATATCATCCTCTGTCACCTGACCCGGTGCCATGTTCCGCGCCAGCAGAAAATGGTCTGGATTGTTTTCATGCCGGACACTGATATGACCGAATGCATCGACCACGCCCTGATCATAAAGAATATGATTTGCCGCGACCAAATCCTCCAGAATGGCATTGGATATGCCGGAAGCATGTCGTGGTGATGTCTGTGTCATTGCAATTGCCTCTTTTTGATTGTTCCCACCCATTTAACCGCCACACAAGGGGATGACATCCCATCCGCCAATCATGTGCAAAAACGTGACCCTGTTCTAATGCATTAAAATCAGGAAGTCCAAATGCGATCATCATCCACCGATTATCAGAGATCGCCTGCCTTATGACAGAAAAGGGCCGCAGTCGACTGTGACTGCGGCCCCGGTTAATCGAATGCTTTCAATCGATCAGTAACCACCCTTTTGCGCGGGTTTAACCAACACCAGGGTTAGAACCCAGAACACCAGCCCCCCGATAACTGCGGAAGGCAAGGATGCTGTCAGCACTTCATAGGGTGTTTTGCTGACATAGGTCAGCGGGTCCAGCAGATAGACATAGGTCACGAAGCCAGCCGCCATGGCCAGCAAGGCCGCTGGATTGAACCCGCCCCAATAATAGTAAGGCGCTGTGCTGGATCCATCATACAGGCCCCGAACACTGAGACGCTGTTTACGCAGGATCAGATAATCAACAATCTGGATCCCACATAACGGCGCAAAGAATACCCCGATGAAGGCCAGGAAGGTTCCAAAATTGTTGAAGAACAGATCCGGCACCACCACCCCGATCAAAGCAACCGGCACCAATGCCAACAACAAGGTGACTTTCCAGGACAGTTTCCCAATGCCAGGTACGCTTTTCAGACCAACAGCGGTCGCATAAACTCCGATAATTGCCGTTCCCAGATTGGCCGCGATCACAAAGACAAGAGCGATGGCGCCATAGAATGTACCACCCAATTGGACCATCCAGGCGGAGGGGTCTGAGGTTTCCAACGCCAGGATCGCCGCAAGACCGATCAGGCTTAACAACGGAACGGGCAATCCCATACCCAACATGGCTGGCATGCTGGCCGTGCTGGCATTTGGCGCAACACGCACCATCGCACCGATATAGGGCCACCAGGACAACAGACTGACGATCCCGATTTCAATACCGGTCACATAGTCCCATTGGATATCGCCTGATGCATAGGCTGGCTTGGCCTCTGCCACCGCAGCGCCGTTTTGTGTCAGCAGCAGATAAACCATCCACAGGCCAACGCCGACAATGAAGAAGAACAGAATATTGGATGCCCGTTCGATGCCGCTCTTGCCGGTCAACAGAACACCATAGACAACGGCACAGGCCACCAAAGTGGCAACCGGAAGGATCACATCTGTGGCCCCTTCCCCGACAAGACCGGTTGTCAGCAACAATTGAACAACAGACTTACCAAAGAAGATCAACAACAGAGAGTTCCATCCAATGATGGACGCATACTGAAGGAAGACCGTGATGATCCACCCACGCGACCCGAATTGGGGGCGCGCTGCCACGATGGAATCAATGCCATAGCGTGTTGCCGCAGGGACCACCGCTAGGGTCACCAACAACATGCCGATCATGGCACCGGCTGTCATGGTGGCAAAACCCTGTTTCAGGTTCAGATAGTATCCAACATATTCCCCAATGATATAGCACCAGGTAGCAGAAGCCGCGACCAGCAAGACAATGCCCAGTTCAATGCGGCCCCAGGTACGTTCGGACTTTACCAGCGGCCAATTGCTTTCATCAGCCGAATCTTTTGACGTATCGGTCATCTTACCACCCCCACAGCAATAACAGCACCGGGCCAATGATGCCGGTCAACGCCAGCAACAGCCAATCCACACCTGTGAACCCAGCCCCTTGATTTTCCGGTTGTTCCAATTCCTGAATCCGGCGCTCCAATTCCGCCGGTAACGGTTCATCTGACATCCCCACTCTCCCTCTTTATGCGGAAATCACATCCGCGTGTTGTGGCTATTTCCCCGGATATGATTCCGCATCCGCATAGGGGAACCACCAAAAATCCTGAGCCTCACAGCTAGGATCGATCATCACCATCTTGGTTTTGCGGAAGGTTTCGATACCCTCTGGACCCAATTGACGGCCAACACCGCTCATCTTGGTGCCGCCAAAAGGCCCGGCATCATTATCCAGCAAGGGCGCGTTCACCCAGACCATCCCCGCTTCGAAATCTTCCGCAGCGCGGATGCCTTCCTTCAGGTCGGTCGTATAGATATTCGCCCCCAACCCGTATTTGGAAGCATTGGCCAGGGCCATACCTTCCTCATAACTGGACACCCGACAGATCGGGGCCACGGGACCAAAACTTTCATTGTGGAACAAAGACATGTCTGGTGTGCAATCGACCAGCACGGTCGGTTCGACAAACCAACCGCGATTAAAATCGCTGGGGCGCCCGCCGCCGATTGCTGGCTTGGCCCCCTGAGCATAAGCGTTCTTCATCAGGGCTTCATAGCGGTCCCGCTCTTTCATCGACACCATGGGACCCATATCGACCTTGTCTAAACCATTGCCCAGACGGATCTTCTTCGTTTCTTCCACCAGCTTTTCGACAAAGGCATCATGGATTGCCTCATGCACATAAAAGCGTTCCGCCGAAACGCAGATCTGTCCGCAATTCATATAGGCGGAAAATGCGGCCGCCCGCGCCGTCAAATCCAGCGGGGCAGATGGCATCACCAGGAACGGGTCATTACCCGACGTCTCAATCAGACACGGCTTCATTAATTCGCCACAGGTCCGTGACACGATTTTTCCAACCGGAACGCTGCCAGTAAAGGCAACGACATGGGTATGATCATGTTCAATCAGATGCTTGCCGACATTTGCACCGCCACACACGATTTGGAACAGTCCTTTGGGCAGGGCCGAAAAAGCCTCAGAGAACAGCAGCGTCGTAATGGACGTGTATTCCGACGGCTTCACCACGACCGCATTGCCCGCCGCCAGGGCTGCCCCGGCTTCCCAGGCCAACAGCACCATTGGGTAGTTAAACGGCATGATCATCGCCGCCACACCCAGGGGCTGCTTCAGCGTATAGTGAAACTGTCCCGCCGTGGCCGGGCCCATCACGCGACCCATGTCATTGCGCCCAATCTCTGCACTATAGCGGAGGGAATGGACACACCAGTCCACTTCATCCAGAGATTCTTTATAGGGTTTGCCCATTTCGCGGGTCAGTGATTCTGCAAGAATGGGGCGCATTTTGTGGATTGCATCCGCTACTTCATGCATTGCATGGGCGCGATCCACGCCAGACCCGGCCCACCATTTCTTCTGTGCCGCATTGGCAACAGCGATAGCGTCGTCCAGTTCAGCCGCAGGGGTTTCCGGGATTTCTGCAATAACCTGCTCTGTCGCCGGGTCGATAACAGGGATCTGCGTCGTGGCTTTGCTGGCCTGGAAGGCGCTGTCGACGTAATTATGCCCGGAAAGCTTCTTCATCCGTGCCAGTACATCCGTCATAATCTTTCTCCAATCTTCACAGTCGAATACGGTCGTTTTTGGGGTCATAGAAGGGTTTGAACTGAACCTCCGCGCGGAACCGCTCGCAGGCGACTTCCACTTCAAAATCCCCACTGTTCAGGAAATCCAGAGTGACGCCATCTGCAGAACTGACATAGCCCATACCCAATGAGGCCTCGATCCGATGGCCATAGCCGCCGGATGTGATGGAACCAACGATCTGGCCATTTCGAAGAATGGGCTCTTCGTGATACAGCAGGGGTGCATTGCCACCCCCCGCCAGTCGAACCTGAACCAGACGACGGTTCGGCACGCCCTTTTCCTTGGCCCGCAGCACTGCATCACGGCCGATAAAATCTATTGGCTTGTCATAGGCTACGGCAAATCCAAGGCCCGCCTGAATTGGGGTATCCTCTTCGCCGATGTCATGGCCCCAATGACGATAACCCTTTTCCATCCGCATGCTGTTGATGGCAAAGAAGCCCCCGTGTTTCAGGCCAAATGGCGAACCGTTTTTCACCAGCGTGTCAAAAACATGCAGAGCGAATTCTGTGGGCATGTATAGCTCGTATCCCAGCTCGCCAACAAAGGTCAGGCGATTGATCCGCACCCGCCCATACCCGATTTCGATTTCGCGGCTGTGGCCAAAGGGTACCACCTCATTCCCCAGATCTTCCCCGGATACAGCCTCCAGCAGGGCGCGGGATTTCGGGCCCATCAGCGCCAACATCGGCATGGCGGATGTCACATCAAACAGAATGGCGTGGGCGTCATCCGGGATATGCCGGTGCAGCCATGAAAAATCCCTGGTCTGGGAGGTCGCAATCGTCACAATCAGGAAGGAGGTTTCCCCCAGGCGGGTGATCGTCACATCAGCTTCGATGCCCCCCCGCTCGTTCAGCCACTGGGTATAGACAACTTTCCCGACAGCAACATCGACATTTCCGGCTGATACCCGGTTCAAAACGGCACAGGCATCACGTCCTTCCAGTCGAAATTTCACGAAACAGCTTTGATCGAACAAGGTCACATTTTCTGCGGTGTTCAAAGATTCCTGCTTTGCCGCCCCGAACCAGTTCTGCGGCCCATAGGAATACTCAATATGTGATGAAATCTGATCGGTTGAAAAATACCCCGGACGCTCAAACCCGGCGGCCTCCGTCATACTGGCCCCGATGGTCAGCAAACGGTCATGGAAGGGAGACCGGCGCACATCGCGGGCCGTGGCATATTGCCGATAAGGCCAATGCATCTGAAACAACAGGCCCAGTGTTTCCGTGGTTCTGTCATACAGATAGGTTTTGTTGGACTGGAATGGCTGCATGCGGCGGACATCCACATCGGCCAGTTCAAATGGCGCATGCCCGTCATGGATCCATTGTGCCAGGGCCTTGCCAACCCCACCGGATGACAGGATCCCAACCGAATTGAAACCACAGGCACAAAACAGATTCCGGACCTCTGGCGTTTCGCCTAACAGATATCGGTCATCTGGGGTAAAGCTTTCCGGCCCGTTGAAGAACAGTTGAATGCCGGTATTTTCCAGCGCCGGCATACGCTTGATCGCCATTTCAAGAATTGGTTCGAAATGATCAAAGTCTTCCGGCAGCGAATCGAAACAGAAATCTTCGGAGATACCATTATGGCCCCAGGGTTTCGCCTCTGGTTCAAAACATCCCAATAGCAGCTTTCCGGCGTCTTCTTTGTAATAGGAGCATTCATCCCCCAGAAACAGCACCGGCAGGTTGGGTTGCAATCCCTCCATCGGTTCCGTGACGATGTAGAAATGCTCTGCGGCATGCAGGGGCAGATTGACACCGATATCGGCCGCCAAATCCCGTGACCACATACCACCTGCGATCACAACCTTATCAGCCCTTAACAGACCACCATCAATTTCGACCCCGATCACGCGGCCGTTTTCCGTGACAATGCGCTGAACCTTTGTATTTTCCAGGATTCGCACACCCTTGTTCCGCGCGCCTTTCGCCATGGCCATGGTGACGTCTGCGGGATTGACCTGGCCGTCCTTGGGCATCCAGATGCCGCCGACAATGTCATCCACCGTGATCAGAGGATAGCGTTCCTTGATTTCGCCGGGCGTCATCACATCGGCTGCCAGCCCGAAATTACGGGCCATCGACACACCGCGCTTCAATTCCTCAAACCGCGCCGGAGTCTTTGCCAGACGAAAAGATCCATTCTGTTTGAAGCCCGTTGCCTGACCGGTTTCGGCTTCAAGGCTGGAAAACAGCTCCCCAGTATATTTCGCCAATTCGGTCATATTACGCGTGGCGCGCAATTGTGTGACCAGCCCAGCGGCATGCCAGGTCGTGCCACTGGTCAGCTGCTTGCGTTCGCACAGAACGACATCGGTTATGCCTAATTTCGCCAGATGATAGGCGATTGAACAACCAGCGACTCCACCGCCGATAACAACCACATCTGCCCGTTCCAGAATGCTCATCAACCCCTCCAACTGACTCAATTGAGATATTTATATATCACGATAGTGAATTTTTATAGTAAAAATATCACTGCACTGCAGCATGACATCAGAATATTCACGGTCTTTGACATATCGAGACATGCTGCACTATTTATGGGATTATGGTTTGGTCCCAAACAGGAGTTTCTCTGCGTGAAAAAATTGCCGAAGCTTGTGCGTCCCTCAAACCAGATGGGTTTGGCCTCTTCCGCCGAAGACACGACTGTGGACCTGTCGGAGTTTTTAGATCTGGATGAGCGGGTCGGGAAAGAGATCCGGCAACTACGCAAGGCGCGGGACACGACAATCTCTGAACTCAGTGACGCCACCAATTTGTCGCCAGGCTATCTCAGTCAGATAGAACGCGGCATTTCCAGCCCCTCGGTGAAGGCCCTACATTCAATCAGTCGGGCCCTGGGCGTAACCATAAGCTGGTTCTTTTCACCGGCGGCAGACGATGATGATGGATTGCGCGACGTTGTGGTGCGCGCCAATCGCCGTCGACGCCTGACATTTTCCAGCGGTATCTCCGACGAGTTACTATCCCCAAATCTAGGGCGGGAGCTTGAGCTTTTGCGCTGCACCTTTGGGCCGGGGTCAGAAAGCGGGGCAGAGCCCTATCAACATCGGGGCGAGGAATCTGGAATCGTCATCTCTGGCACCCTGCATCTGTGGATCGGCGATAAGCATGTGATCCTGAATGAAGGCGACAGCTTCGCCTTTTCCAGTGACACGCCCCATCGCTATGCCAACCCGACGGACAACGAGACAATCGTCATCTGGGCGATCACGCCCCCGTCTTACTGACAGGTGCCCGTGGCTGGTCGCTTATCAGCACACCGAAGATAGGGTTAACCGACGCTTTGCAGAAATTCTTTCGTTCGCGCCATTTTGGGGGCAGAGAGAACCTGTTCTGGATTCCCTTGTTCGACAACGACACCGCCATCCATGAATACCACCGTGTCCGCCACTTCACGGGCAAAAGCCATTTCATGCGTGACGACAACCATTGTCATGCCGCCTTTGGCAAGATCGCGCATGACTTGCAGAACTTCCCCCACCAATTCCGGGTCCAGCGCAGATGTAGGCTCGTCAAACAGGATCAGTTTTGGTTCCATCGCCAGGGCCCTGGCGATTGCGACCCGCTGTTGCTGGCCGCCGGACAGTCGGTTCGGGAAAACATCCGCCTTATCTTTCAGCCCCACCCTGTCCAGGAGCTCCATCGCCAGATCGCGCGCAGCGTCCTTCTTCATCCGCCGCACGGCAACAGGCCCTTCCATAACATTCTTCAGGGCCGTCTTATGGGCGAAGAGATTAAAATGCTGAAACACCATGCCGATATGGGCGCGACGCGCGGCAGCCTCTTTCTCTCGCAATTCAATCAGGTAATCGCCTTCACGATTATAGCCGACCAGTTCCCCATCCACCGACAGCCAGCCACCATCAATTTTTTCAAGATTGTTGATACAGCGCAGAAAAGTGGATTTGCCGGATCCGGACGGGCCGATCAGGCAAACCACCTGACCGCGATCCACCACAAGGTCAATGCCTTTCAGGACCTGAAGGGCGCCAAAAGATTTGATCACGCCTTCGGCCCAGACCATGGGTTCATTACTTGTCATGTCAGTACTCATAAACGTGTCGGGTCTCCACCCTTTGATTGTCGCTCAATTGGTGCTGCGGAAGCCGCGCCCCAGCTTGTGCTCAAGGAAATATTGCCCAACCGAAAGAAGCGAGCAGATCGAGAGGTACCAAAGGCTGGCAACGATCAGCAGCGGAATAACCTCAAAGGTGCGGGCATAGATTGTCTGGGCAGAATACAACAATTCCGGAAGGGCGATAACGCTGACCAGAGATGTTGTTTTCAGCATCAGGATCACCTGGTTCCCGGTTGCCGGCACGATAACGCGCAGCGCCTGCGGCAGGGTAATGCGCCAAAAGACTTGAAGACGACGCATGCCGATTGCTGTTGCCGCTTCGCTTTGCCCCTGACCAACGGCAAGGATCCCACCGCGAATAATCTCCGCCATATAGGCGCTTTCATGCAGGGCCAACCCCAGAAGCGCGGCCATAAAGGGTGTAATGGCATTCCCCGAAAGCGTGAAGAACGTCTCACCACCGGGCAGGCCAATCTCAACCTCTGGATATAGGGCGGAAATATTGAACCAGAAGATCAACTGGACTAGCAGTGGTGTTCCCCGGAACAACCATTTATACGCAGCGACAAAGCTGCGCAGCCAACGATCCTCTGACAGCATCATAAGCGCCAGGAACACGCCAATAATCGTTCCCAGCACCATAGAAATGACCGTTAATTCGATCGTTGTCCAAAGTCCTTTGAGAATGATTGCGCTGGTGAGATATTTAAAGACCACATCCCATTGGAAATTTGGATTTGTTGCACTCATCCAAATCAGCCCAAAGACGAATAATGCCAAGGCTGCATCGGCCGCCAGACGCCCATAGGACGTCCGCCGAACGATCTTCAATGCGTCTCTCTCCGAACGCTTCCCGGCCCCTTGTGAGGAGGGCCGGGTCGCTTCTTTATTGGCCGTAGTCATTTATTCTCCGTTAATCAGCGGCGCATCCAGGGCCAATTCACCGATATGCCAATCGTCCAGAATCTTCTGATAGGTTCCGTCCGCAATCAGGGCTTCAGCGGCGGCCTTAAAGACCTGCGCCATCGGGTCCCCCTTGCGGAATGCAAAGCCTGACACACCCGACAGGTCTGCCGTCGGTGCCTTTTCAAACAGATCATCATTCAGGCGCACCATATACCCCGCATAGGGTGCTCCATCCAGCCAGCCATCGATACGACCGGTCTTAACCGCCAGGCTGCCTTCATTTGGACCGGCAAAATTCAGCACCTCAAACGCCTCTTTGCCATTTGCAGAACACTCTTCCTGAAGGCGCGGAACCAGTTCAAGCCCTTGTTTCGATCCTGTGGCTACCCCGATTTTGTGCCCACACAGATCATGCAGGTCCAGACCGCTTGGATTTCCCTTTTTCACCATGACCGCAGTGCCGGTTTGCTGAAAATCAACAATATCCATCTTTTCGCGGCGTTCCGGGGAATCATGAAAGTAAGACATGTCATAGCGTTCGCTCAGAATGCCCGCAATGATACCCGCGAATTTCGATGATTCCGACGTAACCGGAATCCCGAGCTTTACGGCGATAGCCTTTTGAAAATCCAGGACATAGCCAACCATTTCACCCTTATCGTCGATGAAATAGCTGGGGGGATATTGTGGGTCATAAACCGCCACGATCCCGTCCTTGTATGCCTCTGGCACTTGTGCATGCAGGGCCGCATCAGCGCCCGCCGGCAGATCCTGGGCAAATGTCGCCTGTGAGGACAGCATCAGGCCCGCAGCAATCGCGACCATCTTCGGGAACCAATAGAATTGTGATGGGTGTGTGTGCATCATTTTACCTCACTTCTGTTCTGAATGATTATGTTTATGGGAGTGTTCTCTGGTCAGAGAATACGGTCCACCAACCTGGCCCAGCCGTTTTCTTCCGTGGCATGCCAGTCCGACGTGGTGAAGGTCGCCGAAACGATCTCTTTGATTTCCAGGTCCGCAAGACCGCAATAATCCAGCTCATGCTGTGGCCATTTATTGAATTTAACGCTGCCCTTGCCGATCTTCTTTTCCAGCAGGGTCACATCCGAAGATGTGTCGCGGTTCAGGACTTCCGCAAATCCCATCCCTTCCCGGGATGCGTCGGGCAGCAATCGCAGCAGGTAATGCGGCGTCAGGTTAAGCGGCTCTGCTTCGGTCACGGTGGCATCTGGAGTCCATTCCAGTTCAACCACCGGCGTCGATCCCAGTTTCACAACGGATCGAATGCCGCCATTTTCAAGCCTGTCGAACGAGATATCGCTGACAAGCTTTGGATACCCCCATTTCTCACGCCCCCCCATCACCAAGCGATTTAAGTTTTCAAACTCAACAATCGGATGTCCGCCTCGCTTCCCCTTATACTCCATCGGCACGATAACGATGATATCCTTGAAGGGAACGACGGCATTGTTGCTGTAATCCGATGCAGAAATGAAAATCCTGTCGCCAACGGGGGTGAACGGCGTGTTGGCGAGGTTCTGTTCAATCCAATCTGGATCGACACGAAGATCAAAGCTGATCGCGGGAAGGTTCGGACAATGACTGGGAACCGTCGTTCCATAGGGCAATCGTTTGTATAGTTGAGAGGACGTAAAACCTTCACGCATACCAGGTCTCCATAACGGATTGATTCAGGGGGATCGTTGACAAAAACTGTTGTGTACGGCATCCCTATAAAGTGTTCATTAAGATGAACGTTCATTTAAATGAACACCCGTGTCAAAAATGAGTCAAGAGCAATTTTACCCGTATTTTGTACGTTTCTTCCCTGGGCAGTGATGGGCGGCACGAATACTATTATGGATACCCTCACCCCTTTTCGAAGGTTGCCGCATATGCGCATTCATGAGTTCTGCTTTCATATCAGGCCCTGCTTTCCTCAGTTTCAGCTTGGGAAATAGCCGTATGAGCAAAGATGCAAAATCCACCGCGCAAGACAGCTTCGCCCGGCATGTGGGCCAGCGCATTCGGTATTTTCGGGGGCTTCAGGATATTTCACTCTCTGAGCTATCGCGTCGCTCCGGGATTGCGAAGGGCACGCTATCGAAGCTTGAATCCGGCAGCGGCAATCCGACAATCGTTACACTGGGCGCGCTGGCCGGAATCCTGAACATTACGCCCGGCGATTTTATGGAGCCGCGCAACGGGGCGCCGCGAGATCAAAGCGGATGGAAAAAACTGGCCGGTCCGGGCATCACCATGCTGTTTCTGCATAAGATCGTGGCGGCAAAAAGTTGGGATATATATGAAACCAACATCCCACAGACCGACGCCCCTATCTATTCCGCCACGCATGGGGGAATAGAGCATTTGATCATGATAGAAGGTGTTGCAGATGTCGGCCCCGTCGATGCACCAACCCGCCTTAACCCCGGCGAACGCGTCGCATTCCCCGGAGACAAACCCCACCTATATTTTGCAATCGGGGGGCCCTGCACGGCCCTGCTGATGATGGAGCACCCAGCCAAACGGGCATAAACACCCGTGTTTTCGTGTATCCAGACCTGATACAGCCAGCGTGACTATAATTCAAAAAATTACCTTATATCTTCTCGTAGTTTTCCATAAATCAAAGAATCTATTCTATTACCTTCGAACAATATCTGCTTGCGTCTTGTTCCCTCTATAGCAAATCCATTATTCTCCAATACTTTCGATGACGCCACATTATTACTGTAAGAACCGGCTGTAACCTTCATTAACCCCACTTCATTGAATGCTATCCCCACCACAGCATCGATAATCAGGGTTGCAATGCCTTTTCCCCAGTATTCCTTATCACCGATGAAATAACTGATATCGGAAACAAGGTGATGAAAATTAATCGGTCCCAGCTTGATGTTACCAATATGCTTGGAATTGTAAAAAATGCCAAAAAGCACATCCGTTTCAGAATTAAGCTTGCTCAGAACAAATCCTTTAACGTCATCCATCGTATGCGTTAGGAACTTTTGCTCGGTAAATCTGGTGATATCATAGTCGTTCATCCAGCTTACATAGTCATGCGTAACCTGCTGCGGCTCCAGCGCCTTTAATGAAACGTTTTCATCCGACAGAACATACACTTTGCGCTTAATCGCTGATAATTTGATTACTTCAGCCATCGCTGCAAACCCCAAACAGAATTAAACAGAACACTATCGCGCTACAGGGCACTAATCAGCACCGGACCTCGCCTGATCCAAATAGGTCTGTGATTCTGCCTCAGCCAGATTGTGATAGGTTCCCACAGAGGGGCCCTTCTGAATTACAAGAAAATACTCGTAGAATCTCTCAGGGGGTTCCTCAACATATGTGAAACTTGCGAAATCGCCCCGTCTTGGAAAATAATAACTGGCCAGAATCTCATGCCCATTATCCGCCAATTGCGCCCTTAGCTTCGACACATCTGTGAAATAGTTTGGATGCCCCTTCCGTCGGGCGCCAATTTCCGCATCCAGGGCTGGCTTATCATCCTTGTGATAAAAGTGCCCCTTACCTGTTAAGTATAGATGCCCTCCCGGCTTTAGAACCCGCAACAACTCCCCCAAAGCTTCATTCTGATAGGTCGCATCAAATACGGCCAGGATCGCGACATTATCGAAAAAAGCATCCTCAAACGGCAGAGATTCCGCCTCACTGACCTGTATACTTTTAACATCCGGGTCGTCGGACCAGGCACGCATCGCTTCTGCAATCATGCTTTCAGAGATATCAACGCCACACACATCGAGCCCCATTGCTTTATAGAGCGGGAACATACGCCCCCAGGCACAGCCCACATCCAGAAGGGAACCTGCTCTTGTTGGGGTCTTGGCGAACACGCGTTCATAGACGGAATCATCTTCCGTCTTAGGGTCGCCCTGGATCACACTGCTGGTGCCCCCCTCGCTTGCCTCTTCGACGCGCTTCTTCCAGTAAGCCGTATATTGGGCATCCCAATAGCGCTTCCTGCTGCTTCTATCTCCGGTCATGATGTCCTCTTTACCTATGCTGTAACATGCGTTCTGGAACTCTCTCTGGCATCACCAATCCCGCGGGTCCCGAAGATCTGCCGGAAAGGTGGTCATTGTTTCTCTTAGGGTTTCAATCGCGGTCTTGTCCATTTCATGTGCCGCGAGAAACGCCGTCTTAATTTCTTCCAACTGACTTGGGCGATTAACACCAATAACCATCGATGCAATACCCGGTACTGTATCCACAGCAAACAGTGCGGCAGACAATTTTGATATGCCCAGATCAGCACAACACTGACCAAATTTGCTCAAGCACGGCAAAGCAGGCTCAAACAATGCTGGCAAAGCTGCCGGTTCTCTGAGCAAGACGCCTTGCAGGAACACACTGCGTGCAAAAACCACGACGCCCTGAGCAGCCGCGGCGGCAATGATACCGGCGTCAACAAACCGTTGGTCTGCAAGGCTTATCGGTATTTGCAACGCCCCTAAATCTGGTACGGACAAAGCATCTTCTGCTTCTGATAGTGTATAGACAGATGCGCCGAAACAATCAATTTGTCCTGCAGATTGCAGGGCGCGCAGCGTATCTTGTATTTCCGGTCTCATAATATCGGGTGCATGATGGGCAAGGTAATATCGGAACGGGGCCCCGCCCAATGCAGCCTGACTCTCAGCATAGTATTGCCGCAGCGCCTGTGCCCCGGAAACCGCATCCGCAGGAAGCTCTGGAAACTTGGTCGCGATGGCCAGCGGAAGAGTCGTTTTGCCCAGCCAACGGCCGATACGCTCTTCTGAAAGTCCGTAAGTACGGGCCGTATCCACCGCGTTGATGCCCGCTTCCCATGCAGCCGAAAGCAGGTCTTGGGTTTCCACCTCATTGGGCATTGGTGACGTTGGAACCGCACCATAGGGCAACCCCAATTGAACAGCCCCAAGGGTGATCCGGGATACGTCAAATGTGTCGGTCATTGGGCATAACCCTGTGACAGGTCGGACAGTATCGTTTCCACGACAACACTGGACGGATCGCGATCAGGAACCGTCAAAGCACGCGCCCTTTCCCAGCACATCCGGCGTTCCGTTAAGGATGCCGCTGTCTGCAAAGCGACAGATAATTGAGAGACCTCATACACCCCTTGCCCAAAGCCATGTTGTACGCTCCAGGGCCCTTTTGTTAAACCGCCAACAGCACAGAGGCGCACCATATCAGCCTCAAACAACAGATGCACCGCTCCGCCCAGCGGATCCTTTGCGACACGATTTAGATAAATCAAATCCGTGCTGATGGTGGAATAGCAACTGATTACCAAATCACATCCACATAATGGGCCTTCAACCGCCAGCGCCAACGGATCTTCGTGCACGATGGTCCCTGCAGCGTCATTCAGGGCCGCAAGGGTGTTTGCCCGGTCCACCTTGTTCTCTTTCGGGTGCGCACGATAGACAACATGATCGATTACAGGGTCCGCAAGATCGCGAAGCGCAGATACTGCAGCACACAAACTGTTGCGATACCCCGGTTCCTGATTAAGGGGTTGACCAAACAGCACTGCGGTCGTGCCGTGACAGCCCATGGCCTGACGCCATTGTTGCGCCAGCTGTTCAGGGTGAAGGGCGCGATACCGCTCAACCTGGGGCGGCCCAATATCTATGCAGCGTGCCGTCTCTTCACTTTCCAGGAAATCAATGCCGGCGACGAATTGCGTGCGCGCGCGACTATCGAATCCGGGAACAATATAGCCTGGCGGATCCTGAATGCTGTAGCTTGGAATATCACCGGCATGCGCCAACAGCGCCTCGTCTATTCCAATACCTGGCGAGGATAGGCCTGCCAGCAACACATCCGGCTGCACCTTATCCAGAATCTCTCGCGCCTCTGCCAGCAATTCGGCAGCCCCCCCATCATCCCTGTGATTGAGGGGAGCAGATTGTACCTGCACGACATTCAACGACTCTTTTTGAAAAATCTCATAGGCCGGGTTTTGCGCAACAACATGTACGGTAACAGTCGACAATCCAGCCAAGTGCCTGACGACGGGCACCAGGGCGAGAGCAGCACTTGGATCACGGGCAGAAACCAGAATTACCCCTGACTTGGCCAAGCCAGCTACCACGCGCTTAATCCCCCGTCGATGGCAAGACATTGGCCCGTGACATAACTGGCCGCATCAGAGGCGAGATAGAGCACGCCGCCCACGATTTCATGACGATTCGCCATTCGACCCATAGGCACACGAGCGCCATAGCGTTGGGCAAAAATGTCATTCTCGCCGGTGAACACGCCGCCGGGGGCAATGCTGTTTACCCGGATATTGTGCTTACTAAGATTGGCGGCCATCCAGCGTGTCATACCAATCACCCCAGCCTTTGCAGCCGAGTAACTAACGGGATTATTGATATTATTGCCGCGATACATAGCGCCTTCATAAATACGTTCATCCGAAGAAAGCAGGCCATAAATCGACGAAATCTGTATGATGGAACCGCCGCTTCCTTGTGCAATCATCTGGCGCACAGTCTCTCGCGCCATCAGGAACATGCCATCCAGGGTTACGCCCATTTGCCGCCGCCATTCCTCAAGACTGAATGACTCAAAAGGCGCAAAGAACTCTGCCGGATCGGCGACGGGAGCTGCCGCATTATTAATCAGAATATCCACCTTGCCAAAGTGAGAAACAGCCTTCTCCACCACAGCCCGTGCATCCTTCTCAACAGCTACATCAGCACGCTGGAACACAGCCTGGCCTTTGCGGCGCTGGTCAAGGGCCGCAATCAGCTCCTCGCCCCGTGCAACGTCGATATCCGCGATTACAACACGCGCGCCATTCGAAACAAGACCATGCGCGAAACCTTCCCCAAGCGCACCAGCGCCGCCTGTAATGATCGCGACGCGGTCGGTAAGATCAAACAGACGTGCGCTCTCAAATTCTGACCAGCTTGGCTCATTACTCATTTGTCCGTCTCCAATCGCGTCGCCAGAAAAGTTGCAATCATCCAATCCAGCTCTGAATCAATATCCAGAGAACGCTCCTCAGGCATCACAAACACCCGGGTATCGTCTGTGAAAACCGGTGCATCTGGAAAAAATACATCCCGCCTCCATACATAGATAGACGCGTTCATATCATATGTTTTCGGCGCATCCTGCCGCCTCAACACCGCCTCTTTCAAGGGCTTGATCAAGTGGGCTGGACCGTCACCGATCGTTTCAACCATATTGAAATAAGGCGACCGGCGAGACGGGGTGACAGAGAATACATTTTTTGCACCGGTCCTGTTCAAAAGCGCGATGGCCCCCGCGATATCGTCGCTGGTCCTGAACGGAGCCGTGACATCCAGGTCCGTGAAGGTGTCAAAGCGTATGCCCATCTGTTCCTCTGCCTGACGCGCGCAATGGACGATCGCCGGGCTCTTATCAGCCTGATCCGTGGCCAGCTCTGCTGGACGGTCAACCGCCAAATCCGCCCCGGCATCCATCGCCGCCTGCAATATCCCTTGGGAGTCACTGCTGACGGCAATGCCGGTGAACAAGCCGCTGGCACGCGCTTGCCGGACAGTGCGCTCAATCAAGGATATGCCATTCAGGGGCCGAAGGTTTTTGTTGGGCACTCCTTTAGAGCCGCCCCGGGCACATATCGTACAAAGATGTTTGGTCAAACTGTTATCCACTTTTCATGACACCGGTTTTCGGGCAACCCAACCCCAAAAAATCCACTTCCCGCTCTGTCGGGCGGCGATAGATATCCAAAGCCATAGCCCGCCCCGAACAGCAATCAATCATTGCGTGGAGCAGATCAAGATCCAAGGCGCTGGACATTGAAGACTCTGCCCGTGCAATTGCCAGCAGCATCCGCGCGAAGACTAGCTGACCGCCGTGATATCCATCCAGAAATTCACAATCTTCTGCATCAAGCAGCGCAGGGTTCAGAAAATCAAAGTGATGCTGGTTGAGCTTTGTCATAAACTCCTGGAAGGCCCACACAGTAGCAAACCGTTCAGGCGCGTCGCGCATCGCCTTATAGACTGTTGGCGCGACAGGCGGCATCACGGTTATGACGGTGGTCCCGGCCTCCTCTAACCGCCGGATGGACTCGTATATGCGCTTAAGGCGCTCCAGATCAACCTGCTCTCCATCCCAATCCTCAAATGCTTCTGAAAGACTGATGGCGAAACCCACATCCCGGGCGGGAGACCTGCCATAGACCGTTTCTTGATCACTGCGAGAGCCGTCTGGCGCAAATCCGGTCCCTCGGGTGAGGCCGCGGATCCCAAGCACAGGAACATTTCCGTAAAGGGGAGGATCATCGGCCACCAATGTCCTCACGACCTCAGTCAGGGTTAACTTGCCTTCTACCAACCATTTCAATGGTGCCAGTAACGCTTCTGGACTTAAGCGTTGCGGCGGGGCGATATCGGTCGGAGAGACAGCTTCGTATGTCTCTGCATTGAGCCACCAGAAATCCAACATCATGACGACAATTTTCGGCGCGCCTGAAGCCAGAATGTCGTCAACGGCAATCTCTAAATGACGGGTCGAATTGGCCATGCGTCCCAAATTGGTGAAGGGGACACGAAACATTTGCTGCACGGCAGGCAGTGCACGCGACGAGCCAAGCATGACTAATTCAGCAGGACGGTTCAACAAAAGCACCTGCTTATAGGGGTGATCATCACTGTAAATGGCGGTGCCATACAGGGCATTTTGTTCTTCCTGTATCCCGACAATACTTTCAAGGGACCGCAACTCTCCCGAGCGCCACAGAAACAGGGCACTGACCAGTACCGCGAAGAAAAGCAGGACCAAAGGCAGAGCCCAGAACATCAAATAGCGCTTTGCAGCACTGTTTGGCAAAAGGTCAGAATGCATAATACAAAAACTCTCCTGCACTGTTCATATAGTAAAGTGCCAGGATAAAGGTGGCACTGATTCCCAATGCCCAGAGCGGCAAAGGACGCCACCCCGGCAGTGTCGGCCTGTCAGTGCACGGTCCGCCTTCGAACGTGTATCCGATGAATTTTACGCTGTTGGGCAACAACCATACAACAGCCAGTAAACCAGCGAAAACCATGAGCTGGTTTACGCCATGGAACAGGTGCGTATCGACAAATTGTATGTCCAGCCCCGCGACAAGAGGCAACAATGCCCCGAACCTGTCGGCGTAATTCTCTGGTAAGGCGATGCCGTTCAGACCAACCATGCCACGCCAAATCTCCACTGCAGATTCCATGTTTCCGGCGCGGAATGGCACCCAGGCAAAGATCACGAACACAAAAGTCAATAAAATGCTAAATTGGGCGGGAAGCCTGAACCGCGTCAAGCGAGTCCAGGCGCGATTGAGCATAAGTGCGACACCATGAAGTCCCCCCCAAACAACGAAGCTCCACCCAGCCCCGTGCCATAGGCCGCCCAGGAGCATCACAATCATTAGATTCACATATTGTCTTGGCCGACCCTTCTTATTGCCACCAAGGGGGATGTACAGATAGTCCCGAAGAAAAGAAGAAAGCGTGATATGCCAGCGACGCCAAAAATCAGTGATGCTGACAGCTTTATAGGGTGACAAAAAATTGATCGGCAATCTTAAACCAAAAATCAGTCCCAAGCCGATGGCCATGTCAGAATATCCCGAAAAATCGAAATAGATCTGGAACGTGTAAGAGATTGCCCCCGTCCAACTCTCAAGCAAAGGCAGATCAATCCCCTGTGATGCGGCATCAAAGACTGGCGTAGACCACTTGGCGATCTGGTCTGCAAACAAAACTTTCTTCGCAAGACCTAAGGTGAAGATCGTAACGCCCGCCGCAACCAAGGGCGCCTTGTATAAACCTGCAAGGCCGTGTCGCACCTGCTGCATGAAACCACGATGGTGGACGATGGGGCCCGCGATCAGCTGAGGAAAGAAGCTGATAAACAGCAAATACATGGGGAAGGATGACTCTGCCTCGGTCCCGTCATGCACATCAATCAAATATGCGATTTGCTGAAAAGTGAAAAAGGATATGCCGATAGGCAACAGCACATTAAGCAGCGGAAATTCCGTCGCCAGAAGGGAGTTCACACTGGCGAGCAAGAAATCCACATATTTAAAGTAACCAAGCAGACCTAAATTGAAAACAATGCCACCAACCAATAATGACTTCTGACCTGGATCTTTTCGGATGGCGCGATGTTCAAGGGCTCTGGCAATATGGAAGTTAACAATCGCCGAGATCAGGATCAGCGCCAGATATCGCCAATCGTACCAGGCGTAGAATCCAAGAGATGCGATCACGAGAACATAGCATCTGGAAAGTGAACCTGCCCTTTGAAGGGCAGCCAAAACCACCAATAAAACCGGCAAAAAAATCAGAAGAAAGGGATAGCTGGAGAAAATCATGTGTTAAAACATTGCGCGTACATTCTGCCCCACAATCCAATAACTCAATCGCAGCAAATCCTGGAATTTTGTCAGGATACTCCCCGCTTATTCTGGCGTGTATACATAAATGGTGTGGCCTTCGCAAGGCGCTTCAATTAAGGCGCTTCAATTGATGTTGTGACCTGATACGCAGGGGCACTCACGTCCTTCAGGCCACTCGCCTTATGGAGAAACCAGTCGATGGCATAGGTGAAAAACCTTATAAGCAACGCGATGGCGAAAGCTGGGAAGATTGAAATTTCTTAGTCATCATGGCGGATAAACTGACGGTGGAAAGGACCGGCACCTATGGCGAGCCTGGCAATCTTCGAAGGGCGGCAGCCGGAAGACCTATCGACGAGCAGGCTAATCGCCATGACCGACCTGCCGCTCGACTGGGTCGAGCAGCGCCAAGTTCTCGGCTTTGCTTGAGCCAGCAACTTCCCTGCATCATCTCTGCATCACAAAACCGTAAAGACGCACTGACCCTTAGGGCCGCAGAGACGGTTTCAGTAATTCATGTCAAATCTAGCGAGCAAAACGTCTCTTGAGACTCGTGTCGACACGCTCCACTGACACAAGGGTTTGAAAAGACGCTGAAATTCGGCCACCGTCTCCATGATACTCGTACTGCATTGAAATAAAATGGGAAGCTGGCGGAGGGAGGGGGACTCGAACCCCCGCAACCCTTATCAGGTTGACGGATTAGCAATCCGCTGCATTACCGCTCTGCCATCCCTCCGCATTTGGGATCGACTGGATCGATCAGCGCAGCGGGAGATAGCGGGTTGGAGGGGGGCTTGTCAATGCGATATGGGCTGTGATCTGCAATCACTTTGTCATATAAGCCGGGCACCGCCATTTTCTGCGGGATTGGCTTCGGGATGCAGGCGCCCTGTAGGGATGGCCGAATCCGGTTTGGCACAGTCCAGAAACAGGCCCGACCCCGGCTGGGCGCACAGAGTCGCATTTTCAATGACCACCCGCCCCCGGCTCAACACCGTCTCTGGCCAGCCGGTCAGGTGCCGTCCCTCATAGGGCGTAAATCCGACATCATCGTGGATCATCGTCTCATACTGGACGGTGACTTTTTTATTGGGGTCCCAGATCGCCAGATCCGCATCAGCCCCGACCGCGATTGTGCCCTTTCGCGGATGCAAGCCATAGAGCTTTGCCGCATTGGTGGCGGTCAGGGCGACGAATTCGTTAAGGCTAAGCCGACCCTTGCCCACCCCTTCAGAGAAGAGCAGCGGCAGGCGCAATTCCAGGCCCGGCACGCCATTGGCAAGCTGGGTGAAGCTGGCATCCATGCCATAACGCAGCTTGCCCGTCTGGTCGAAGCGATAGGGTGCATGATCAGACGAGAAAACCTGAAACGTGCCATTCTTCAACCCGCGCCAGATTGCCTCCTGCCCGGCAGAATCCCTCGGCGGCGGGCTGCAGCAGTATTTCGCCCCCTCCAATCCGTCGCGGTCCAGATCAGCCGCGGTCAGGAACAGATATTGCGGGCAGGTTTCCCCAAAGATCTTCAACCCTGCGGTTTGAGCCGACCGGATCGCGCTGGTCGCGGCCTCGTCCGAAACATGGACAATCAACATGGGCGTATCGGTCAGGGACGCCAGGTCGATGGCCCGCCGGGTCGCCTCGCTCTCTGCGATGCGAGCATGGGCGATGGCGTGATATTTCGGGGCGCGATGTCCGCCTGTCGTCAGTTTCTCGCTGAGCCAGCGGATGATGTCATCGTTTTCCGCATGTACCATCATCATGGCGCCAAGGGTGCGCGCGGCCGATAACACAGTCAATAATTCATAATCATCCAGCTTGAACGTGTCATAGGTCATATAGACCTTGAAGGACGTAATCCCCTGTTCGATCATCGCCGGTAATTCCTGACCAAGAACCTGTGGATTGGGATCGCGCAGGATCAGGTGAAAGCCATAGTCGATGATCGCCTTGGGGCCAGCCAATGCGTGATAGGCGGCAACGGTTTCGCCCAGGGTCTTGCCGGGCTGCTGCATGGCGAAGGGCATCACGGTCGTGGTGCCGCCAAAGGCTGCCGACCGCGTGCCACTTTCAAAATCATCAGCGCATTCGACGCCATCCACAGTTTCCTGGGCCAGATGACAATGGCTGTCGACCCCGCCGGGCAGGATCAATCTGCCCGTTGCATCGATCTCTCGCGCCCCATCGGACAGGCTTTCGCCAATTGCCGCAATCCGCCCGTCCTGAATCCCAATATCTGCCTGAAAAGTGTCACTGGCGGTGGCGCAGGTGCCGTTTCGAAGGACCAGATCAAAGTTGACCATGATGGGATTAACCAGCCTCTTTCATGCGCTCTGCCTGACGCAGATCGACGGACACCAATTGTGATACGCCCCGCTCTGCCATGGTCACACCAAACAGGCGGTCCATACGAGCCATGGTCATACGGTGATGGGTGACGACCAGAAAGCGTGTGGAACCTGCGCTTGTGATCTGATCCAGCATCTTACAAAAGCGATCCACATTGCTGTCATCCAGCGGTGCATCCACCTCGTCCAGCACACAGATCGGGGCGGGGTTGGTTAGGAACACCCCAAACAACAGGGCGAGTGCGGTCAGTGCCTGCTCCCCCCCTGACAGCAGCGACAGGATTTGCATTTTCTTACCCGGCGGGCTGGCCATGATTTCCAGACCTGCCTCAAGCGGATCATCGGATTCGGTTAGCTTCAGATGCGCCTCACCGCCCCCAAACAGGGTTACGAACAGGTCCCGGAAATGTGTATTCACTTCATCGAAGGCCTTTAACAGACGCTCCCGGCCCTCGCGGTTTAAAGCATTGATGCCCTGGCGCAGACGGGCGATGGCGGCGATCAGGTCATCGCGTTCCGCCTGCATGGAGGCGATCTGTTCTTCCAGTTCTGCCGCTTCCTGCTCTGCGCGCAGATTGACCGGGCCGATGGCGTCGCGCTCTCGCGCCAGGCGCTCTATTCGGCGTTCCACATCATCCTGGGGCGGCAGGGTCGCATCCGATTCCAGGCCGGATTGTGTCAGGGCCTCTTCCGGGGTGCAGTCCAGTTTCTCGCGCACCCGTTCGGTCAGGCTGGCAACGGTCTGCATCGCCTGCTCCACTGCCGCTTCACGCCGGACACGGGCCTCGCGGGCGGCAGCCAGGGCTGTTTCTGCCTGTCGCAGGGCAAAATCCATATCGCGTTGGGCATTCTCTGCTTCGGCCAATTTATCCGCCGCGGCCTGACGCTCTGCTTCACATTTTGCAATCGTGTCGCGCAGGAAACCAAGCTTCTCCTCAATCTCTGCCGGTCGGGCCTCCATAGCAGTCAAATCGCGCCCGGCTGCCAGTCGACGCTGTTCCAAATCGGCCATGCGTCGGGTCGCCCCTTCGGACCGGCTGGTCCAGGACTGCATTTCCGCAGAGATGGCAGCAAGGCGATCCCCCCGCGCCCTGGCATCGCGCTCTAACTGATCAAAGGCAGAGCGTTTTTCAACCTGACGGGCGCGCAACTCGGCAACCGTAGTGCGCAGACGGCTGAGGCGCTCTCGAAGGGCGCCTGCATCCTCCAGCACTTTCTGTGCCTGTTGCGAAGACGCCAAACGATCCTGAGCCTCGACTTTATCCGCCTCCAACCGGGCGGATTCTTCAACCAGTGCAGACAGACGGTTGCGGCTGTCTGAAACCTGCTGTTCCAACCGGGTCAGGGTGGCGCGGGCCTGACCGACCTGATCATAGGCGGCCTGCTGATCCTGACGGGCCTGTGTCGCGCGCATTGAGGCCTGCGAGAGGGCATCAGCCGCAACCTCAGAGGCTTTGCGTAAATCGTCCAGGCGTCCATGCGCTTTCGCTTCTGCATCCGACAGGGCCGCCTCATTGGCGCTGCGGGCTTCTGCAATCAGTGCGTCGGCGGCTTCATGCGCCTTGGCCTGATCCGCCTCTGCCTGCGCGCGGGTAGCTAAAAGGGCTTGCTCAGCGGCTTCGGTCGCACCAGCCAAGGTCTTCTCTGCGGCCTGCAATGCGTCTTCGACGACCGCCAGACGGTTTCGATATTCCAAACGCTTTGCCGCCGCCGTCGCGGTGCCCGGGCGAATGCGCAATCCATCCCAACGCCATAGCCCGCCGTCTTGCGTCACAAGGCGCTGACCAACTGCCAAATCCGCCTGCAGACGGGTTGCGATGGCTGCATCTTCGGCAACGCCAACCTGGCTTAACCGCCGCCCCAGAGACTCTGGTGCCCGCACATGCCTGGACAGTGGCACCACGCCACCGGGTAAGTCTGGACCGCCATTTGGCAAGGCACCCAAATCAATCCAATGGCGCGAAGCGGCCTCATCCAGGGCGGCATCCAGGTCATCGCCAAAGGCCGCCCCCAAAGCGGTTTCATAGCCGCTGGCTACATCCAATTGTTCCAGAACCGGCTCGGCCCCGTCATCATCCTGAGTCAACAGGTCCCGCAAGGCATTGGCTTCTGCCGCCAGGCTGGACCGCTTACTGCGCGCGGCCTCCACCTGTTCCCGTCCAGTGCGTTCCGCCGCCGATACGGCATCGCGTCCGGCGCGATCCGCCTGACTGATACTGTCACGGGCGGTGCGCTCTGCGGTACTAAGGGCGTCGCGTGCTGCATTGCGGGCGGCATCCAGTTCCGCGCGCATCGCAGCGTCCGCCTGATCCAACGCCCCGCGTGCAGTTTTGGCGGCTTGTTCCGCTTCGTCGCGCTGGCTTTCGGCGGTTTCAGCATCGTTGCGCGCCTGTGACAGGGCAGCATCTGCTTGTGTCACCGCCGCGCGGGCGGCTTCAACATCACCGGCCTGCGCAATCTTCTGGTTCAACTCTTCTGTTTCTTGAGAGATCGCACCAGCGCGCGCATCCAACGCCGCAAGACGACGGGTCGCTTCTTCCACCTGTCTGATCAGGGACGCCCGCTGTGCTTCTACGGCGGCGACATGCTCGTTTAACTCATCCAGCGCCTGCTCTTTTTCGGTAACGGCTGCATCTGCTTCATCCCGCTCCTGACGCAATCGGTCCGTGGTTACCTTCTCGCCTGCCTGCTGGGCCTCCAGCGTTTCCTTTTCCTCTTTCAGCCGAGCCAATGCCTCTACCGCGTCAGAGGCCAAGGTCTCTTCCCGGCTGGCATCGGTCGCGATCTGATCCAACCGGGCGCGCAGTTCCGTAATCTGCTCCCCCACCCGTTCGGCCTCAGACTGCAACTGTCGCTCCGCAATCACCTGCGCCTGCAGGCGTGCGGCAGCTTCCGCCTCGGCTTCTCTCAGTTTTGGGATCACCTCATGGGCATGGGTCTGCAAAGACGCTCCCTGAGCGGCGGCCTGTGTCCGCTCTGCCACGACCGATTCAGCCTCCGCCAGGGCAGCGCGAGCATCGGTCAGGGTCTGATCTGCCTCCAACCAGCGGATATGCAATAGAATCGCTTCCTGGGCGCGCAATTGTTCGGCAATCTTGCGATAGCGATTGGCCTGGCGGGCCTGGCGCTGCAATCCGCCAAACTGCGTTTCCAATGCCCCGATCACATCTTCCAGACGCTCCAAATTCGATTCGGCGGCTTTCAGACGTAATTCCGCCTCATGCCGCCTGGAATGCAGCCCCCGAATGCCTGCGGCTTCTTCCAGCAGGGTGCGGCGATCGGTCGGTTTCGCGCCGATCAGTGCGCCAACGCGACCCTGACTGACAATGGCCGTGGAATTCGCGCCCGTTGCCAGATCCGCAAACAGCAATTGCACGTCGCGGGCGCGGACTTCCTTGCCATTGATGCGATAGGTCGATCCCTGCCCTCGGTCGATTCGTCGGGTGATTTCGATTTCATCAGAATCATTGAAGGCTGCAGGCGCAATGCGATCTGCATTGTCCATGAAAACGGTGACTTCAGCATTATTGCGCTGTGGTCGCGTAGAGGACCCCGCAAAGATGACGTCGTCCATCTCGCCACCGCGCATCCTTTTGGCCGATGCTTCCCCCATCACCCAGCGCAGCGATTCGATGACATTGGATTTGCCGCAGCCATTGGGACCCACGACTCCCGTTATACCCGGTTCGATCATCAGTTCGACCGGGTCAACGAAAGACTTGAAACCGTGCACACGCAGCTTCTTGAAATGCACTTAGACTGGTCCGTTCTGGCCAAAACACGCAAGTATATCAGGATGAGATGCCATCCCTAACGTACTAGGCAATACGGATTCTGACGGAAGAGTCGAGTCGTTCCCGAAGGGGCTTGGAATCACGCCGTGATTCGGTATCAGTTCAGCGCCGCTTCAATCACTTCTTGAAACTTTTCGAACGGTTGAGACCCAACGATCTTGGTTCCATCAATGATGAATGTCGGGGTTGAGCCGATATCATCCAGTTCGGACCAATAGCTGCGCTGCTTCACAATCGCCGCATAGAGGTCCTGATTGTTAAAACACGCTTCAATACTATCGGACGACATACCCGCAAAGCTGCCCAGCTTTGCCAGATCCGCCAGCATGTTCTGGGACCCGCCCCAGGCCGGCTGTTGTGCGAACAGCAGGTTGACCAGCGGGAAATAGCGATCTTCAGGGGCACAGCGGGCCAACAAAGAACCAAGCGCCGCCCCTTCATTCAACGGATAATCACGAAATTCCAGCTTAACCTTACCGGTATCGATATAGGTTTTCTTCAATTCCGGCAGGGTCTCCTGATGAAAGGCCGCACAATGCGGGCATGTCAGGGACGCATATTCAATAATGGTCACCGGGGCGTCGGGATTGCCCAAAATACGGGGCGTAATCAGCGCCTGATTCTGCGCAGAGGGGGATTCAGCAGCTTGTGCCTCGGAAATCAGCGGCGCATTGGGTTGTACAGTGCTGGCATTGGGCAGGCTAGATATCTCTGTTCCACTGCGGAAGAACGCGACCCCACCCACAATAACCGTCAAGGCGACAATGATCGCCGGAACAGTGGCTTTATGCTGAAGAATGCTCATGAATGACAACCCCTTTAACAATCGTCCGACAGTGATGTGTCTTAGGTATGAATTTAAGACCCTTATGGCAAGGCTTGGTGAATTATTCCTGCGTCTTTTTCGCAGCATCCCGGCGCAGCACCGACTCCCCGATGCGCAACAAAACCGCCCGTAGCTCTGGATCCTCAACCCGTTGCAGGTCCAGTTTCATCTGCGCCAGACGTTCCGGATCAGCCGGCGTTTGGGGTGGTTTGGGCGCGGCCCCTAACCGGCCGGGCCCGGCCTTGCGGTTCGCCAGACGCGTGGGCGGCACCTGCATCAGTTTGATTCCGGAAATCGCCTTATAGCCGAAATGCATATTGATACGCGATACCAGCACCGGCTCCAGATGCTGCAATTCTGTCGCCATGGGCCCCAGCGCACGAATATGCAGCGTGCCTGCATCCCGGCGTCCCCTGGGAAAAGTCAGGCGGTCCGGATGCGCATGGCGCGCCAGATCGACCCCGACGATCTGATCCCATTCATTTAAAATCCGCGCATCCGTGAAGCCCCGCTTACCCACAGCCTTCTTCGTCAGACCCGGCACCAGAGAAGCCAAAGACCGTGTGCCGCCATAGCGCCTATCATCCTTCTTCTTAGCGGCCCAGCTATTGGATGGTCTGGCTGGTGTTTCGTCGTCAGACATGTGGATCTTTCCGAAATGTATAATCTTGTCGTCTGGGGCTGGATTTGCCGCGCGCGCTCACTACACTGTAACGCCATGAGCCACCTTTCTGAAACCGATATCGCCCCGCTGCTGTTACCTTGGTATGATAGACATGCGCGCCGCCTGCCCTGGCGGTCACTGCCGGGTGATTTGGCGGACCCGTATCATGTCTGGCTGTCAGAAGTCATGCTGCAACAAACCACTGTTGCAACGGTGGCGGATTATTTTCGCAAGTTTCTAAAGCTGTGGCCAACTGTGGGCGATCTGGCAGCGGCGGATCTGGACGACGTGCTGACCGCCTGGGCGGGTCTTGGCTATTACGCCCGGGCACGCAACCTGCACAAATGTGCCAAACAGGTCGCAACACAATTCAATGGCCGGTTTCCTCAAACAGAAGAAGCCCTGCTGGAACTGCCAGGCATCGGTCGCTACACAGCAGCCGCCATTGCCGCCATCGCCTTCAATCAACCAGCATCCGTGATGGATGGGAATATTGAGCGGGTGACGACCCGCCTGTTTGACATTGACACACCCCTGCCCGAGTCAAAGCCGATCCTGTATCGGCATGTATCGGATATGACGCCGACCCATCGACCCGGGGATTTTGCCCAGGCGATGATGGATCTGGGTGCAACCATCTGTGTGCCGGGCAATCCAAAATGCGTCTTATGTCCCCTGATTACCGCCTGCAGTGGCAAGGATCGTGCTGCCACCTTGCCAAGGAAACTGCCTAAGAAAGCAAAGCCTACGCGCCGCGGAACCGCCTTTTGGATCACCCGACCGGATGGGTCCATACTGTTGCGCCGCCGGGCAGAGACAGGTCTGCTGGGGGGGATGATGGAAATCCCTTCCACAGATTGGAAAGAACAGGAAAGTACGGATTTTGCCCAGACCGGCCTGCCAGAGGAACCATTTAACTTTCAGAAAGTGGGTGAAATCCGCCACACCTTTACCCATTTTCATCTGGAACTGAATGTTTATGCCTGCCAAGCAACAGAAGATTGGGCGAATGATGACAATGTGCCGGAAAACTGTATATGGTGCCTGCCTGATCGCTTGGACCAGGTAGCCTTGCCGACCGTAATGCGGAAGGTTGCGAAAGCTGCCCTGATGGTTGCCCCATAAACGCCACATAGCCGCCCCACCCCTGAGAGGACCCGCTTGTGACACCCCCAGCATCACCTCAAGACACCATAATCCTGGCCCAAAGCGATCCGGTCACCTCGGCGCTGGAAGTTGTATCCGACAACATCGATAGCCTGAACAAAGAAACACTGGTCGCATATTGGGACATGGTGAAGGACGTATGGAATTATGGGATCGGGGGAACCAGTCTGGGCGATATCCTGATCGCGCTTGGGATATTGATCATATTCCTGATTTTTCGGCAGTTCTTCAGCCGCTTTATCTTGCGCCGTGTCGAAAAAATCGCACAGCGAAGCGACAACAAACTGGATGATTCCTTAGCAACGGCGCTCAGCGAACCGGTTCGCTTTGTCCCCGCCGTCATCGGTGTGTTTTTCGCAACCGAGTATCTTAACCTCAGCGGCACACCAGAAGCACTGGCGACATCGCTGAACCGGTCCCTGATTGTCTTCATAATTTTCTGGACCCTGTTCAGGATGGTTGACCCGTTGTCCTTTGTCCTGGGAAAGGTCGAGCGTGTCTTCACATCCGCGATGGTCGAATGGTTGATCAAGGCGATCAAGGTTCTGGTCGCCTTAATCGGTGCCGCAACCGTGCTGGAAATTTGGGGCATTCAGGTCGGCCCTATCATTGCCGGTCTGGGACTGTTTGGGGTCGCCGTTGCGCTGGGCGCACAGGATCTGTTCAAAAACCTGATCGCCGGAATTTTGATTCTGGTTGAAAAGCGATTTTCTATTGGGGAATGGATTCAAGTTGACGGCGTTGTGGAGGGAACAGTCGAGTCAATTGGCTTTCGTTCCACCTTCATACGGCGGTTCGACAAGGCGCCCGTCTTTGTTCCGAATGCACAATTGTCAGACGTTGCGGTCACCAATTTCTCCCGCATGACGCACCGCCGGATTTATTGGGTCATTGGCGTTGAATACCGCACGACCACCGACCAGTTGCGCGAAATTCGCGATGCGATTGAGGATTACATCGTCAAAAGTCCTGATTTCGTGCCCGCAGACCAGGCGACCCTGTTTGTGCGCCTGGACAAGTTCAACGACAGTTCCATCGATTTCATGGTGTATTGTTTCACCAAGACAACAGTTTGGGGCGAATATTTGAAGGTCAAAGAAGACTTGGCCTATGCCGTCAAAGCGATTGTTGAGGATGCTGAAACCGGCTTTGCCTTCCCCAGTCGTTCCCTGTATCTGGAAACTATTCCTGGCTCTATGCCAGAATTGTTCTCGCCGCCTGGCAAAGCCAATCAGTCATCGACGGATGCAGATGATCAAGGGGGCTCCTCATCCGAAGCGGAATCTGCCTCGCGGGAGGAAGATCTGTCTACGGAGTCCAGCCTTGATGGTGGAAGCGATCGCAAGAGACAACCTAAACCCAAGCAAGGCGACGACGGGGGCGATGGTACCTAAAATACCTTTCACCAAGAGGCTTGACCCTCGCCGAAACCGGCTATAGCGTGCCAGCACGATGACGAAACGGACCACCCTTTCGCTCCTTCCGGAGCTACTACTAGGCCTCGCCCTTATTTGAGCGCGGGTACGGGTTTGTATTGACCCAATTCCGACAGCCTGATTGACCCTTTCCGGAAGACCATCGTGATGATTTCCAACACCTCAAAGTATCTCCAGAAACAAAATTCCATTCCGGCTCAATCCGGGATTAACACCCTGTCTGTAAGTCATAACGGCCTGCTGCTAGAGCGCCTTATCGGCGGTCCCGGTTTGCCCTGCGGCGCACCGGCGATCGTAACCCCTGCCGCAAACTCATTCAGCCCCCGGCGCGCCACCCAATAGAGGTCGCGCGCATCGAATAGACGAAGATAAGGAGTTCCAGACCATGAAACACATGCCCATTGAAAAATATCGCATGTTTGAACGCATCGACCTGCCCGACCGACAATGGCCAAGCAAGGTCGTCGACAAGGCCCCGATCTGGTGTTCGGTTGACCTGCGCGACGGCAATCAGGCCTTGATCGAGCCAATGGGCCCGGACCGCAAGCGCCGCATGTTCAAACTGCTGGTCGAAATGGGATTCAAAGAGATCGAGATCGGGTTTCCCTCCGCCTCTCAAACAGATTTCGATTTCACCCGGGAATTGATCGAACAGGATATGATCCCGGAAGATGTGACCGTTCAGGTCTTAACCCAGGCCCGCCCGCAACTGATTGAACGGACCTTTGAATCATTGAAGGGCGTCCACCGAGCCATCGTGCATGTGTATAATTCAACCTCCACCATTCAGCGTCGCGTCGTTTTCCAACAGGACCGCGCCGGGGTGAAACAGATCGCGCTGGATGGCGCCAAAATGGTGCGTGAACATGCAGAGAAAAATCCAGGCACCGACTGGCGGTTCGAATATTCCCCGGAAAGCTATACCCAGACGGAACTGGATTACGCGCTGGAAGTTTGCGAATCCGTGATGGATGTCTGGGAACCAACGCCCCAGAAGCCCTGTATCCTGAACCTGCCCGCGACGGTGGAAGTTGCCCCGCCCAATGTCTATGCGGATTCCATTGAATGGATGCATCGCCATTTCACCCGGCGGGACAGTTTGATCCTGTCGGTTCATCCCCATAATGACCGGGGATCGGGCGTGGTCGCAGCGGAATTTGCCCAAATGGCAGGTGCTGACCGCGTCGAAGGCACCCTGTTTGGCAATGGGGAGCGGACCGGCAATGTCGATATCGTAACCCTGGGCGTGAACATGGTCGCCAGCGGTGTCGATCCGATGCTGGATTTCAGCAACATCCCGGAAATGCGCAAAATTGTTGAATATTGCAACCAGTTGCCCGTCCATCCGCGCCACCCCTATGGCGGCGATCTGGTCTTCACCGCCTTTTCCGGCAGCCATCAGGACGCGATCAAAAAGGGCCTGTCGGCAATGGAAAATTCCAATACCGGCATCTGGGACGTCCCCTATCTGCCCATTGACCCGGCCGATGTTGGCGCTTCCTATGAGGCCGTGATCCGGGTGAATTCACAATCGGGCAAGGGTGGTGTCGCCTATATCCTGGAAAGCGATTTCGGGGTGCGCATGCCGCGCAATCTGCAGATCGAATTTTCCACCGTGATCCAAAAGATTGCGGATGAAAGCGGCAAAGAACTGGCACCAAAGATGATCTGGGAAAGCTTCTGCCAGACCTATCTGGATAACCAGAGCCCCTATGCCTTTGTGGACCATACGACCAAGGCGGAAACCCATGCTTCCGAAATTCGCTCAATCACCGCCAAGGTGAAAAAGAACGGCAAGGACATATCCCTAAAAGGGCGCGGCAACGGCCCGATTGACGCCTATGTGAATGCGCTGACGGCGGATTCCGGGGTGGAAATCTCTGTCATGGATTATTCCGAACATGCCATGGGTCAGGGTGCCAATGCCAAGGCGATTGCCTATGTCGAGGCCCGCACCGGAACCGGAAAGCGCATATACGGTGTTGGGTCGCACCCCAACATCGTCACCGCCTCTCTGAAGGCTGTCACCTGTGCAATGAACCGGGCGATTGCGATGGCATAGAGCCACACTGCGTTGATATTGTAGTGTTTAGCCTTATCCGATCCGGGGCAGGCGAGCATCCAGCACCAACGATGCCCGCCGCCCTAGACCCCGGATCACGTCCGGGGTGACGATAAAAAACACACAATTCTCATCCTGAGGAGGCGCGCCAGCGCCGTCTCGAAGGAGGGCTGCACATTCCGTGCTTCCAGCGAGTTCACCCTTCGAGACGCTCCGCTCCTCAGGGTGAGGGTGCGTAAAGGTTTGAGACCCCAAACCCTGTCATACCCGCTTTCGAAGGAATGAGATCTTTCAAACCGCACAATTCTCATCCTGAGGAGGCGCGCCAGCGCCGTCTCGAAGGAGGGGCTGCACATTGCGTGCTTCCAGCGAGTTCACCCTTCGAGACGCTCCGCTCCTCAGGGTGAGGGCACTTAAAGATTTGAGCCCCCAAAACCCGTCATTCCCGCGCAGGTCGGCTACAGGGGTGGCAATCCGGTTTCATAGTTGAAAGGCACCGCGTCCTTGGACATCCGGGCCGTGATGTCTTCGCGATAGGTCTTATCTTCGACTAGTTTGAAGACAAATGCATCGGATTCCAGCTTCTGGGCGAAGCGTTGTCGCACGGTTTCCAGAACCTCCCCAGTGGCGCGACCTGAGCCTGACCGGCCTTTCGCACGCAGGGCCAGTAAAGGAATCGCCTGCCCATCATCGCCGCGCAGATGCCCGCGCGTGCTGACATACAGAAAGGCATGGTCCAACCGTTCCTTGCCATTCAGCCGCAATTCAATGCCATCCAACAGGCGAAAATCATAATTTGCTGCGCCAATCTCTGTGGCGTGCATAATGGGAAGCTGCGCCTGATCCAACCAGGTCACCGCCAGTTCGACCGTAACACCGGGTGAGAATTGCAGCATCGCCGGCACAGCACCATAGGCGGTGATATGCGCTGCATAGACGACATCAAAATCAGTCAGATGCGCGCGCTCCACCGGGATGATGTGATCCCCCAGATGCCCGAATTTCTGGGCCAGACGCTCTGGCGCGCGGTTGGACCCAACGGCCAGAACCGGCACCCGACCAACGCGGTCCTCCGGCTTGAACGGACGCTCCGCCCCGTTTTCCCAGGTATAGCTGTCAGTCGGGGCGGTATAGGGATAATTGCGCGCGCGATGCAGGATATCCGCCTGCTGTTCATACAGATCGCTCAAAGCTTTTCAATCCGAAAGCGGGCATAGGCATCGTCGATGGCGGCCATGGAGCGGGATTTCCACTCATTCTGTGCCGCTTCATAACTCTTGAACGGCCCGGTGCGGATTTCCTCGCCGCCATTAGCCAGTTTATGGAAATTGGTGTCGGTGTAGACGCCGCCGATGACCCAGAATTCGTCATGGCTTTCCTTTTCGATGGAAAACCGGGCATGGGCATCATCGACGGTTTCCATCGCCTTGGCGCGCCAGACAGCCTTTGCCTGATCATAGTCGTCAAAGGGCCCCAACCGGGTTTCCTTGACCCCATCGGCCACTTTCGTAAAGCTGGTATCGGTGTAGATACCGCCAACAACCCAATAGCGTGCGGACATGATAGTGTCTCCAACTCTCGACAGACCGTGATTAGCGCTCTATCTAACCCGTTAGCACCGTCCCGCCAAGCTTTGCACCAATTTTCAGGACCTCCACTTTATGCCCTATTCGTCATTGCGTGATTTTATGGACCGCCTGGAACAGGAAGGCCGCCTGGTTCGGGTGAAAGAGCCTGTGTCTACCGTTCTGGAAATGACGGAGATTCAAACGCGCCTGCTTAAGGATCGCGGACCGGCTGTGTTGTTTGAAAATCCGGTTGGGGTGGATGGCAAGCCTTGTGAGATGCCGGTCCTGGTCAATCTGTTCGGGTCGGTGGAGCGTGTCGCCTGGGGCATGGACCGGGAACCGAGCCAATTGCGCGAAGTCGGCGAAACCCTGGCCTTCCTGCGCCAGCCGGAACCTCCCGGTGGATTCAAGGAAGCCCTTGGCCTGTTGCCCCTGGTCAAACAGGTCCTTTCCATGAAGCCCAAGACGGTAAAGACCGCGCCGGTACAGGAAGTCGTTCTGACCGGGGATGATATCGACCTGTCGCGCCTGCCAATCCAGACCTGCTGGCCCGGCGAGCCCGCCCCACTGATCACCTGGCCGTTGATTGTCACACAGGGGCCCAACCCAAAGGGTGATAAAAGTGACGCGTTCAATCTGGGCATCTATCGGCTGCAGGTGACCGGCAAGGATACGACCCTGATGCGCTGGCTGAAACATCGCGGCGGGGCCCAGCATTACGCGCGCTGGAAAAAGGACCGCCCGGAGCCCCTGCCCGCCGCTGCTGTGATTGGGGCTGATCCGGGCACCATTCTGGCCGCCGTAACGCCGGTACCAGACACATTGTCGGAATATCAGTTCGCCGGGCTGTTGCGGGGCAAGAAGGTCGAACTTGTCGACTGTAAAACGATCCCGCTGAAGGTTCCGGCAGAGGCGGAAATCGTTCTGGAAGGCCATGTCATGCTGGACGAGTATGGCGATGAAGGTCCCTATGGCGATCACACGGGCTATTATAATTCGGTCGAGCCCTTCCCGGTCTTTCGGGTATCGGCCATCACCATGCGTAAAAAGCCGATCTATCTGTCGACCTTCACCAGTCGCCCGCCAGACGAGCCGTCTATTCTGGGCGAGGCGTTGAACGAGGTCTTCATCCCACTGCTGCAACAGCAGTTCCCGGAAATAGTAGACTTCTGGCTGCCGCCGGAGGGATGTTCCTATCGCATCGCGGTGATTTCCATGAAAAAGGCCTATCCCGGCCATGCCAAGCGGGTGATGCTGGGCGCGTGGTCCTATCTGCGCCAATTCATGTACACGAAATGGCTGATCGTGGTGGATGATGATATCAATGCGCGCGACTGGAAGGATGTGATGTGGGCCATGTCGACCCGCATGGATCCGGCGCGGGATATCACCATGATTGAAAACACGCCCATCGACTATCTGGATTTCGCATCCCCCGAAAGCGGGCTGGGGTCCAAGATTGGCCTGGACGCCACCAATAAATGGCCGCCGGAAACCAAACGGGAATGGGGCACCAAAATTCAGATGGATCAGGATGTCATCGATAAAATCGACCGCCTGTGGCCTGACCTGGGCCTACCCGGCGATGGCAAGAGTATCTGGTGATCCCAGGGTAACTTCCTGCTTGCCAAAAAATCATTTCAGGATCATTTAGGCGCTTAAGTCGTGCCCCTTGGCATGACTGCTCTTTCTAGGTCTATAAGCATTATGTCCGATGATCGTCTGCGCGCCGAGCGGCGTTTGGATTTAGGCCTCGCCTTGGCGGGGGATGGTGACCATGCCGCTGCCGTTGAGGCCTTGCAGGCCGCTTGTGATTTGGCACCCGGTTGGGTGGAGGCCCACTTTGCCCTGGCCGAAAATCTGGAAAAGCTGCCCGGGCATGCGGCACAGGCTGAAGCCGCCTATCGCACATGCTTATCCCTGGAGCCCGCGGACCGAATGGGGGCACGCATTCGACTGACCCTGTTGGGGGCGGCCCCGACACCAGATCGCCTGCCTGCCGCCTATGTTGAGGCGCTGTTTGATCAAGAGGCGCGGCGGTTCGATTCCAAGATGAAGGACAAGCTGGATTATCGGGGGCCCGAAGCGATCGCCCAAGCGGTCCATAAAATACTGCCCGACCTGGCCCATCCTGCGCGGGTTCTGGACCTGGGTTGTGGCACGGGATTGATTGCGCCATCTTTACGGCTGGCTGCCGGTCGGCTGGATGGGCTGGACCTGTCATCGGGCATGCTGGTTCAGGCGGTGGCGACCGGCCTGTATGATTCCGTGCGCCAAGGGGACCTGCTGAACGATGCCTGGCTGATCGACGAGCAACCCTATGACCTGATCGCCGCAGGGGATGTTTTGAACTATATCGGGGACCTGGCGCCCGTCTTCCAAAGCGCGACCGCAGCATTGTCGCCGGGCGGTTTCTTCGTCTTCACCGTCGAGGCCGGCGAGGACACACAGATTGAACTGGGGGAAGGCCATCGCTATCGCCATGGCGATACCCGCCTGCGCCCCTGGATCGCCGCCGCCCTGCTTGACCTGGTCTCGTTGGAGCGGCGCGTTTTACGCCAGGAGAAGCGCCAGCCTGTCTATGGCCTGATTTGTATTACCCGCAAGCCGCCTCTACCGGTTGATATGGGCCTGCCTGTCCCCCATTTTGATCAAAAGACCGTGTGAACTGCCCCAGTCTGGACGATCCCCCTTTGAAGCGGCAGGCCTGAGCCCTATCTTAGAGATCACGAAGTGTGTTCTTTCTAAGGAGGCCACTATGTTTTTCATGAATTCTGCTGCGAAGGCGCAAAAATCCCAGATGGTCAATCCGAAGGATGCCCTGCCGGGTCGCCTGGAGAAGATGCGTGTGAACCCGATCCATCATGCATTGGGGACCCGCATTGTTGGCCCCTTCCCGGACGGCACGGAAACCGCCCTGTTTGGCCTGGGCTGTTTCTGGGGCGCTGAGCGGATCTTCTGGAAGACGCGCGGCGTCTACAGTACGGCGGTCGGCTATGCCGGCGGCTATACCGTCAACCCAACCTATCAGGAGGTCTGCAGCGGTCAGACCGGCCATAACGAAGTGGTGTTGGTCGTTTATGACCCCAGCCAGATTTCCTATGGCGATCTGGTGCGCCGGTTCTTTGAAGCGCATAACCCGACCCAGGGCATGCGCCAGGGCAATGATACCGGAACGCAATACCGGTCGGGCATCTATGTCTATGACGATGCCCAACGCACAGAAGCCGAAGCAATCAAGGGTGCCTATGAAAAAGCATTGCAGGCCAAAGGCATGGGACCGATCACGACGGAAATTGTCGACAAGCCCGACTTCTATTATGCTGAAGACTACCACCAGGCCTATTTGTCAAAGAATCCCGGCGGCTATTGTGGGCTGGGCGGCACAGGCGTGACCTGCCCTGTTATTCAGGAGCAACCGGCGGAATAGCATCCGGCACCGGGGAGTCGGGCGTCGCCTTCACCGGGATGTCTGGCCCATGATAATCCCGCACACCGGCGGAATAGGCGGCACAGGCCAGCCGGACGGTGAGCGGGATTTCTATTTTCTTCCCATCCCTTTCGCCCTTTTCATAATATTGCACGACACGGCGTTTTAACCCCAAAGCATGGGCTGCATCCTTTTGGGATAATTCGACGCTTTTGCGCCAACGCTTGAATTCAGCGGGTTTCACCGGTGTCATTCCTTTTTTCTGAGCAGGCTTAAAACAGTGTTAGTTGCGGTAACCAATTACCGTTTGTAACAATTCTCACATAAAGCGCACAAAGTGCGCGTAAATTTCCCTTGATCTGCGCACCAAGTGCGCCTATCTTCCTATCAGAAGCGCACGACGTGCGCAACCTTTAAACGATTGGTCTAGACAAAGTTCTGGGAATTCCTCCCAGCCCCGTCGGACCGGCCCGAAAGGAGGGTAGTATAATGACCACTCTGTATGTTGGTGAAAAGCACGCCTATCGCGACGAATTGTCCATTGCACGGGCAGAATCCGCGCGACAGGCTATTAATGCCCCCCGGGCCGAAACCCTGGACTGGGACGCGAAGCTGCTGTTTCGCGTGACCTGGGACGACCAAGAGCTTTACACGACCGACGATATTGCCGTGCGGCAGTTGGTTACAAAACATCCAAACTGTGATGTACGGGTAATTTCAGTCGCGTAAAGTTACGCGTAAAAACTGACAACAGAGCCGCGGCGCGGGGATGAAGAGTCCGCCTGCGGCGATGTTGTGACCAGCGCCCGGGCATCCGATTGCGCATCCTTAGGCAGAGTTTTGTTTTTCAGCGCCGTTGGTCCAGCATCATTTGCTGCAACAGCTGTCACAGCATTTTGCACTTGCGGCGCTTGCGTCTGCCGCCTTTGGGCGACATCTCCACTGTTAAACGCGCGATCGCGCTGGGCTGTGCCAGCGGGATCCTGTGCGATTTGCCGCGCACCAATCACGGACTGCGCCATGAGCAACGTATTTGATTCAACGCCTGCGACATTCATAGTGTAAGCATCCTGATGATAGTTAACGTATGCGGGGATACTTAACTGTGAGATGTTAATAAATTTCTAACGGCACAGAATTATTTTGAAATGCGCCAGATCGTTCCGCCTGTATCATCACTGACATAAATCGCCCCATCAGGCCCCACGGCAACACCGACAGGCCGACCCCAAACTTTTGCCGGTGACGGCGCATCTGGATTTGGGGCATCGACACGAAACCCCGTTAGAAAATTGATATATCGCCCGGTGGGGACACCTTCCTGAATCTCGACCCGAACCACCTTGTATCCAGTTGGCACTGCCGCATTCCAACTACCCCGCAGCGCGACCAGCGCATCATCGCGCCAGTCTGTTGGAACACCTGCATCCGCCAGAAAGGTCAGGCCAATTGGCGCGCTGTGAGACTCAAACAAAACATCCGGCAGTTTCGACTGGGCAACCAGGTCCGGGCGCCGGTCGGCATAATCCGGCTGTGGATATTGCCCGCTGTAAGCATAGGGCCAGCCATAAAAATCACCCTGTTGAACCTGTGTGAAGTAGTCTGGAACCAGGCCATCGCCCAGACCGTCGCGTTCATTCACCACGGTATAGAGTTGATCGGTGCCTGGCTTTATCGCGATTCCAACTGGATTTCGAAGGCCGCTGGCAAACGTCTCCCCGCCCTCTATCTTTCCATCTGACGCCACGGAAAACCGCTGAATCGTTGCGCGCGGGGACGGTTCTTCTGCGATATTTCCACGCGACCCAATGGATGCATACAGGGTCTTACCATCTGGGGAAAATGCAATATTGCGCGTCCAATGCCCACCGGTCCCGCCAAATACGCCGCGCGGACTCATCTCCTCAACCCGGCCCCATTGCTGTCCCCATTTCAGACGATAAAGCCGGTCCAGATCAGCAATCCATAAATACCCATCATGTAAAGCCAACCCGTGGGGGCGGTTGAAACCACTGGCAATTTCTTCACGCTGATCAGCGGTGCCATCGCCATTTCTGTCCCGCAAAAGGGTCACGACGCCCGCCCGGCTGCGCGCCACGATGACCGCACCGTCCTGATCCACGACCAGATTGCGGGCCCCCGTGATGTCCGCTGCAAACAAGGTGACCGTGTAGCCATCCGGCGCAATCGGGATACGCCCGTCCCTTGCAACGGTATCAGAACTGTTGCCAACAGACTGAGTGGCGAATGGGGCGGGCAGATCTTGGGCGCGAATTTCGAATACGTCGCCCGGCTGATCGGGTGTTTGCGCCTGCGCCATTGTTGCGCATAAGGCGATTCCCGCCGCGATAACGGATCGGCTAAAAAGCAATCGCGCTGGATACATTTTTATCTCCCATTCCATTCGTCTGCACAGGGCTTACAATCAGAATGGGGCTAAATCCTATTGCTTCAAGACCGACACACCCGGCAAATCGCGCCCTTCCATCCATTCCAGGAAGGCGCCCCCCGCCGTTGAGACATAGGTAAACTTGTCTGCCACACCGGCCGCCATCAGGGCCGCGACCGTGTCGCCCCCGCCTGCTACGGAGATCAGTTTCCCAGCCTCTGTCAATTCTGCGGCCTTCCTTGCCAGCGCCACAGTCCCGGCATCAAACGGTGGAATTTCAAACGCCCCCATCGGGCCGTTCCAGATCAAGGTTTTGCAGGATTCCAATTCTGCCGCCAGCGCGTCTGCTGTTTCCGGCCCGATATCCAGAATCATTTTATGGGCTTGAACCGCATCCAATGCGACAGATTCAGACTCTGCGCCAGACGCAAATTCCGAAGCTACCGTAACATCATGGGGCAAGCCGATCCGGCATCCAGCCGCATCCGCACGGGCCAGAATACCCCGCGCAACATCGGCCAGGTCCTTCTCGCACAGGCTTTTGGCGATGTCTTTACCCATGGCATACAGGAACGTGTTGGCCATGCCCCCGCCGATAATCAACAGATCGACCCGTTCCACCAAATGCTCCAGGACTGCTAGCTTGGTAGACACTTTCGCGCCGCCAACAATGGCAGCCACCGGGCGTTCTGGATTGCCAAGGGCTGCTTCCAGCGCTTCCAGCTCTTTTTGCATATTGCGACCGGCCAGAGCCGGCAACAAAGTGGCAATAGCGACCGTGGACGCATGGGCGCGATGAGCTGCAGAGAACGCGTCGTTTATATAAACATCACCCAGGGCAGCCAATTCCTTGGCAAATTCCATATCATTCGCTTCTTCGCCAGGATAGAACCGCAGATTTTCCAAAACGACGATTCCGTCCTTAGAGATGCTGTCGATTGCGGTTTTTGCCGTGCTGCCAATGCAATCTGTTGCAAAAGTAACAGAACGACCCAGAACCTTTCCCACGGACTTGGCGATTGGGCCCAGCGACATTTCCGGGACAGGCTTCCCCTTAGGCCGGTCGAAATGCGACATAAGAACCACGCGCGCGCCACGATCGATCAACGTATCGATGGTATCGCGCAGACGTTCAATGCGGGTCGCGTCACTGACGGTATCTCCCCGCATCGGGACATTCAGATCCGCCCGCACCAAAGCAACTTTTCCATCGAAATCAAAATCATCGAGCGTCTTGAACACGGGATACCCTTCCTGATTATGCTGAATTTTGCGACTCTCTACCCGATCGCGGCACAGGTTAAAAGCATTACCGGCGCGCATTTGTCGCAGAATAGCGATTGAGCCCGCGCAAATCCGCCCCATATCCTAAAGCGACGTATTTGGGGAGACAGCATATGTCACTATTCGGTCGCGCCCTGTTTGGGGCTGCTCAGACGTCACGGACCTTATGGTTCGGGGCGCAATATAGTCTGGCGCAACGCCTGGCCCCTCCGCTTGATGGCCCTTCTCCAGCGCCTGGAACGTTGCCCGGCTGGCCCTTAATTCTGAGAGACTTGCGCGGTTTGCAGCGCCAGGACTGGCAGAATGTGGAAAACGGCTATTACCCGCCCCCTGCAGATATTCTAGCGTCCCCGATCAAGATGCTACGCAATGCCGCACGGTTCATCAGGGATGTCCCCGCGGTCAATTTGCGGCGTCGTTTGAAAGCCAATAGTGACGTTTTTCAGGATGTCACCACGGCCCGACGCCCCCGATATTACATGCAGAATTTCCATTACCAATCTGGCGGCTGGCTGACCGATGACAGTGCCGCCCTGTATGACCATCAGGTTGAAGTTCTTTTCACAGGTGGTGCCGATGCGATGCGTCGACAGGCGCTTGTCCCGATTGGCGATTGGCTGCGCGTCCATAGGGCGGAAGGCCGGCAATTGATGGATGTCGCCTGTGGCACCGCCAGGTTCCTGCATGATGCCAAGCGCGCCCATCCCGCCCTGCACGTGATGGGCCTGGATATGAGTGAGAACTATCTGCGTAAAGCACGAAACAATCTGCGGCGCTGGCCCGGTGCGTTTTCCATGGTGCTGGGCAAGGGCGAACAGTTACCCCTGGCGGATAATATGGGGCCGGACCTGATGACCTGCATTTTTCTGTTCCATGAGTTACCGCGAAAGATACGCCGCCGCGTGATGGCGGAAATGGCCCGCGTCCTGCGACCGGGCGGGCGTTTGGTTATCGTCGATTCCATTCAGATCGGTGATCATAGCCCTTATGATAAACTGCTGGATCGTTTTCCCATGGCGTTCCATGAGCCCTATTACAGCGACTATATCCGCGACCCGCTGGAACAGTTGGGTATTGCGTCAGGCTTGCGCCACCACAACACGCGCCGCGCCTTCTTTGCCCGGGTTGTCACCTTTGACAAACCCGATAGGGCTTCCTGATCCTTCATCGTTATTTTGCCGGACCATCAGCGGTTATCGTCCGCCCGGCGGGTAAGGCATCCGCTTTTTCGTGGCGCATCAGCGAGATTTCCGTCGGCGCCGGTCCCTGTTCTATCCCATCAATACAAAACTGATCAAAAACAACGGCATAGACCGTATCGCGCACAATTTCGAAGTCGTCATATTCATCGATCCAGAAATCCACGCGATATCGATGGAACAGGCCCAGCTCGAACACCTTCACACCATCATACCGCCAGGTGTACATATCCAGCGCGTCGTTGCGGCCCAGGGCGTCTGACAATTTATCCCGGACCGGCTGTTCAGCTGCCTTGATTGAGCGTTCGACCTCATCTGGTCGATACCGTTCCGGCACAAAGAATTCAGCGCTGAACCGAACCATGTCGCCGGTGGAGAAATTCTGAATCAGGGATTCAGAGACCTGACCGTTTGGAATGCTGACATTATAGCCATCCCGGGTGCTGAGCCGCATCGTGCGCCAGGTAATGTCGGTGACCAGCCCGATCATATCCCCGACCATCACCCAATCGCCAACCTTAAAAGGGCGTTCAATATTCAACACGATGCCGGAAAAGATGTTTGCGATATTGGCCTGAATAGCCAGACCAATGATCATGGCCAGCAAGCCTGATGTCGCCAGCAGACTGGTCAATTGCTGATCAAAAACGAAGGCGATCACACCAAAGATGGCCAAAAGATAGATCGTGCCTGCCCCAAACAATCGCACCACATTGGGAATACGGCGACCTGATCGTTCCTCTATCGGAACCCAGACAAATCGCTCCAGGCTGATGACCAGAAGGCGCGCCGGTATCAGCCACCACAGGCAGTCGAAGAACAGCACGATGCCATCGGTAACCGCATCCGGCAGGGTTTGGGCGGAATAATCCAATAGCAGGGTTCCAGCAGAAATCAAAAGAACCGGCCAGCCAATCACGCGGATCCCCAAGGTCTGGAACCGCCAGAACTGACCCCGGTCCTTGCGGTCCATAATGGCTGCGAATAACAGCGCAACGACCGCAAATATAAACAGATAGACGAACCAGTTGTAAGGAATGGCATCGGCGGGATCCAAACCCGCCGGTCCCAGTATAACCCCCAGATCAATGCGCGTAAATTCAGCCGCCTGCTTTCCAAAGCCAACAAAGGCGGGGTCGCCTTCCCCCGTTCCCTGATAGACTTCCTGCGAAATCCAACTGCGCTCCGGTGCCCAATCCGGCAGGCTGGCAAAGACTCGCCGGGACTGCAGGCCATCCAGCAAAGGGTCACCGCTGGGCCCCTCACCAAACAAGGCAGCGATGTCCAGGGATGATTCATCAATGCCAAGCCACGCCAGCCAATCGGACGCCTCGTCCTCTAAGCCCGCTTCATTATTGCCGCCCGAATTGCTGACCACCAGGGGCTGTACGTCGCTGCGCGTCTTTACCAATCCCATGCCCAATACATCGGTCACATACATCAGATTGTTGCGACTGAGCAGACGATGATGGAAACCCAGCCCGGCCAAAACCGTGCCATAGGGATGCTTGATATTGGAAAACTCTGTCTTGAACTGGCCTGAGACGCGATATGACACATATTTAAGATCGCCATCCAGGCCTGTCTTGTCCGGATCGGTCAAATGGATCGGTTCAACCGCATTCAAAAAGACGACATCTTGAGGTTCGAATTCGCCGCGATATCTAAACCAGATCAGAAAATCGATCTTGTACCGATCTTCCAGTATTTGCTGATCATCACTGGGCCCTTCCCGAACCGGCTCAACATTCAACAATTGAACGCCGGTATAGACGACATTGGTCTTATACATGAATTTATCATTCACATAGAGAACCTTGCCTTCCTGAACCAGATCCAGGAAACCGGTCACGCCGCGTTCCAGAATAGGCTGTAACTGGGTCAGCGCGGAAATCATGCTGGAACCGTTATACAGACCAATCTGAACACTGGTTGTATTTGCCCCATTCTTTCCGAAATACCGTTCCCCTGCGACAACACGATGGCTGCGTTCCGGATGGTCCAGACCTGCCAGGAAATCCCGGACTGCACCCCGCAATGCACCGATATCCGCTGCATCCGCCGGGACTTCGTCAGACGGGCTTTGCCCAATATCTGCGATAATGCCATCCACGGCCATCCGGGCTGCGTCATAGGAGAATGCCGCGACCCAATCCGGGGCGGTGCCATATCGTGCCAAATGGTCTGTTCGGAAGTTCTGGGCAACTTCTGTCGCTGTATCAAACAACAGCGGTGTCGTGACAAAGATGCCATTGGTAATGGAGGCTGCGGGCTCCCCTTCCGGCAGGATCGACTGAACTTCGGAGACAAAGGCACCTGTCGCCATGTTGGAAAGGCCGACAATGCCATTGCGGACGCGGCCCTGCCGCAGCCCGGTCACGATCCGCGCGGCCTGGGGCGCACCGCCCTGAACGAAAATGTCGCCCGTCAGTTTCTTGTCGCGCATTTCTTGTGCAATGGCGGTTGCACGATCTGACAGGGCTCCCAAATCATTTGGATTATAGGACCAGAAATTAAGGACCTTGGTCCCAAACCGGCGATACGTCGCATCGAACGCCTCTGCCAGCATGCGCCCGCGCGCAGTGTCTTCATGAATGATAGACACCGTTTCCTGACCGATCACATTGCGCAAATAATTCGCCAGAAACCGCGTCTGGGACAATTCATCATAGACGGTGTGAAATACCCATTGGGTGTCAGATGCCGCATCGCTGCGCGCCGTCGTTGGCGCGGTGGATATCATCGGCACGCCAGCGGCTTCATAGATCGGTTCCGCAGCCGCGGTTGCTTGCGGACTCCAATGACCAATGACCGCAACGACATCCGTGCGCGCCGCAAGATCGCGGGCGGCTTCAACCGCGTCGGCGACCGTATTCCCGTCGTTGATTCCTTCAACCACGACGGCGCGCCCCCGAATCCCGCCGGATTCATTCACCAGATCAGCGGCCAGTTCTGCGCCACGCACCATGGTCGCGCCAATCGCAGCATCTGGCCCTTCCATCGGGCCAACGACCGCCAGACGAAACGGATTGTTGTAATCCAGGTCCAGAACGGTGACCCGTGTGATCAAGGAAAATACCCCTGCGATCGTAGCCATCGCCAGCAAGATCACCAGGAACATATTCCGCTTGGTCATCGGCCAATTGCCGAAAACCGTTCGCCATACTGATTGAAACACGAGCCCGCCCCTAAAAAGTAACCCCAATTGCACCGCGATGGCTGGGGGCCAGTCTTACCTTGGAGCCCGTTTTAGACAACCGTCACGTCAATGTGCTGGGTTATTGTATCTGTTCCGTCGGAAATCTCCACCGTGAAGGTGTCATGACCTGTAGGCGACCCATCATGAGAATAGACAAAGGTGTTTCCATCCAGATTCAACGACCCATGATCTGGTCCCGCCGCAATCGCATAAGACAGATGATCGCCATCCACATCGCCGCCCAACAGCAGACCCTTGTAGTTTCCAGCGCTGCTGACGGAAAAGTCTACCATATTCTCACGACCATCGTCCCCGGTCACCGTCCCGTGGATACCATTTACGGAACTATCCAGAACGGTATTGCCTGAATTCTCGTTGAAGGTCCAATAGCCGACAAGGCCATTTTCCCCGCCCGTCAATTCCCGTGTCATGGATTGTTGAATTTCCGCCTCACTGCGCGCCGTGTTCCAAACACGGACATCATCCAGCGCCCCTTCATAATTTTCACCCAGCCCATCGCTGCGGGCACCAAGTGCCAAGGGTTCGGCGGTAGTGATCGCGCCATTGTTGAATGTGCTGGAATAACCCGGCTCGGTGCTCCAGCCCGATCCATCCCCATCCAGATACCCTCGAATTTCGCTGGTGGCGCCAGACTGATCAATGACCATGGCAACATGATGCCAGCCCTCATTCAGGCCGGTCAGGGAAATTTCGGATTCCCCCTTGCTGCCAGGATCAAGCGTCGCAGTGCGCACCAGCAATGTGTCATCGTCGATCAGGATAGAATAGCCGATATCATCGGAATTCTGCGTATTCCCCTTGGATACAAGGTAATCCAGATCATTGGTCGCAGCCGACCCGGCCCAGTAGAACCAGGCCTCTACGGTCAGGCTGCCATTGCCAGGATCCAGCGCGGCGTTGTGATCAATATAAACCGCATTGGTTCCATCAAAGGCAAAGGCATTCTGCGAATCAATGCTATCGCCAAAGCCGGGAATAGAGGCAATGTCGGAATCTACGTCATGGGAGACCCCATCAAACGTTCCCGCATGATCGGTGACCGGGTCTCCATTCGTAATGGGGTCTGAGAAATCATACAGCGCGCGAAGTCCACTTTCCGCACCATCCGCCTGTACCAGATAATTGTCCGCAATCTGTTGAGCCGTACGTGCCGTGTCCCAAATACGGAACTCAGCTAATTGACCATCCATATACTGCTGTCCACCATCCCAGATAAGAGCCCCGATGGAAGCATTATTCACCAAAGATTCCGTAACCGGCGGAATCGAAAATCCTATTCCGCCAGAACCGGCAAGAGTAGAGTCATGTTGTCCATCAATGTACAGATTTGCCTCAGCCGCCGTGAAAGTCACCGCAATATGGTGCCACTCACCGGTATTCAGTGACGCCGAACTGGTGATGGTTCCGCTGCCATTATGGGATTTGTAGGTCACGGCGCCGTTTTCCACAGACAAGAGTGCCATCGTATTGGTGAAATTCGCCTGTTGAGAGAATATCCGTGCCTGGGTGTTGCTATCCAGATAGACCCAGGTTTCGATGGTTCCTGCTGTCATTCCGTTAACCAGCGAGGGGGGCACATCAACATAGCTATTTGCACCGGTAAAGTTGGCGCTGGGTACAACACTGTCACCATGACCCATCGGAGGTGTATTGTTGAGGAATGGGGTCGTGACATTGACCGCGATCTGTTGATTTGTGACGCCGCCCTGACCGTCCGATACCTGCAGGGTGAATTCATCCCCTCCGACATAGTTGGGATTGGGGGTATAGGCAAAAGTACCGTCCGGATTGACCACAACAAATCCATTGCTGGCATTGGTCAGCACAGAATAGCTGAGCGGATCGCCATTCCCGTCACTGGCCAGCAGTGAACTGTTTGCGACATCACCCTCTGCAACCGTCAACAAGGGCACGATGTTGCTGCCAGCGCTCAGGACGACGGGATTGCTGTTGCCGGTCTGGTCCGGAACTTCGCCGTTAAACGATCCTTCAAAATTATACAGCGCCACCAGGCCCGGCTCATTTGGTGGATCGGCAATTTCAGCGCCGATATGGGATTGGATTTCCTCTTCAGACAAGGCCACATCCCAAACACGCAGATCATCGATAAGACCCTGAAAATCCCGGCTGCCAATATTGTCATCACCGATATTCCAGGGGCTGTCATTTGAAGGCCCCATGGTGAAGGGGGCATCGGACATCAGGATACCGTCGATGTAAATTTTCAAATTGGCCCCGTCATAGGTGACGCCAATATCATACCATGTGTTTGGTTGAAGTATGTTGGGAGGGGTCGACGGTTCAACACTGACATTCCAGACGCGAATGGCACCATCCGCCATATGCAGCCTAAAGGGTGAGGAATCGACCACATTGGTGTCTGACTTATCAAACAGGGTCTGCAATCTGTTCACATCATCAGAAGTCTTGATCCGTAATTCGACCGACATCGGGGTTGCCCCGCCGAAATCCAAGGCGGCCGAATGGGCGATGGTGGATTTGCTGTCGACCCCATCCTGTATAAGGGCCCCGGTCGAGTTCTGAACGGCCGTTACGATTGGCGCGACATTGGGGATTTCCTGAACCTGTACCGCGACAGTGCTGACAACCGGTGTCACGCCGCCATCATTAACGGTGATATCCACATTGGCCGTGCCAAAAAAGCCTGGATCGCCGGTAAAGCTGGCCGTATCCATCGCCGCGCGAACATCCACTGCAAGGCCTGTAATTGAGACACCATTCCCCGACGGCACAATAAACGCGCCCCCGCCACCAGCATTGGCGGAAATCGATCCCTGAGCACTGGTCAGGGTTACCGTCAATACGTCGCCATCAACATTTGCGATATCGATATCCGCCAGAGAAATCGGCTGATCTTCCAATCCAGAAATCGCATTAACCCCACCAGAGGTCAGGCTGGCATTGTTGAGAACCAGGTCAGGGGCACCATCCACCGCACTGACCATAGAGCCGTCCATCCGGTAATCCGCAATCAGATCAGGATTCATTGCAGGATCCAATTCCTGCCCCATGACCGCATTGATTTCCGCCTGACTGCGCACAGAATCCCAGATGCGCACGCCATCAATCTGACCGTCCAGCGCTTGCGACGACTGGAAGTCACCGCCAACCGCATCCTGATCTGCGCCCAACACTAAGGTTCCCCCCGCCTCTAGGGCTGCTGTCGCCGGAAGGGTCGCAACAGGATTGCCATCCACATAAAACACCGTATCCCCGCCATTTGGCCCAAAGGACAGCGCCAGATGATGCCAGGCATCATCGGTCACATTGACGGTCGTGATCGTCTCAAGATTGGTATTATTCAGCCAAATGTTGATATCGCCGCCCGTCAGGGTGATCCATAACTCATTGGCAGACCCCGGCACTGCATAGGAAGCAACAGCGCCTGCCTGGTCGGCTGTTTTCAGCCAAAGCTCTACGGTCCCTTGCGTCGTCGGGAATGTGTTGAAATTTTCAGCTATGGCGAAGGAGAAACTGGCATCGTCACCATTGGAGCCAACACCGGTCACATTCAGGACTTCCGGCGCAGAAATGACCGTCGCATCCTCAATCGGGGCGACAATGATATCAAAACTGGAATTGGTCGTGACCGTCCCATCATTCACAGACAGGCTGACTGGAACCAATCCATTGGCATTGTCTTCTGGCGTATAGGTCAGGGTCGCCAGGGCCGCATTGATCTGCGCGGCAGTACCGGAAACGGTCACAGAAGTTGACCCACTGTTTTGCAACGTGGCCCCTGCGCCCCCATCGGTTAAATCCAGGATACCGTCTGGAACATCAACCGTGACAGTCAGGTCGTCGCCGTCGACATCCCCAACTTTCAAACCGTTAATGGCGATGGTTGTGTCTTCAAAACCGGCTGCATTCGCCGAAACATTCGTGGATATCCGAAGGTTATCGACGCCCCAGCTTTCGTCACCAATTTCTTGGTTCAGCGTGGAACTGAAGCCCAGCGTAACGATCTTATTCCCCAGCCCGTCATCTGGGAACGCAGCCAATTGCGCCGCGCTCAGGCTAAATCTTACGCCGTAAACCTGATCATTAAATGCGGCCAGACCTAAATCCGCATCCTCAAGCGTTTTCAGCGTGAAATTCGCATCACTTTGATCCCCGACCTGCCCGAAGACTTTTTGAAGGATCGGATCGCCATTGATCGAAACCGTGAAGGTTTCATCATCCCAGGAATCCATCTCGTAGAAATCAAAGCTGAAGCTGACGCCATTTGCCCCATTTGGAATGATGAAGGCTTTTTCTGTCGCGCCGCCCTGACCGAAATTCCCCAGGAATTGGGTTAATCCATCAACCGTCGTTACGGTCGTATCCGACCAGCCATTCGCACCGGATTCAAAATTTTCATTGGTGATTGTAACACCCGTCGTCACGAAACGCGGTGCATCATTCGCCCCGGTGACCACCACACTGGCGGTATTGGGCACGGAGCCCCCGTCACCATCAACTACGTTATAAGTGACAGACAGTGCCACCTGTTCCCCATCATCCAGATATCCGAATTGACTGGAATTAATCGTCAATTGTCCGGTGTCATTGTCGATGGAGAAAGAAACGATATGGCCATCATCGGATGTTACAGCAACCGAGGCTGTGTCCAGGTTTGTCCCATCGTCAATATCGCTGGCCCCTGTCAGCAGGTCGATTGCGAGCGAACCACTATCTTCAGTCACAGGTGCGACAGCAATCGGGCCAGCAACCAAGGGCACATCATTGCTGCCATTCACGGTCACATCGACGGTGGACACAGACGTCAATCCGCCGGGATCGGTTACCGTGTAGGAAATCTGCACGACCGCATGTTGACCAACCGCAAGGGATTCGAAGTCAGTGCCAGGATTGTATTGAATTTGATTGCCGACGATGCTGACCGTGCCTTGCCCCGGGGCGACGGAAGCCGCCGTCAAAGAAAGGGACGCCGTCGCATTATCAACATCCGTATCATTGGCGATAACATCAATCGTCTTGACCGTATTCTCAGACGTTGAACTGACATCCGCGACGGCAATCGGGCTGTCATTGGTCCCGGTGATCGTAACGGTGATATCCTGGAACGCTGTCGTTCCTTGATCATCGGTCACGGTGACACGGAAGACTTCCGTCGCCGTTTCGCCAGTGGTCAAATAATCAAAACTTCCCTCTGGCACTGTGTAATCCCAGGAAACAGTGCCCGTCGCACCCACAGCCGGTGTTGTGATCGCTGCAGTCAAAATCCCCGCGACGCCAAACGAGGGGGTGACATTTACTGTATGCGTGCCATCCGCATCCACATCGATGAATTTAAGCTCTCCAGCAGCGGTCAAATCGGGATCACCGGGCTCCGCATTATCGGTTGCTTCCGTCGCAGCACCTGTCACGGTGCTGTCCGCCAGATCAATTACCGGCACATCGTTTGTGCCCGTCACGACCACAGAAACGGTGCTGGAGGCAGACCCGCCAACCCCATCAGACACGGTATAGGAAATTGTAATGCTTTCCGTATCCCCGGCGTCCAGATCATCAAAATCGGTTCCGGGGTTGAATGTCACCACAGGTCCGGCGATTTGAACGGTACCCTTGCCTTGTGGCACACTGGCTGCGGTAATGGTTAAAGGTTGACCATCCGGATCGTAGTCATTGCTCAGGACAGACAGGGACAAGGTCTGGTTTTCGGTCCCGGCCCCGGTATCGCTGGTCACAATGGGATTCAGATTAACCGGCGTTGTGGTCTGGGTCGGTGCCGTATCCTGTGATGTTGTCTGGGATGTCGTCCGTGTCGGCGTGGTCGTTGTCGACGGGCCAAAACTGCTGGGCGTGTAGGACGGCGTGGTGTTGCCGAACGGTCCTGGATTGAGGTTATTCTCAAAATTTGGCCCACGCGGCGACGAATTATTGGTATTCGTATTCCCACCGGCTGCGGATTCAATCTCCTGCAAGGCCGCGATTTCTTCATCCGTTGGCTGATCGGACCCGCCCCCTTCCGGCGCAGGGTCTTCAGTCTGATTCTGGGTGTTCCCCTGTTCTTCGGTCCCGGTCCCAGCATCCGCCACCTGAATGGTTTCGGTCACGCCTTGACCCGTTGCCTCATCATCGCCGGTGGCGGTGTCGGAATTTTCGCCCTCGCCAGGGCCCTGGGCAACCTGTTCAACGGATTCCGCAGTATCGGACTCGGTTTGTGGATCCGCGCCATCTTCACCGGTCTCGGTCTTGGTATCCTCAGAGGCGACTTGCTGTTGCGTCTCCTGAGAGGGGGCAGCTTCTTCGTCACTTGTCGTCTGTTGAGGGGCGGCTTGGTCCGTGCTGGCCTGTTGTGATGTCGCAGGCCCGGTGTTTCCACCAGATGGCTGACCCGACGAATCTGCCGTTGTCGTCGCGGCAGGTTGCGATGTGCCGGTATCGCCAGTGGCTGCGCCATCCGCGGTTTGCTGTTGTCCAGCCTGATCTTGTCCAGCCTGTTCTTGTCCAGCCTGTTCTTGTCCAGCCTGAGTCTGGCTGCCCTGATCCGTCGTTTCACCGCCGGTCGTGCCGGTCGCATCGGCGACGGCCTGGGCCAGATTAACATCTTTTGCGGCATCGCCCCCTTGCGCCAATGCGGTTGCGGCGGGATCAGAAGGCACGGATTGATTTTGACTGGTCGTATCTGCTGCCTGTTGCGCATCCGCTGCCCCGGCCAATGCATCGCCGGGTGCCTGACCATCCGCCAGAGAGGATATCAGTTCCTCCCCGAACGCATCGCCCTGACCGGCATTCGCCATGGCGTCATCGACATTATCACCAGAAGCCAGGGATGCCGCCAATTGATCCGCAGGGGACAAGGGCACGTCCTGGGCCTGCGCGACTGCTGCGGCTTCCTGTGCCGCTTGCTGGGCATCATTCATTGCATTGACGGGAGATTCCCCCGATGCAAGGCTTTGTTCCAGCGCATCCGCAAAATCAGAATTACCGCTTAATTGCGCAAGAGTTTCCGCATCCGCGCCATTGGCCAGGGCGGCGGCCAATTTATCAGCAGCCGACAGCGGAACAGATTGCGCATCCGCATTGGCGTCTTGCTGCTGTTGAGCACTATCGGCCTCCGCTAAAGCCTGCCCAGCGTCATTCCCAGCGGCCAGAGACTGTTCCAGCGTCGCGGCGAACGCCTCACCACCGCCCGCCTCTTGCAGCGCATTGGCAACATTTTCACCCTGCGCCAGGGATTGAGCCAACCGGCCCGCCGCATCCAGATCAACTTCTCCGGCCTGCTTTGCTGCTGCCGTATCCGTTGCGGCCTGTGTCGCATCCGCCAGTGCGTCATCGGCCCCCATTCCCTGAGACAAGGCGGCTTCCAGATTATCTGCAAAGGCATTCGCATCGCCACCGGCCAAACGGGCGGCATCTGACAGGGCGTCCCCAACATTGTCGCCATTGGCCAACGAGGAGAGGATGGAATTTTCAACTGGGACGGATGCCTGCTGCTGGCTGGTCAATTGCGCGTCGGCGGCAACAGAGGCCGAGTCCAGCGCCGCTTGCGGGCTGCTGCCTTGCGCCAGAGATTCCTGCAATTCGGACAAGAAGGCCGCCTCAATAGCGGCGGGGTCCTGGGGAGCATCGCCATTAGCAATCATGTCGCCAACGACCCGGGAAACGGCTTCTTCTACGCCCTGACCGGAAGCAATCGCCGCCAGCAGTGCATCTGCCGGAGACTGACCCTGCGCAGCGTCAAATGTGTCAATCGATTGCTGCATCGCCTGTTCGGCATAGTCCACCGCATCACGGGGGGCTCGGTTCGAAAGAAATACTTCGTTCTGGAAGGTCTCAAGAAAAACATCAGCCGCCTGATCTGCTGCGGCAGTGCTGGCCCCGGCATCGATAGCGGCTTCGCGCATGGACTCGCGGACCGCATTCAGCGCTTCTTCAACATTCTCCCCGGCTGAGATCGCGATTAGAAGGTTGTCAAAAACATCTGTTGGCAGGCCAGCTATGCTGGACGCCCCCCCTTGAGCCTGAACATCCTCAATCGTATCAGCCATCGATTTTAGTCCCCGTTTCCCAGCGGAATCCGAATTGGAGCGCTTGGCAGTTTACATCAGTTACTAGCCCAATTCCCTACATTTTAGCCTAAAACACCGTAAAATTGCGACTCTTATATGGGAAGCCCAATTAACTTTGCCACATTTTTTATAATATTTTTCGTAAAATTTTATATAATTTTTTAAAACCGTGTTCAGAAAATTCTGCATTTTCTGATTTGAGCATATTTCCCAGAACGCATTACATAAATTGAAACAAGAAATTCTAAAATATTATCAAAGCGCTAGCACTACATCTGAAAAGTCTAGCGTTCTCGCAGTGCAGCCCGCATTGAGCGAACATAGGGGTCTAAAATATATTGGGCTATGCGGCGCTGGCCAATGATGATGCTGCTGGACACGCGCATCCCCGGATACAAACGATACTCTAAATCACCATCTTTGAACATCTGGGCTGCGGTTTCTATGCGCACCGAGTAGTAGGGAACACCGTCTTCATCCAGTAATGCATCAGGACTGACACCCACCACAGTTCCGTCCAATTTGCCAAATCGCGCCGCATCAGAGGAAGTAAGGCTGATCTGTGCCGACTGTCCGGGGCGGACGAATCCGATATCATCCAGCGGCATTCTGGCATCAATCACCAGCCGCTCTTCCATAGGCACAATTTCCGCCAGAACATCCCCGGCGCGCACCACGCCCCCGATCGTGCTGACCGCGATGGTCTTAACAATCCCCGCGACCGGCGAGCGAATGATCATGCGGGACTGGCTGTCTTCAAATTTCCGCAGACGTTCGCTCAATTCCTGAAACTCGCGTTCTGATGCGTTCAACTGCGCGCGGGCTTCTTCGGTAAACTTCTCGGCAATTTCCGTCAGCCTCGCCTGGGCCTCTTCCATGCCTGCGCGCGTGCGTTGCGCCATGGCACGGTCTTCCTTGACCCGCCCCTCCAGCGTCGCAAGATCCTTCAACAGGTTGATATGGGTCATGCGGTTGGTGATATTCTGTTTCAACAGCGTATCGGATATCTTGATCTGTTCCTGCAGAAACCCTCGGGTGGCCGCTGCGGTTTCAAGACGTGCGGATACTTCTGCAATTTCCTGACGACGCTGGGCGATCAACTGGCGCTGAACATTAAACTCCGCCGCAAGTCGCTTGCGCCGCGTTTCCATCAATTGGCGGGCCGCCTCAATTTGATCGGGCACACGTTCTATCAGGTCCTCTGGGAAATCAGCATCGCTTCTGCCTGCCAGTTCTGAATTCAAACGCGCAATTTCAATCCGCAGGCCAGTCAGACGTGCCCGCAGCTCTGCAACTTCCGCATCAATCTGGGTTGAATCCAGAACGAACATGATCTGTCCAGGTTCAACGATTTCACGTTCCTGCACTTGGATATCCGCAACAATGCCGCCTTCCAGATGTTGAATTTGGCGCACGCGGCTGGCGGGCACGACTTCCCCCACTGTGGCGCTGACGATGTCCAGGCTGCCAAACCAGGTCCATACCGCAAAGGCCACAACAAAGGCCCCCGCCAACACGATAAAGCCCACTGCCCCGGTGGCTGATTCAATTGGCGATTTATCCTGTTTCGCAGTCATCATGCCGACCTGTTTCTACGCTGTACCTGCTTCATTGCGCTGCTTTCGCCCGAGGCTTAGGCGCGGGATTTTGACCGCGCGCGCCCGCGTTCCAATCTTTCGATGCGCCGGGGTTTTCCTTGGACAGAACCTTAACGGTCGGCCGTGGCTTCGCATCCAGATCCACCAGTATCTGTGCCCCCCGAATGATCTGCTGATCGTGGGATGAAACGATGATTGTCCGACCCGCCCGGGCCAGTTGGATCAGGGATTCGTAGACCTGACGAATGCCCTCTTCATCCATCCCCTCGGTCGGTTCGTCAAAGATCACCAAACGCCCGCCAGAGGCCAGTGCGCGCGCCACGGCAAGCCTGCGGCGCACCCCCCGGGCCAGGGTCATCCCATTATTCGTGATCAGGGTATCAAGACCCTTTTCCGTCTCGTGAACGAACCGGGCGGCACCGCTGCGCTCCAGAATCGCCTCCAGCACTTCATCGGTCAGATCGGGCTTTAGCATGCGCAGATTATCGCGAATGGTGCCATTAATGAAGGTCGGTTCCTGTGGCAGATAAACCAGTTGCCGCCGCCACCATGCGGGCACCAATTGCCGCAGATCGACACCATCGGCCAGAATCTGCCCCCGATCCGGTTGGATCAGCCCCGCAATCAATCGGGCCAAGGTCGTCTTTCCCGCCCCGTTGCGCCCCACCAGCGCGACCACGGCGCCCGGGTCCAGGCGGATCGACAGATCCTCAAACAAGGGCGTCGGGGCGCCAGGGGGTGTATAGGCGACATCCCGAATTTCCAGTGCCCCACTGTAATCGCGCAAGGCGGATCCTTCACTGGGTTCCACCGGCAGGCCTACCAGCGCCCGTGCACGATCCATAGCCAGGCGGGATCGGACCAGCGCTTCTGACAATTGCGCAAACCGGGTGACCGGCTGCAACGCCCGCGCACCCAGCAAGTTGGCACCAATCATCGTGCCTACATCCAATTCTCCCCGCACCACCATCGCCGCCCCGACACCGATGACGGCAACACTCATAATGCCCTGCGCACTTTGTGTTAAAGACTGCAGCCCCCCCTGACGACGCGCCAAGCGCCGCCGCAACGCCTGCACCACCTGCAGGTTCTTTGCCCAATCTTCGATCAAGCGATGGCCCGCACCAAAGGCCCTGACACTTTCCGCTGTTGAAGTCGTTGTGCTGATCAGCCCATGCCCAATCGATTGATGTTCTGCGATTTTCTTACTCATGGGTCGCAGCACGATCTGATTGGTCACCCCCAGAATCGCAACGACACATATCGTCGTGAACACAATGCCCGCCAGAATAGGGCTGAACAGAAAGATCGCGCCCACATACAACAAGGCAAAGGGCAGATCGAAAATTGCTGTCATATTCGGGGCGGAAAATGCGCTTTCCACCTGCTCAACGCCTGACAATGCCTCCCGACGCTCTCCGGATGGAACTTTCTCCAAATCGCTGAGGCGCGCGGTCGTCAGGACGCCATAGGCCCCAACGCCCAGATTATGATCCGGTTCTCCAGACAAAGTGGCCGCAAGCTTCAAACGGCTCCATCGAAAGCCGAGTTCGAAAAGAATCGCCAACAGCACGCCGCTGGTCAGCGTGAACAAGGTCGAATCAACGCCATGGGAAACGTAGCGATTAAGAACCTGAATGACATAAAGCGAAGAGGCCAACCCCAGAACATTCGCCAACAGTGATGCGATCAGGATCAGCATTGCCTGTGTGGGTCTGCGCTGCAACCGTGCCCAAAGCTCACCCATTTTCTGCGCGCCCCATTATGCGGACCTCCCAACAGGCCGAAAACCAAAAGTCCCTTCCATCATTCATACCGTGGTCGGGTCTGGGTCATTGTGCCCAATTAAACAGCGGGTTGTCGAGTTCCCCTTTTGGTGCAGCTTCCGCGTCCGGTATGGGGTCAGAATCCGTTGCAGCCCCACCCGTCGAGGACTCGGGCGGGGATGGGTCTGTCGGCTGCGGTATCGGTTCGACTGACGCGCGCGGCGGTTCATTGGGCGGATCAGGCCGCGGCAAGGATGGCGCATTGGCAGGATCGGGAACAGGGTCGGTGTCCGTTTCGAAACTGGGAGGGGCCTCCAACATGCTGCGCAAGCCTTCCTGAGTCTGCGCTGGCGGTTCCGCTGGAACCTTTGGCGCATCGGGGGTCAGTGCAGAGGTTGGGGGTTCCGTTGGCGCGGTTAAGGATGATTGTGGGGCGGGCGGCGTAAAAACGCTGCCATCCTGGCCCGTTTCCTGACTGGAATTGATCTGGGACGGATCAAGCGGGGCCGACGGATCCAAGGTGCCCCCTTGACCGGTGGGGGACAGCAGTAAATCCATTGCCGGGTCTGGCGCCATCTGGTCAGACAAGGTCGCGATCGGCGCCAGCATTTCAGAGCGATCCGGGCGCGGCACTGTTTTGATCACATCATATTCCAGCGCGCCCGCAGCGGACAGCAATTCCACCATTGCCAATAACACCTCCGCCTCTGCAGCAACCGCATCACTTTGTGCATTGATCAGCGACGTTTCACCCGCCAGAACATCGATTAAGGATCGTTGACCCAGGCTGCGTTCCTGAATGGCGACTTCAAGGAAGGCGCGCGCAATGCCGGCCTGATCGAACAGATATCCAGACCGCAGGCGCGCCGTTTCCAATTGTTTCCAGGCATTGCGAACGCGCTCTTCAATGGTGCGTTCCAAATCCCCCATGGTCCGTGTCGCAGCCACTTCATCCGATTGCGCCGCCCGCAATGTATTGATGGAGGTGAATCCCAGATTAAAGGGGAAGCTAAGTTGCAGCTTAATCGACGATTCGTTCTTGCGCCCAATGGTGCCACCATCGTTTTTCAGCATGCTGCGCTCGCCGATCATTTCAAATGTCGGGGTGAAGTTTTCTGCTTTGGCGGCAATGCGATCCTGTTGCGCGATGGATATATCCAGACTGGTCAATCGAATTTGCGGGTTGCCGCTGAAAGCCTGCTGCAGCGCTGCATCCAGGCTTTCGGGAACAAAGCTGCGGTCGATATCAATGCCGGGCATAACGGCCAGATCACCGGGAACATCCCCGAATACGGCACGATATCGATTCAGCGCCAATTCGTAGTTACCCTCTGCATCGACACGACGGGCCTGGGCTCCTGCTAATTGCGTTTTCGCCTGCAGCAAATCAGTTGAAAGACCTGACCCCGCTTCGATGCGTGCTTCTTCCAGCCCGGTCTGTTTGCGAATGTTCTCTTCTGATCGTTGCGCAAACCCGACTATTTCAGCGCTGCGCAGAAGATTGATGTAAGCAGAAATCGCCTCTGCCGTCAGGTCCTGGCGGACTTGCACAAGTCCGATTTCGGATTGGGTGAACTCCAGCCGCGACCGCTCGATTGAGGCATTGCTGGCCCCGAAATCCCACAGCAATTGCGTGATCGTGGCTGTGAGGTCCTGGCCTGGTTCGGTCTGGGTCGCCTGACCGGTGCGTTCCAATCGATAGCGTTCAACACCCGCCGTCAGGTTCAGATTTGGATACCAGACCCCCAAAGCGACCAGAGATCGTTGCCGCGCCGATTCCACCTGGGCCCGACTGGCCTGGACCCGATCATGATTTTCAACAGTTTCAGAGATCAATTGTTCGAGGGGTTCTGCACGCGCACCTACGCTCCCGCCCAGGCAGGTTAAGATAAAAACCGCAATCCCAATGAAGCGCGCTGCCTTCATTCCCTCTATCCACGAGCAATCTTGCCCGCATTATATGGCACAGAGGGCGCTGCACCGTCAGCAAATCCGCGCCAGCCCCCCCAATGCCGATAAAGACGCAACCACCCCCTAGAGCGGATCGGTCCACATTCAATTCCTACCCAATGCGCGCAAGGCTGGTCCATTTGCCCGCTTCGTCCTTGACCCCACTGTAGGGCATACTATGCCCTTCTTACATGATTTTAAACAAATCCGAGAGAAAAGACCAAACCGTTGCACCTTATTTACGAGACATAGTGGCAAGAAACGACGAGTCTCTCTATCTTATGAGTCTAGTACTGTTGGGAATCCCTAAATTTCCCGCCTGTCGGACGAAAGAGATATTTATGACCCGCTATCAAGCACGCACTTACCCTTCCAATTCCCATACTGCGGGTTGCTCGCCGTGGAAATCCTTCCCGGCACGCGCACTGCTCAGCGGCCTGGGAATGATGATGGCCGCGACCATCACGGCCCCTGCCGCCAGGGCGGATGTTACAAATGACCCCTTACCGAAACAGATGCACAGCATCTATGGGGCCTATCTTGCCGCAGGCCAGGCGGAAACAGAGAATGATTTTTTACGCGCGGCTGATTTGTTGGACCAAATTCTTTCCAATGACCCAGATGATCCGCTGTTACAGCGCCGCGGGATGCTGGCGAACCTGCATGCCGGGCACATCGACCGAGCGATAGAATTGGCGCGCCCCCAGATTGTTGTCTATCCCAGTGAGGTTGATATCGCGGCGCTGACACTGGCGGTCGGTGCCATGATGCGCGAAGACTGGGATCGTGTGTTGAAAGTCCTGAACCCGGCGCGTCGCATCGCAATGGCACGATATTCAACCCCGATCCTGGCGGCCTGGGCGGAATTTGGAAAGGGCGATGCCGATGCCGCGATCCTGATGCTGGATGGACTGAATGAGGACCCACAGGCCAAGGCGATCCATGACCTGCACGCCAGCATGATCTTTTTAGCGGCCAATCGTCCTGCCGAGGCAGAGGCGCTGTTATCCCCAACGGCAGATAATCTGGAGGCCGCCCCGAACGCAATCATCCGTGCCCTGGCGCGGGCGAAACAAATGCAGGGAAATATCCAAGGAGCCAGCGATCTTCTGAAAGGTTATCAGGCGCTGCATCCGGATAATGATCTGGTTGCCAATGACATTGCCCAAATGGATGAGGGAAAGACGCTGTCCCCTATCATGGCAACGCCGCAACAAGGGGCGGCGGAGGCGCTGATTGACCTGTCATCCCAGATCCAGCGACAGGTGCCCCTGGTCGCTTTGCGCTATGCCCGGCTGGGCGTTTATCTGGATCCCGAGAACGAATTCGGCCGTATGGTGGTTGCCGTGTTGCTGCAAGGCCTGAAACAGGATGATGCGGCAATCAGTGTCCTGAATGAAATCCCGGAAGGCTCCCGCTACAGCTGGGATGCAAAGATGCGGATCGCCGACAGCATGATCCAGTTAAAACAGGATGATGCCGCGATCGACTGGCTGGAAAACCTGGCTAAGGCTCGGCCAGATGACCTGACTGCCCTGAACAAACTGGGCCTGATCATGCGCATTCAGGGGGAGTTTGAAGATGCCAAAGAGTATTATAAACGCGCCCTGGAGCGCGTGAAGACCGTAACCCCGGACGACTGGACCCTGTATTACTTCTTAGGCATCACCGAAGAGCGGACAGACAACTGGCCGGCCGCAGAGAAAGCCCTGAAACAGGCGCTGGAACTGTATCCGGATCATCCCGCCGTCCTGAATTATCTGGGCTATAGCTGGATTGATCAGGGGATCAATGTTGAAGAAGGCCTGGACATGATCGAACGCGCCGTAGCCCAAAGGGCCAATGATGGCAATATCGTCGACAGTCTGGGCTGGGCCTATTATCGATTGGGTGATTATGAAGAGGCCGTTATCCACTTGGAGCGGGCGGTTCAATTATTGCCTTCAGAAGCCGTGATCAACGATCATCTGGGGGATGCTTACTGGAAGGTGGGCCGATACTTCGAAGCCCGCTATCAATGGGGACATGCCTTGACCCTGGACCCGGAAGAGGACCTGCGCGCCACTGTTGAGGAAAAGTTGGAAAAGGGCCTGGATGCGGTTGATTCAGCCTCCAGCAAATAGCGCAGCCCGATGTCCACAGTCTCGCCGCCTCTCTCCGCCCTTGCGCCCGCGAAGGTGAATCTCAGCCTGCGCATCACCGGGCGCCGGGCCGATGGCTACCACCTGCTGGACAGCCTTGTCGCCTTCACGGATTTCGGGGACCGGATCGATGTTTCTGCTGCGGACCGGCTGACCCTGACCGTTCAGGGGCCTTTCGCCGATGCGGTTCCCAGGGACGAAAGCAATCTGGTGTTGAAAGCCGCACAACGCCTTGCCCAGGCGGCGGGCATAGAGGCCAGGGCGCAGATTACCTTGACCAAGACCCTGCCTGCGGCTGGTGGCATTGGTGGCGGGTCGTCCGATGCGGCAACGGCTTTACGCCTTTTGATCCAGCACTGGTCGTTGAGCCTGCCTTCGGAGGATCTGAACCGATTGGCCTTGGCGCTTGGGGCCGATGTCCCGGTCTGTCTGATCAGTAAGCCCTGTCGCATGACCGGGATTGGGGAGGATCTTTCCCCCCTGCCGCCCTTACCGCCCCTTGGCATCGTATTGATCAATCCGGGTCGCCCGTGTGAGACACCGGCTGTCTTTCGGGCAAGGTTCGGCCCGTTTTCTGAAAAAGCCCTGGCATTCAATCCGGGCAAGACCGCCCAGAGTCTGGCAGAGGCGTTGCAGCAGGAACCCAATGATCTGACCGAGGCAGCAATGCAAATCTGCCCCTCCATCCGTCAGGTTCTTGGTCATTTAGCCGGGTCACCGGGCATTCTGTTATCCCGCATGTCGGGCAGCGGGGCCACCTGTTTTGGACTGTATGACTGCCCCGACCAGGCCCGGAAGGCCGCCTCGGACCTGGCCCATCCGGGCTGGTGGATCGCGGCTGGTGGCCTGGCAGGATAAGGTCATGGCACAGCAGGACCCATCCCCGTATCGCCTGCTGGTCTGTGTTAATCCTGTTGGCAGCAACAAGCCCAGCTGTGGCGGGGATCGAGGGTCTAACGCGCTGGCCGACACATTGGAAGCGGGCATTCGGGCACGCCGCATCAATGCGCGGCTGTCCCGCATCATCTGCCTGAATCGCTGCCTGAAAGGCCCCGCCATGCGTATCGCGCCAGGCGGTGATTTCTTTCTGCAGGTCCAGCCCGATCACATTCCCACCATTCTGGACAGGCTGGAAGCATTGGCAGGGCAACTGCCAGACGGCATCGACCCGACAGACCCTGACACGGACGACCCGACCGGGTTTGGGCATTATTTTCCTGGTCAATAGTTTGTTTTTTGTTCTTATTAATATTGATATTTGAATTAATATTCATTATAAACCCCATGATTAGACGGTTTCCAGCATTATCATGACGGGTTGTTGGGGGGTATATGGGACAGATTTATGCAAGAAGGGCAGTCTCCGGCTTCATGCCGGTGCGCGGCGCGCTGGTGTTTCGCACGCAGGAAGGCCTGACACAGCAAGGATTTTCCACACGCGGCATTGATGGGATCTTCGGGCGCGGCACACAGGCGGCGCTGACCGCCTTTCAACACGACAGCGGATTGCCTAACAGTGGCGCTTTGGATGAAGACACATGGCCGGTGTTGTTTCCAACCAGCGAAAAACCCACGGATTTCGACCTTGCGCTGGCGCTGACCAGCACCTTTGAAGGGCATGGATTTCAAAAGGCTGTTGGAAATTTTGACGGGGCGGGCGTCACCTGGGGCATCATCGGATTCACTTTGGCTGGCGGGGAATTGGCAAAAGTATTAAGCGCCATCGACTCCAATACATCAGACACGCTGGACCGGGCCTTCGGGGCGATGGCATCAGAACTGCGCGATGTTCTGACGCGTCCACGGGCCGACCAGATCACCTGGGCCGACGGTATCAGCCTGGGCGCACAAAAGCTTCATTTGCGGGAAGACTGGGCCAGTGGCTTTGCCAGGCTGGGCGTGACAGAGGCTGCGCAGAATGCCCAGATCGATCGCGCCCGCACCAAATACTGGTCCATCGCCCAGCGCGACTCGGATCGCTATGACTTGACCGACCCGCAAGGTCGGGCCTTGTGTTTTGACATCGCGGTGCAGAATGGTGGCATCAATGAAGGCCCCCAGATCCAAGAGGCCCTGGCCGAAGAGATCGACCCGACGCCCCAACGCCGCCGCGAAATCATCGCTGAGCAAGTCGCCCTGGGGTCCCGAAAACTCTATCAGGAGGATGTTCGCAGCCGTAAGATGACGCTGGCCACCGGACAAGGCACCGTCCATGGCGGTCGCTTCAACACTGCGGATTGGGGAATTACAGACCTGGTCTCAGATAATGATCCGAGGAATCCCCCTACTTTAGAGGAAGCTTAGATCGCAGGTCAGACAAAATTCATTTTCTTGGAGCCGCAACGAACCTGATCAGCAGCGCTGCTGATCAGACTTGTTGTCCATGGCTCCCTAAAAGCGGGAGAGTGCTTTATTGGTTGAATCGCTGAGGTCGGTCCAAGCTTTTTCGACGCCCAATTTAATATCTTCCCAGGCACCATCCCCGGCATCGCGAAGATCATCTAGTTTATCGCGCACACTTTCCTGCTGTGCACGCAACGCCTCGATCTCTTTATAATAGGCTAACTGGGTGTCCCCTTCGGCCTGATCCGCCTTGGCTTTCAATTTATCTATGTCAGCACGCCATTCAGCCAGGCGACCCTTTATTTTTTTTTCGTATGCATCCTTAGCGCTCATTCTGATCTCCTTCGATAGTATTCGTCGATGATTGTCGATACAGACGTATTGATCATTTGCGAAATTTCAATGTTATCTTTTAATAACGCTTCATTACAAAGTGGCTTTCTTTCAGTAATTTGTGGATAAAATAACTTATTATCGAATGATAATTCCCTAATTTCAGGATAAGAGTTAAAATTTAGAATATATTAAACGCATACTACGATTCATACGATAACACTTGTTGACAGAGTTAATTTTGTTACTAAGTAATTATTAAAGTCTTTATGACAGCCCTATGAAAATTATTTTATTGGTTGTGTGAATTCTGAAAGGAGAGCCCGAAACATACTATCACCAGAAATACCATTTTTGTGAATTATAGTTATGTTTTGGTATGAAAGCGTATGCGTTTGACTGTCAGACTTTAAGGATCGCTTTCGTGCCTGGCGATATTCCAAGCGCAACTATGATCGGGGATGTCTTAACAGAGACGCACAGGAAAACCTTGTTGGGTCTGCACAGACGGAAACATGGGAAACCGCCCGCAGAGAAGTCTAACAAGGGTGATCCCGAATTCTCAGAAAGGAAATGGAAGCATTATGAGCCAACAAAATGAAAATACGACGGAACAGCCTGACCCTAAAGATAACCGCGACCAGCCAGAAAAGCTAAGCGGTGTCGATGCGCGGCAAGGAAAGATCGTGTTGAAATCAAAATGGCAGCGGGGTCTCGTCATCGGCATATTTGCTGTCGGCATAGTATTGCTGGGCATAGTAGCAGTCAGCATCGCACCGTAGGAAATTTACCACGCCTTGAATACCACTAGAAGCGACCGCAACTGCCGTGATCACAAGAGGCTGGCAGTTACTGCCAATAGACCGATGGGTCGTTCAAATTCTTCTCAACCAGCGGCGCGATGAATTGATGGGCCAGCAACAGCGGGGCCAGCGCGGCTTGCTGTCGGCTTAACATGTAGACGCCAATTGATCCCTGCAAAAAGGCGGTCTGACTGTCAGGGAAGGTCGCAACCACTTCCTCATGTGACCAGTCGTCTTTGACATGCACTTCATAGGGGTTCCCGTTGATTTCGTCCTGCGGGTAGTGAACGATTGGGATGGAAACCAGCAGATAGCGCGTATGCGTCAGGATGCGATCAACCAGCGCCTCCGCCTCCTGCTTTTCCATATGCTCCAGAATATCGCCACAGAAGACCAGATCGATGGCCCCCTTTACCTGATCCCAATCAAACAAACGTGCATCGACCTGATGCACCGTGTCATAGCGGTCTGTCAGATTGAACTCATCAATATAGGGCTGCCACACTTCAACGGCGTGCCAGTCACAATCTGGCATATGCCCGCGCAGCAATTCGCTATACGTGCCGCCCCCTGCCCCGATATCGACAACGCGCCGGATCAGTCCGGCCTGATAGAGCTTCTGAACCAGGACAGCCGTGTACAGTTTCCCAAATTGCGACGAACCGCTCATGCCTTTTCCTTTGCACCCGATAAGAGCCGCAGCATGCCATAAGCGAGGGATTTGTCGAACTAGGAAACTGGAGCGGGTGAAGGGAATCGAACCCTCGTATGCAGCTTGGGAAGCTGCCGTTCTACCATTGAACTACACCCGCATGTGGCCCTGACGCGCCGACAGATCGGGTTATAGACGCGCCAGGGTGCCACAATCAAGCAGGATGTCGTTTTATCAGTTGGTCATGTGATCGGAACCGGGGTGACCGTGCCCGATTGGCGCGACAGGCTGCCGTCTTCATATTCGATGCCCATCAGCGCCAGGGGAACGACGGGTCCGCCCATATCCAATTCCCGCACCGGTTCAACGCGAAAGCCAAACGGGGCGTAATAGCCGGGATCACCGATGATCAGGATCGCCGGCGCGCCGGACAGGCGCACCGCATCCATCCCCTTGCGCACCAGCCCGCGCCCAATGCCCAGCCCGCGCAGTTCCGGGCGCACGGCCAATGGTCCCAGCAGGGGAACGACCTGACCATCGGGCAGGCAAACCGGCCAGAACCGGATGGAGGCCACCATTTCCTTGGATTTCTTGGCGACGAAACAGAATTGCGGCATCGGCGCGCGCTGGTCACGAAACCGCACCACATTGCGGGAATGACGACCGGGCCCAAAGGCCAGGTCCATCAGGGTTTCTATATCAGCCGCATCAGCGGCGGTTTCTTTTGTCAGGGCATATCTCATTGACGCTCTCGTCCTCTAATCAACATCTTAACTCAGGGGAAATCGAGGGCGTCAGGGGTGTAAACTGGAACGTTACCAAAAGGTTGCGTTCAACCGTCCCATTCCCCGCGCACCGTCGATATCGGCACAACGCAGGCCGCTCCGGCCCAGACAAGGGGCGGGTGCGGCGCAGCTTCGTCGCGCATCAGATCGGAAAGAGGATGGTCGTTGAGACACGGTTTTCTCGTCGCTTCTTAGTATGCAAAACGACGCTATCACGGCTTTCGCCAGTGCACAATTCTGTGTTCACCCTAAATTGACCAGCCGTGTGCTGGTATCCAGGTCCCGCCTGCACTAGGCTTGTAGCAATTAGAAAAACACCAGTCCATAGGGGGGTCCAGAATGCTGTTGAGCGAAAGCGGTCTTAAGAAAATCATGCTGGCGGTCGGTTTGCTGGCCGCATTTCAGCTTATACCCCCTGCACAGGCACAGGAGTGGTCACAGATTGAACAAAAGGCGAGCGGTCAGACAGTGTATTGGAACGCCTGGGGCGGAGATGAGGCGATCAACGCCTATATCCGCTGGGTCGGGGAGCGTGTGGCGGCAGACTATGGCGTAACCGTTGAGCATGTGAAGCTGGCAGATACGGCTGACGCCGTGCGCAAAGTGGTTGCTGAGAAATCGGCCGGGCGGAATGACGGCGGGTCGGTCGACCTGATCTGGATCAATGGCGAAAATTTTAAGGCGATGAAGGATCAGGCCCTGTTGCACGGCCCGATTACCGACACATTGCCCAATTACGCCCTGATCGATACCAAGGCCAATCCCGCCGTGGAATTGGACTTCACGATCCCGACCGAGGGGCTGGAATCCCCCTGGGGTCAGGCGAAGCTGGTCTTCATATATGACAATGCGATTGTTCAGGATCCGCCCAAGACGATGATGGCATTGCAGGCCTATGCCCTGGCGCATCCCGGCCGCGTGACCTATCCGGCGCCGCCGCAATTTCTGGGCACGACATTCCTAAAGCAGGCTTTGTATGAAGTGGTCGAAACGCCCGATGCCCTGCTGCAGCCAGCGGGGGATAATTTCGAGTCTGTGACCGCGCCGCTGTGGGCCTATCTGGACAAAATTCACCCGGCCCTGTGGCGCGAGGGGCGCGACTATCCCGATGGTGACGACGCGCTGATCCGTCTGCTGGATGAAGGAGCGGTTGATTTTGCCCTGTCCTTCCATCCCGGGCGCGCATCGTCGGCCATCACGCAGGGACTTTTGCCTGATACGGCACGGACATTCGTTCTGGATGGCGGCACGATCGGCAACACGCATTATGTCGCCATCCCCTATAACGCCGCCCATAAAGAAGGGGCCATGGTATTGGCGAATTTCCTGCTGTCCCCGGAGGCCCAGGCGCATAAGCAGGATCCCGATATCTGGGGTGATATGACCGTGCTGACCATGGACAAGCTGGCCCCAGAAGGACGCGCCCTGTTTGATGCCCTGCCCCGCGGCATCGCGACACTATCTCCTGCGGAACTGGGCCCAACCCTGCCGGAGCCGCACCCCAGTTGGATGACGCGGATCGAAAACAAGTGGCTGGAGCGGTATGGCAGTTGATGTCATCCCGGCGAAAACAGAGGCCGGGTGGTGGCGAAAAGGATTGAGCATCCGCTGCGCCCCACCCCTGACCCTGTTGATATTTCTGGGGCCGGTTGCCGCCGGGTTGATTGGGACACTGCTGCCCGCCTTTGGCTATCTGCCCGCCTTGGGGGGCGACCATTTATCGTTTGACCCATGGCGCGCCCTGGCCCGCTATCCAGGCGTTGAAACGGCCGCCCTGCGCAGCCTGGTGACTGGGCTGATAGCGACCGGTCTGTCGGTAGCCTTGGTCCTGTACTTCATCGCGGCCTTTCATGGCACGACTTGGTTCCAATGGGCCAGAACCGTGCTGGCCCCGCTGCTGTCGATCCCCCATGCCGCGATGGCAATGGGGTTGGCCTTTCTGCTGGCGCCCAGCGGATGGATCGTGCGGCTGATATCCCCCTGGGCGACAGGATTTGATCGGCCCCCTGATCTGGCCCTGGCACCGGACCCCTATGGCTGGAGCCTGGTACTGGCATTGGTGATCAAAGAGGTACCTTTCCTGTTTCTAATGACCCTGGGGGCCCTGGGACAGATACCGGCGCAAAAATCCATGCAGATTGCGCAATCCCTGGGTTACGACCGTCCGACCGGATGGCTGAAAACGGTGCTGCCGCAACTCTATGGGCAAATCAGATTACCAATTTTTGCCGTATTGGCCTTTTCCGTCTCCGTGGTGGATGTGGCATTGATCCTGACGGTCACACCCTCGCCGACTTTGGGTGTTCTGATTCTGCGCTGGGCCAATGATCCAGACCTGTCGCAGAATTTTGTGGCCGCAGCGGGGGCCTGTATTCAGTGCCTGCTTGTCCTGTCCGCAATTGGCTTTTGGGTCATGGGGGAACGGATCGTGTCCTGGTTGGGCCTGGCCTGGATCCGAAAAGGCAGACGACGCGTGCCACACGGGGTTAAACAACTGACCCTGACTGGGATGAGTCTGGCAGCAGGGCTGGGAATTGCCGGGCTGATAGGGCTGGTGATCTGGTCATTCACCCAACGGTGGCGCTTTCCCGACACACTGCCCAGCACCTGGAGTCTGGACAATTGGGGACAAGGCTTCGGGCGGGTGGCGGAACCCCTGGCGACAACACTATGGGTGGGGCTGGCGGCGGCTGGCGTTGCCCTGATCCTGGTCATGCTATGCCTGGAAGCCGAACAAAGGACCGGTCGCCGCCCCACGCACAGGGCATTGTGGTTGCTGTATCTCCCCTTAATCGTGCCACAGATCGCCTTTCTATTCGGCGCTCAGATATTGATGGTGGTGGTTGGCATCGATGGCCATTGGGCCGGATTGATCTGGGCCCATCTACTGTTTGTCCTGCCTTACATCTTCCTGTCACTCTCAGAACCCTATCGCGCATTGGACCCTCGATTTTCCAGAACGGCCGCCTGTCTGGGGGCCAGTCCATGGCGTATTTTCCGACAGGTCAAAATGCCCATGCTGCTGCGCCCGATTCTGATCGCCTTTGCGGTTGGCTTCGCCGTCAGCGTTGGTGAATATCTGCCCACAATATTTGCCGGGGCCGGTCGCCTGACCACATTGACAACAGAGGCTGTCGCCCTGGCGGGTGGGGGAGACCGCCGCCTTATCGGGACGCTGGTTGTTCTGCAATCCATTCTGCCGCTGATTCTGTTCGCGATTGCGGCGGCAGCACCCTTTCTGATCCACCGGTCCGCCTTTGCAGGGAAGAAACGCTTGTGACTGTGACAGAGGGATTGACCCTGAACCATGTAAGCCTGTCTGTCGGTGGCACCAGCCTGTTTGCCCCCCTATCGCTGTATGTGCCACCCGGGCAGGTCACGACAATCATGGGGGCCAGCGGGTCCGGGAAATCAACACTACTCTCTGCAATTTGCGGCACGTTGGATCCTGCCTTTACCCTGAAGGGCACAATCGGGCTGAAGGGGCGCGATATAACAGGCCTGCCGCCTCAGACCCGCAGGGCTGGCATTCTGTTCCAGGATGATCTGCTGTTTCCGCATCTAAGCGTCGCCGACAATCTGGCCTTTGGTCTGCCGGTGGGCCTTGATCGCAGGGAACGCGGCGACCGCATTCGCGCCGCCTTGGCGGATGCAGGCCTTGAAGAATTCGGGGCACGCAACCCGTCCACATTATCCGGTGGCCAGCGCGCGCGGATCGCCTGTCTTCGCGCCCTGCTGGCCGAACCCGATGCGCTGTTGCTGGACGAGCCGTTCTCAAAACTAGACAGCCAGTTGCGGGATCGGTTCCGACAATTTGTATTCGACCATGCATCGGACCAAAACCTGCCTGTTCTGCTGGTGACCCACGACCCTGCCGATGCAACCGCTGCGCGGGGTAAAACTGTCCATTTATCGCAATAGCCTATCTCTTATCAGTCTAGACAAATAAAGCGCATCGAAATTATGGCGCTTGGTAGCAAAAATACCACATAAATGCCCATATCTAAGTCTGGATATCCATCCCCAATCACTTTATACTCCTTGACATTATGGGGTTGTCCCACCACTTGCGTGTATTATCGCTGGTGAGTCAGCGTGTCATGAATTTCGGTAAACGAAGGATCGTGATACATAAAGTTTCAAGCGTCCTGTCCTTGCAATCCACCAATGGGGTGAGAGAAAGGAAAGACGCTAGTCAGAATCCGCAAAGGGGGATTTTAAGATGTTAAAGCGTTTGATCGGCCTAATTGGTGGCGCCGCTCTTCTCGCCGGGTGCTCGGTTTATGGTAATCTGGAAGAACTTCAGAAAACCGAACCGCAAGGCACCGCCTTCACGAAGGCCTTGGCCAAAGAATACCAAGCATTCTCAGAATTCGAAATGTACGATATGCGCGATTATGTCGACGCGGATCATTTCGCACGCAAGGGCCTGCGGGCTGCTGCGGGTGAAGTGGTTCTGCCCGAAGAAATCGCAAATTGGAACGAACCTGCTGATCGCATCAAGGTTCTGGCCGCTGCACGCGAGCGTCTGATCAAAGGCCTCGACAGTGGTGGACGTGAAAATTATCCGATGGAAGCCGCAACCGCCCAGGCCAAATTTGATTGCTGGGTTGAGCAGCAAGAAGAAAACCATCAGCCCGAAGACATTGCAGAATGCATGAAGGAATTCATCGCTGCGATGGAAGTTCTGGAAACCAAAATGGCTCCTGCGCCAGCACCGGCACCTGCCCCTGCTCCGGCACCGGAACCAATGATGGAACCGGCAAACTTCATTGTCTTCTTCGGCTTTGATATGGACAATGTGAACGAAGGCGCTGCACAGGTTCTGAACCTGGTCGGATCCAAGTTCGGCGATTACAAAGATGGTCAGATCATGCTGATCGGTCACACAGATACCGCAGGGTCCGCGACGTATAACGAGGCTCTCTCGCTGCGTCGTGCGAACAATGTCCGGTTCAAACTGATCGAACTGGGTGTTCCTGCTTCTGTAATCGGCGTTGAAGCCCGTGGTGAGAGCGAGCCTCTCGAAGCCACCGGTGACGGCGTTCGCAATCCTCAGAACCGTCGTGTGGAAATCACCATCAAGTGATTGACTGACGGGCTGTAAGGGTAGCCTGGCTGCCCGAAGAGACTGTAGCGTAAAGAAAGGCCGGGAGGTATTGCCCCCCGGCCTTTTTCTTTGTCTCACGTCGAACCTGTCGGCAGGGAACTCTTTTAGGGTTTTCAGGGCGCGTCTTCCCCGGCATGGTTTGACACCACCACCTCAAAACCTTGTGAAACGAATGCATTACGAATCCATCACAGAGAACATCAAAGTGGCCGTTGAGCCCGTCTATCTGGACAATCAATCGTCGCCATCGGATAGTCACTTCGTCTGGGCCTATACCGTCCATATCGTAAATTTAAGCGCCCAGCCGGTGCGCCTGATCAATCGATACTGGCGCATCACAAATGCCAACGGCCATACAGAGGAAGTCAGCGGACCCGGCGTTGTTGGAGAACAGCCCCTGATCTCTCCCGGCGATAGTTACGAATATACCAGTGGCGCGCCGTTGAGCACGCCGTCGGGGATCATGTCCGGACATTACGAGATGCAATCGGCAAATGGTGGACTGTTTAAGATTAATATTCCGGCATTTTCACTTGATAGTCCCCATCAGGCGATCCATCTGAATTAAATGAACGTACTGATGCATGGTGCACGGGCTGATTAACAGGCCGTGAGAAGCAAGACAGTCCGGGGCAGATCCCACCAAATCGCTGGGGCAATAAAAATTAAGGATTCTCTGATGAATGCCATTCAATCGGTTGATGGGACACGCACCAGCAAGGGTGACCCCGAGTCGCGCCCGTCTCGTGAAGAGGCGGAAGCTGCGGTTCGCACCTTGCTTTTATGGGCGGGCGACGATCCGGATCGCGAAGGCCTGCTCGGCACGCCGGATCGGGTTGTCCGTTCCTACGAAGAGTTCTTTGCCGGCTATGCAGAAAACCCAACAGACATGCTGTCGCGGACGTTTGAAGAAACCGAAGGCTATGACGAAATGGTGCTGTTGCGCGATATCCCGTTTGAAAGCCATTGCGAACATCACATGGTCCCGATCATCGGAACCGCGCATGTCGCCTATTTGCCGAAACTGCGTGTCGTTGGCATTTCAAAACTAGCGCGTACCGTAGAAATCTTTGCGAAACGCTTGCAGATTCAGGAGAAAATGACGGCCCAGATCGCCGATGCGATACAGCAGGCTCTGGACCCCAGGGGCGTCGCCGTTGTTGTGAACGCCCAGCATCAATGCATGACGACGCGCGGTGTAAAAAAACCCGGTGTTGGTATGATAACCAGCCGCATGCTGGGAGCTTTTAAAGAGGATCGTTCCTTGAAGGCTGACTTTATGGCATTGATAGGGAGTGGTGCGGCCCAGTAAACCCAAATCCCACCAATCCCAGTTATTGTCATAATGTCAGATTTCGAGATCCGATATCCCAATAGAGTTGGTTTTTGCGGCGGCTTGGACAAATTGTTCAAAGGCTGGCTTCTCCAGCGGACGTGAATAATAGTATCCCTGCGCCTCTGCACAGGGCAGTGATTTTACATATTCCGCCACTTCACTGGTCTCAATTCCTTCGACGGTAACCTGCAAATTCATATCCCGCATCAAATTGATAATATTGTTTAACAACCGATTGGACTTATCGTCATAAGGAACTCCAGTCAGGAACGAACGGTCCACCTTAGCCCGCGTGGCCATGACATCCCGCAGCATCCCCAGCGAGGAATTTCCTGTGCCGAAGTCATCTATGGCGATGGATATCCCCATTTTCTGAAGCGCCGCAACGGCTGCGAAAGCGACCTTGGGATTGCGCGTCAATGTGGTCTCGGTAATCTCAAACTCCAGAGAGGATGGAGAAATATCGAATGTCTCAAGTGATCGTTTTACGAAATCAACGAAATTACCGCGTTCCAATTGCTTGGGCGAAATGTTCACCGCCAGCTTAACTTTAGACAATACGGGATCACGCTTCCATTCCTGTACCGCAGCGCAGGCTTCCAGGAATATGAATCGACCAATTCCTTCGATCAGATCCGCGCTTTCCGCAACCGGGATGAATTGTCCCGGCGGAACCATCGTCCCATCGGCCTTTCGCCACCGAATCAAACACTCCGCCGCGACACAGGTTTCATTCGGCAGACTTATTTTTGGCTGAAACACAGGATAGAATTCATGACGTTGCACCGCCTCACGAATTTGATGCACCATCGCGGACGTCTCCAGGACGCGGGAAACCACCTCTTCAGTCAACAAATAGACTTCGCCGCGATGCCAATTTTTGGCTTCATAATACGCCATATCGGCATACCGAATCGCCATGCCAGGTTCATCGGCCATTAAAGGAATTTCTAATCCCCCTGCCGTCCCACTGATCGCCACCCGCGCATTGCCAAATTCAAACGGATCCTCAAACGCGGTGGAGATAACCTTCTGCACCTCGATCACCTGAGAGGCGGCGGTTTCACGCGGGGGGATTTCAACAAGCGCAGAAAAACGATCACCACTACCGCGCCCAAAAAACTCCCATTGGCTCGTAAGTTTCGCCAATCGGTCCCCAACCAGTCGAATAATGCTGTTACCATCTTCCATCCCAAATGTGGAATTGATGGCGCGCATCTGGTCGATTCCGATTTCAATCATCAGGAATCGGCGTCCTTGATCCACATACTGGGCGTAAACGGTGTTCAGGCAGTGAACCAACGCCTCACGTTTGGGCAGACCGGTCAATTGATCATAATAAATGGAATTATCAGCCGCCAGATTAAGGTCATTTGGAAGGCTAAGGTCCCGCAAAAACAGATAATGAATCAGATACCCCTTCACCGGATGCTCGGCAACACGCAAGTAAATATTAAAATGGGTGCCATCAGCGCGGCAGGCTACAACCTGACTTAAATGAGGATATCCAGCATCCGACGCAGTGACATCACTGCTTTTGCCCCTTTCGACGCCAGAAAGCCACGCATTTTTTCCCGGAAGAATTGTTCTAACAGGCTTGTCAATCAGATCGCTTTCCAACTGGCAACCAAACATGGTGACAGCCATTTGGTTAGCAAAAACAATATGTTGTGCCTCATCAATTGCGATCACAGCGTCATGGCTTTGACTGAACAAACCACTCAGCCGCTTGATTTCATCTGCGAGCGTCGTACCACCCCCAGAAACTCGGCGATTCAAGTTTAGCATATGCCGGTTCAACTCCTCCCGACGGGTGCCCGAAAGCAAAACATCCTATAGAAGTACCGCACCAACTCTTAATTAAAGGTAAAGCATCAATAGTTTTCTGGTTCAGGGGCATTCGTCCCGATCCGCTGGTTTCTTAACGAAAAGGAAGCTATGGTCGGCGAATGTGAAGCAGACTGAGGATGCAACAATATTAACAAGCATCCGGTGGAGGGGTTGTTGCTAGATTTCCGTCCTATTTTCTTTGTGAACGGCATCTTGTTGACGACCTTGTCCGTGGCGATGGTGCTGCCTGCGGCTGTAGATATTATCGTGGACAACCCGGACTGGGAGGTATTTGCCGCAGCATCCGGTTTGACCTTTTTCGTTGGTGCGATGCTGACCCTGACCAACAGGGTCAAAACAATCGCACTTACCATCCGCCAGGCTTTCATCATGACCACCATCTCCTGGTGCTTGCTGCCGGCTTTCGCAGCGCTGCCGTTGAGCTTTTCAGATCTTAATCTGACCTATACCGATGCCTTCTTTGAAGCGATGAGCGGGATCACAACCACAGGGTCAACGGTAATCGTCGGGCTGGATTTCGCCCCGCCCGGGATACTGCTGTGGCGCTCTTTGCTTCAATGGCTGGGGGGAATTGGGTTTATTGTGATGGCGGTTTCGATTCTACCGATGCTGCAGGTCGGTGGCATGCAGTTATTCCGTATGGAATTTGCAGAGCGGGTGGAAAAGGCATTGCCGCGCGCGGCCCAGATCGGCGCATGGATCCTGATAATCTATCTGGTCCTGACTATGGTTTGCGCCGGACTGTATTGGTGGGCGGGGATGAGCGGGTTTGACGCCCTGAACCATGCGATGACCACCGTGGCGACCGGCGGATTTTCGACCTATGACAGTTCGATGGGGCTTTTCGGCAGTGCCAAGCTGGAATGGATTGCTACGGTCTTCATGATTCTCGGCTCCCTGCCGTTCCTGCTGTATCTACAGGCCATTCGGGGGGCGCCCTTGGTTCTATACCGCGACAGTCAGATTCGTTGGTTCTTTGGCTTTCTGTTAAGTGCTACGGCGATTATGATTCTGTATCTGGTGGCAGAACAGGACTGGACCCTGTCTGATGCGATACGCTTTGCCACTTTCAATGTGACATCGGTGATGACAGGGACAGGCTATGCAACCCAGGACTTTGGCAACTGGGGGGCCTTTGCACTGCCGTTGTTTTTTCTGTTGATGTTTATTGGCGGCTGCGCCGGATCGACCAGTTGCGGTATCAAGATATTCCGGTTCCAGGTCCTATACGCAACAGCGCGGGTTCAGATGAAACGCCTGCTTAGTCCTAACGGTGTTTTCATTGCCTATTATAACAAGAAGCCTATCCCAAATTCGGTTGAAGAATCTGTCATGAGCTTCTTCTTTTTGTTCATGGCAATATTTGGTCTTCTGGCTTTAAGCCTGGGATTACTGGGACTGGATTTCATCACGGCGACCAGCGGGGCTGCCACGGCGATATCCAATGTCGGACCCGGTCTAGGCGATGTGATTGGCCCGGCTGGGACCTTTGCGTCTTTACCAGATGCCGCAAAATGGTTGCTCTCTGGCGGCATGCTGTTAGGACGGTTGGAGATTTTCACCGTTCTTATTCTGCTTGCCCCCAGTTTCTGGCGTGGCTGACACCAAAGGATACCAGACTATGCCAACGCCACTTGAAATGCTTGAAACCTTGATCGGGTTCGACACGACCAGTGCAAAATCCAATCTGGATCTGATCCGTTTTGTGCAGACCTATCTCGCGGACCATGGGATTGATAGCACCCTGGTCCATAACAAGGACAAGTCCAAGGCAAACCTTTGGGCGACGGTTGGCCCTAAACAGCCGGGCGGCGTCTGCCTGTCGGGTCATACCGATGTGGTTCCCGTAGCTGGGCAACCCTGGGATACAGATCCGTTTCAAATGATAAAAAAGGGCAGCCGATATTATGGGCGCGGCACCTGTGATATGAAGGCCTTTCCGGCCACCGCATTAGCGCTACTGCCCGAAATGCTGGCCAGACCATTAGTGCGCCCGATCCATTTTGCGCTCTCTTATGACGAAGAAGTGGGCTGCCTGGGCGCCCCCGATATGATTCATGAAATTGGCAAAAGCCTGCCAAAACCATCCGTCGTGATCGTGGGGGAACCCACCGATATGAAGGTTGTGTCCGCCCACAAGGGAATGTGGTTCTTCCGCGTTGTCGTGACAGGGAAAGAGGCCCATTCAAGTCAGACCCATCGCGGCGTTTCAGCAGTCATGACCGGGGCCAGATTGATTGCAAAGCTGGATGAGATGGCAAAGGCGCTCAAAGCGGCTGCTGATCCGAATTGTAAATTTGTGCCGCCCTATACAACCATCCATGTTGGTCAGGTCCAGGGTGGCACCGCGCCCAACATCATATCCCGCCATTGTGAATTTGTATGCGATATTCGCAATCTTCCAGATGATTTCCCCGAAGATATCCAGCGGGAGTTTGAAAGCTGGATTACCGCAGAAATTTTGCCGGAAATGCAGGCTATTGATCCGAATGCTGGCGTTGCCGTCACCACAGAGAATGTCGTCGCAGGCCTGATGGAAGACCGGGACAGCGAGGCAGAACAACTGGTGCGACAAATCACCGGCGACAATGATACGACCTATGTCCCCTATGGCACAGAAGCGGGGCAATTTCAGGCCGCTGGAATGGCGGTCGTCGTTTGCGGGCCCGGATCAATTGATCAAGCGCATCAACCCAATGAGTATATTGAAGAAGCGCAAATTCATGCCTGTGAAGCGATGCTGAGAAAACTGATCACCCGCTGTCAGACATAACAGGTAACATAAATCCGGCCGCCTAGGCGGTCCCGGGCGGGCTTCCGCGATACCCCAAAAGACCCGCTGACGGCTTCACAAAAAATTCTTGTGCGACGCACCATTTTCATCTTGGAATAAGTCTAAAGAACACCTATATACGTTCTGTCTGCAAATTATTGGTGTTCTAAGGAACCGTGTAAGTCCCTTATGCACCTATATGCAAATCCGAATATCCTTGGGGTACCAATCAGGTATCTCAGACATGAAATCAAAAAAGGAGTCTCTAAATGACCCAGTTCACAAACATGAAGAATGTCGGCGACACAGTGCCCAGCGTTACCTTCCGCACCCGCGCGAACAGCGATTGGAAAGATGTCAGCACCGATGATCTTTTCGCGGGCAAGCGCGTTGTTGTATTCTCTCTGCCAGGTGCCTTCACGCCGACCTGTTCTTCAACCCACCTGCCGGGCTACATGATCAAATCCGGCGAAGTTAAAGGCTGTGGCGTTGATGACATCTACTGCCTGTCGGTCAATGACAGCTTCGTTATGAATGCCTGGGCAAAAGATCAGGGCGTTGATTCCGAACTGAAGGTTATCCCGGACGGGAATGGTGAATTCTCTGAAGGCATGGGCCTACTGGTTGGCAAGGAAGATCTTGGCTTTGGCAAGCGCTCTTGGCGTTATTCAATGGTCGTCAACGATGGCAAGATCGAAAAGATGTTCGTTGAGCCGGAAAAGCCTGGCGACCCCTTCGAAATCAGCGATGTCGACACCATGCTGGACTATCTGAAGTCCGCTAAAGTCAGCGCGTAAGGGTTTATACTAAATCGGTGCAGGACGGTTTGCCATCAGCATACCGTCCTGGACTGAAACCCGCTGGAGGAGGGCCATCGTGCCCTCCTTTAGTGTATCTTGGGCCGGTTCAAAGACCAATTGCCCTGAATACCAGTCCGCACGCACATCCCCTGTCGTATTGAACAGATCGGTGTGACGGATGCGCTTGCCGTCGCGCCATCCATGCAAATCAATCAACCACAGGGCACCCTCCCGAATTTCCCATCGACCGACATAGCCCCGAAGACAGGCGTCACTGCGTTGTTCAAACGCGATGGGTCCATTCTGGCGCAGCCATGCAGCAAGTGGGGCCGTATGCAGACGATACAGCTCATTCTCAATCCACAGCGTCTCTGGTAACTGCTCAACTGTCTCCATAGCCCCACCCAATCGATAAGAAACACCCCTGCCGAAACACATTAAAATGCCAAGGCAGGAGCAATCCTATTGGGCTAGTGTGGTGCGCGATTATTTGGAATCACCAGGATCTCTTTACCGGCCTGTCGGCTAGAAGAGAGCGTGCAGGCGATGTGGTTCATCGTCAAGCGCTCTCGACGCAGTCCGACGGGCCGGTAAAGGGACCAAAGGCGCTGTTTGCGGTGCTCCGGTTAGGAGCGTTTCGCGAAGAGATGCGGGGAATCGCAAGCGGAAGGCGACGCGGCCCGGAGCGCCGCAAACAGCGTCCTGGTCGATCCCAAATAACCGCGCACCACACTAGCAGCCTTCTGTACACATGCCGCCGCCATCAAACGCCATGGTCTTGCCACTGAGTGGCAGATGCACAGGAACGTTGACGGCCTGAGTGAAGATATCTGTTTTGGAGCCTGCAATCACATTCCCATCCTTCGTTGCCGGTTCATTGGCATGGGAGGGGATGACGGTGGCCGGTTTGATCAAATCGTTGATTACATAGGCTGCTTCAGTCGGTCCTGTCGTGAAGGTGTCGCCGATATTCATAACCACCAGCTTCGCCTTGTACTGATCCGCGACAACAGTCTTCTGTTCCGCGGTCACCCCGGTATCCCCTGAAAGATAGACCGACAGGCCGTTGCTGAAGGTCAGGACATATCCTGTCGGCGGACCGGCATAGGCTGTCAATCCAGCCTGTTCCAGCAACTCCCCCAACGCGCCATGAACAAACGCACCTGCAATACCATTGGAATGAACCGCCGGAACAGTGGTTATAGACACACCCCCCACAGTCCGCGACCCGCCAAAACGTACCAGTTGGGATTTGGATGGATCACCGCCCAGCGCTTTCAACTTGTTACCAAAGAACTTTGGCATTTCACTGCCGGTCACAATCAAGGCCCCGGTCTTCAGCGCAATATCGATTGTGTTGCTGTTGGGAACGGAGGCGACAGAAACATCGGGCTTGCCGCATTCCCCTGCATTCACGGAGGGGATATGCCGATCCCCTACATGATCGCCATGCATATGGCTGACCAGGATCACATCAATAGCCCCAAGGCGGGGATCATCCGGCCCGGCAACAGTACGACCGGCATCATACAGAATGCGCGTTCCATCCGGATCTTCAAAGATCATCGCCCGGTCAAAGACACAAAATTCCCCATCATGACTGCCCAGTGGGGTGATTTTCACAGTGCTTGCTTGAGCCGTCGCGGCACTGAGGACAAGCACGACACCGGCTAGAGCCGTGTGTTTCAAAGCACTTAACACCATTAGACCTCTCCTTGATTTCCATCGAAACATATTCCCCAGAACGGAAGTCGTTCGATTCACTCTAATGGCAAGGTCTGGCCTGAGATGTTCACGAAATGGTTAGTGAATCCCCAATTCCTCAGCAATTTTCCATGCGATCTCAGGCGCATCGATATGATCGCTGTGATCGATCTTTCTTCCGGCTAGCTCCGTTGCATTAAGCGAACAAAAACCAGGCGCCGCATTCATCGGGGCGGGGGCCTCTCCCAGGCGCTTTTCCCAATGATAGTCCGGGTTTCTCTCCAGGAACTTAAATAAGCCAAAAGTGACAGTGTTCATTGTATCGGCAACGGACAGAGCAGCCTCTCTGGGCATTTTCTCAATATTAGAAATTGATAAGGCCCCATCAAACCGCGAATAAACATTAACTTTACGGCGGACAAGATGCTGCAGCCCTGAATAAAAAGGCCCCACATAGAGCGTTTCATGATGCTGATCGGGATCCTTGCACTTCGTCACATGACGTCGTTCCACGTCAGGTGCGATCATTACAAATGTATCGACAAACCAATCCTTGCCCACAACATCTTCCACACCGCCACCAGGGGCAAGTTCTTTTCGTTCCAACAATGGGACAAGCGTTTTATCCCCGACAACATCCGGGGGAATAACGACCTTATTGATTAAATCTTTGAATGTGTGGCAGGCGACATAGTTCCCCATAGAGTGACATATGAGGTTCAGCCTTTTGCCTGTTTTTCGAATGCGAGCCAGCAATCCGCCAAAGGCCGCCGTTGATCCAATAGCTTCCTTTTGATCGGACGGATATTTAAGGGCGCTTCCATCCGAGGGCCAGGAAAATCCAATAAAAGCCGTCAAACTGCCCGCTTCGGCATCACCTAAGCAGTCCAAATCAGCTTTTGATGTTATGATTTTTTTGGATAGGCCGGGCTTGTGTTTCATTGTATCCGTTAGGATACGAAACCAGGTAAACGCCTCAAAGAGCTCGACATTGAAGCCGTGAACACAAACCACAATCGTACCAATTCTGGGATCTTCCAGGAACTTATCGAAAACAACGTGAGATGAATCCTCAATCGCTGCGCCTCTCGGCATTTCTGAAGAATCCGTCGTTCCCATGTAGAATGCCATGTAGATATCCATATCAACAAAGTAGTACCCGCCCTCAGACATTTTATGTCGTAGCGTGCGATCTCTGTTTTCAACAGCTTGGCCCAGTTTCTCCATGTGCCGATTGGTTGCAAAATATTGAATCATGACGCCCTCCCAATGCGAAATTTATTTAAGGTTTTTTATTTTTAAGAATACAACTTAGATTAAAATACCACAATTATTATGATATATGAATACGAATGTTTTCTATCAGCTAACGACGCAGGAAAGCGCGACTGATCCAAGAGGTTTTAAGCGAAAGGCGCGTTTCGAAGAGGTTGGACCGTCAGCACTGCATCGATCACAGGCATAAATCAAAGATCGAATTTCTCGCAGATAAGGCGAGCGCAGTCTTCAAGGCCAGTTTGCTCACTATCAATCATAAGATCGTATTCAATGCCCCTATGGACGATATCAACTTGCGTTCGTGCGAGGCCACTTTCTCGATCACCACGATCGCGCTCCCGTTGTTCTAGAACCTCTACCGGCGCTGTTATTCCGACTTTTAGGAAACGATAAGGGGCGAGAATCTCATTGTATTCAGAAATCTCATTGCCCAACAGAACGTCATCCACGACCAAATCATTGCCAGCGTAGGCCAGCGCGGCAACGGCCCCGCGCATTCCATGCAATGTACGGGCAACAACCGGCCCAGACGTTATCTCCGTAGCAGGGTAACCATCCTTCAATACCGATTTAAAAACCAAGCCTTCTGGATGCCCTAAATAGCGTTCCGGGATCATATCCAGAAAAGAATCCATCGCGACATGTAACATGGGACGCCGAGCGATGGCCTGAAGGGCACGCGCGATGGAACTCTTACCAACGCTCCCTGGGCCATTAAGAAGGACTATGGTTGTTTCAGCGCGGGTCATCATCTAACGGGGCGCAAACGCGCTGCGCAGGCGGTGGGTGCGGCCTGGATGGTGGAAACGGACCGTTGTGACCGGGCCCTTGGCGTTCCAGGTGCGGCGCTCGACGATCAGAACGGGTTCTCCCTCTTTAAGGCCCAGCGCCGATGCGACAGTTCCGGTTGCAAGATCGGCGGAAATCACATGTTCCGCCTCGGTCCAGGGAACGTTCCTCAACAACCACGGATTGGGCCCGATCTTATCGAAGCCTTCCTCCCGTGCCTCTGGGACGGTCTGGGGATCAATCCAGCGATCTTCCAGCTGATAGGGGTGACGATCCGCATAGTGCAGGCACAACAGATGTAAAGCCTCCTCACCCGGTGCGCGGTTCAAATGCGCTGCGACTGTCGGGGGCAAAGGAGCCAACTTCCGCTCCAACAGCTGATATTGATAGCTGGCCCCGGTCGCCTTGATCTCATCTTCGACGAGAGAAATATCCAGCGCCAGACTGCGCCCGGTCGGATAGGCGACGCGGGTCCCTGTCTTGCGTTTCCGCTCCAGCACCCCCTCTTCCGCCAGTTCCCGCAATGCACGGTGCACCGTGGAGCGGGCACAATTGAAATCCACAGCCAATTGCTGCTCCCCAGGAATTGAATCCCCAGGCTGCCAGAGGCCGGAATGGACGCGTTCCAGCAGCGTATCCTTGATCCGCTGATAGGGGGCTGGGTCTGGCATCAGCTCCCCCCTTCCATCAAATGGGCAACGGTTTGCTTAAACGCATGGGCGATTTTCGCGCGGTGAATATGCCGCCCGTCCTGCACCATCATCCGACCCGCAGACCAGACCGTCCTGACCGCACGATCACCTGCGACAAAGACATAGTGATCCAACCATTCCTGATGGCCCGGCACGAAGGGCAAAATCTCATCCGCCTCCAGCGCGGTCAGGTCCGCCCAGGCACCAGGTTCAATGCGCCCGGCCTGCCGCCCCAGCGCCTGTGCCCCACCCTGGGCGGCGGCCTGATACAGGGCTTGACCGACAGAACCGGGGTCCCGGCGCATCACGGTTCGATGGCGATCCTGGAACCGTTGGCTGTATTCCAGCACCCGCAATTCCTCCGTCAGATCAATCCGAACATTGGAGTCACTGCCAATGCCATAGCGCCCGCCTGCTTCCAGGAATCGCCACCCATCGAAGATGCCATCCCCCAGATTGCCTTCGGTGATCGGACACAGACCTGCCACCGCGCGAGTCTTGGCAAGGGCGATGGTCTCTTCCGGCTGCATATGGGTGGCATGGACCAGGCACCAACGGGGATCAACATCAGCATTGTCCAACAGCCAGGCAACCGGCCGCGCGCCATAAGCGGCCTGGACATCTGCGACTTCGGCGACTTGTTCTGCAATATGGATATGGACAGGTCCCCCGCCAAAATCCGATGCAAGGGGGGTCAGCATCGCCGGTGGCACAGCCCGCAGGCTATGGGCGGCAACACCCAGGACAGAATCCGCCGCTGAATGCTTAATGGCCCCGTGCAGCGTGGCATAACGGTCCATGTCACAGCCAAAACGCCGCTGGCGGTCATTCAAGGCGCGGCCATCCACGCCCCCCTGAGCATAAAGGACAGGCAGCAACGTCATGCCGATCCCACTGGTCTGCGCGGCGGCGATAATGCGCTGGGCCATCTCCGCCGGGTCATCATAGGAACCGCCATCAGGACGGTGATGCAAATAGTGAAACTCTCCGATTGCGGAGAATCCAGCCTCCAGCATTTCCATATAGGCGAAGGCCGCAATCGCCTCCACATCCTCAGGCGTTAACTGTCCCAGAAAGCCATACATCGCCTCCCGCCAGGTCCAGAAGGAATCCTCCCCGCTGGCTTTCTTTTCCGCATGTCCGGCCATGGCGCGTTGAAAGGCATGGGAATGCAGATTGCTGAGTGCCGGGATCAACAGCCGGTTGGCAAGGCGCGTATCACCGGTTTGCGCATGGCTGTCGGTTGAAACAGAGGCTATGCGACCGACAGCATCAATCTCAACCCGCACATTGGCGCACCACCCCTGTGGCAACAGCGCCCAATCAGCAAACAGCGCAGTCATCAAATTCTCTCCAATTATGTCTGGACAAATAGCCTTATAACCATATACATAATTTTCAGCACGCAATGCAAGTCCATACCGCCTTTTAAGGAGCCCGCGCCGATGACCCGCGACACCGCCCTAGTGCTGACCAACCTGACCCTTGCCACAATGGTCTCAGGCAATGTGTCCTATGGCTTGGTGGAGGATGGGGCCATCGTCTTGGAGGGCGGGCAGATCCTATATGCGGGACCAAAAGGCCTGCTGCCGGACGACTTTAAAGGCTGGGAGCACGAAGACTGCGGCGGTGCGGTCGCCACCCCCGCTTTGATCGATTGCCATACCCATCTGGTCTATGGTGGCAACCGGGCAAAAGAATTCGAACTGCGCCTGAATGGGGCAAGCTATGCCGAAATCGCAAAGGCGGGCGGTGGCATCCTATCCACCGTCACCGCGACCCGTGCCGCCAGCGAAGAGGCCTTATTCGAAGCCGCCCTGCCGCGTATTCATTCCTTCATTGATGAAGGTACCGGCACGATTGAGATCAAATCCGGCTATGGTTTGGACCTGGAAACCGAGTTGAAGATGCTGCGGGTTGCTCGCCGTCTGGGTCTGGAATGTGCGATTGATGTCGTGACCACCTTCCTGGCTGCCCATGCCATTCCACCGGAATACAAGGGCAATGCGGATGGCTATATCGATTGGATCTGCACCGAAATCCTGCCCGCCGCCCATGCGGAGGGGCTGGTCGATGCGGTCGATGCCTTCTGTGAGAATATCGCCTTTGATGCGGTCCAGGTCAGCCGCGTCTTCGAAACGGCGACGGCGCTGGGCATTCCGGTAAAACTACACGCCGAACAATTGTCCAATCTGGGCGGCGCTGCCCTGGCCGCCGGGTTCAAGGCCCTGTCCGCAGACCATCTGGAATATCTGGATCAGGCGGGCGTATCGGCCATGGCGGCCGCTGGCACCGCTGCGGTGATCCTGCCGGGAGCCTTCTATACCCTGCGCGAAACCAAGTTGCCGCCGCTGGATGAATTACGCGAAGCAGGGGTTCCTATAGCGATTGCAACCGACTGTAATCCTGGCTCTTCCCCTTTATTCTCCCCCCTGTTGGCGATGAACATGGCCTGCACGCTGTTCCGCATGACGCCCGAAGAAGCCCTGGTTGGCCTGACCCGCAATGGTGCCTTGGCGTTGGGCAAGCTGGAGGATCGCGGCACGCTGGAGGCTGGCAAGCGGGCGGATATCGCCCTGTGGGACGTCGAAAGCCCCGGCGAATTGGCCTACCGCCAAGGATACAATCCTTTAATCCGTCGTTTTTATGGAGCTGACGCATGACCCAATCTGCAAGCCCGCTGACCCTGATGCCCGGAAAGGTCGGGATTGGCACACTGCGTAAAATCTATCGTGACGGCATTTCGGTAGAACTCGACCCGTCCTGTCAGGCCAAAGTTCAGGCGGCGTCAGACATTGTCATGGCCGCAGCCAATGGCAAGGACCCGGTCTATGGCGTCAATACGGGCTTTGGAAAACTGGCCCAAAAGCGCATTGCACCCGCCGATACAAAGCGCCTGCAGCGCAACCTGATCCTGTCCCATGCCAGTGGCGTGGGGGAACCCCTGGCAGAGCCAATCGTGCGCCTGATCATGTCCCTGAAGCTGATCTCTCTGGGGCGCGGAGCGTCTGGCGTGCGTTGGGAAATCATCACCCTGCTGCAGGATATGCTGCGCACAGGGGTCACTCCCGTTATCCCAGGCCAAGGCTCTGTCGGGGCCAGCGGCGATCTGGCTCCTCTGGCGCATATGAGTGCCGTGATGATTGGTGAAGGCGAAGCGATCTATCAAGGGGACCGCATGCCGGGCGGGGCAGCCCTGCAAAAGGCTGGCCTGACTGCCACAGAGCTGGGACCGAAGGAAGGCTTGGCGCTGATCAACGGGACACAGGTTTCAACCGCATTGGCGCTGGCTGGTCTTTTCGACGCGCATCGCTCCTTCCGTGCAGCGCTGGCCTCTGGAGCCTTGTCCACCGATGCCGCTATGGGGTCCAGCGCGCCGTTTCATCCAGAAATTCATAGCCTGCGCGGCCATCATGGGCAGATTGATTCCGCCCATACCCTGCGACAGTTGATGGATGGCAGCGCCATCCGCGACAGCCATGTGATCGATGATGAACGGGTCCAGGATCCGTATTGCATTCGCTGCCAACCGCAAGTTATGGGCGCGTGCCTGGACTTGCTGCGGACCTGTACGCGTACATTGACGATTGAAGCCAATGCGGTGACCGACAACCCGCTGATCCTCAGCGATGGGGCGGGTATTATTTCCGGGGGGAACTTCCACGCGGAACCCGTCGCTTTTGCGGCGGATCAATTGGCCCTGGTCATTGCGGAAGTTGGCTCCATCACCGAAAGACGGATTGCCATGCTGGTTGACCCGGCCCTGAACTTTGGCCTGCCACCCTTCCTGACCCCAGACCCTGGCGTCAATTCCGGCTTTATGATTGCGGAAGTCACCGCAGCGGCACTTTATTCCGAAAACAAACAACGGGCCAACCCGACCTCCACCGATTCAACGCCGACCAGCGCCAATCAGGAAGACCATGTTTCCATGGCCTGTCATGGGGCACGCCGGTTGATCGATATGAACCGCAATCTAGAACAGATCGTTGGCATCGAATTGCTGATGGCAGCACAGGGCGTTGAGTTTCGCGCGCCTTTGACGACCAGCCCTCGCCTGACAGCCGTCATGGAGAGCATCCGCGCCGTTGTGCCGACATTGGGCGAGGACCGATACATGTCGCCAGACTTAATAAAGGCAGCCGAACTTGTGCGGTCCGGTGCGCCTGTCCGTGCCGCCGGTCGTGATATCTTTCCGCTGCTGACCGAAACGCTTTCTTAAGAGGACCGACCATGTCTGATGTGAAATCAAATCCCCGCCACAACATCCGCACCATCCGCGCCCCCCATGGATCGGAGTTATCCTGTAAGTCCTGGATGACCGAAGCCCCCTATCGCATGCTGATGAACAATCTGGACCCGGATGTTGCAGAAAACCCCAATGAATTGGTGGTCTATGGCGGCATTGGCCGGGCGGCGCGCACCTGGGCAGATTTTGATTCCATCACCGCAACCCTGAAAACATTAGGTGAAGAAGAAACCCTGCTGGTTCAGTCGGGCAAGCCGGTCGGTGTCTTCCGCACCCATAAGGATGCGCCGCGCGTGTTGATCGCCAATTCCAATCTGGTTCCCCATTGGGCCACCTGGGAGCATTTCAACAAACTCGATAAGGTCGGCCTGATGATGTACGGGCAGATGACCGCCGGGTCCTGGATTTATATCGGGACACAGGGCATTGTTCAGGGCACCTATGAAACCTTTGCAGAGGCAGGCCGTCAGCATTATGACGGCAACCTGACCGGAAAATGGGTTCTGACCGGCGGCTTGGGTGGTATGGGTGGCGCACAGCCCCTGGCCGCCGTGATGGCCGGTGCTTGCTGCCTCGCCGTAGAATGCAATCCAGACTCCATCGATTTCCGCCTGCGCACCCGCTATGTCGATGAACGCGCCGATACGATCGATGAAGCCCTGGAGATGATCGACCGCTGGACCAAGGCTGGGGAGGCAAAATCGGTTGGCCTGTTGGGCAATGCGGCTGATGTCTTCACGGAACTGGCAAACCGGGGCATCCGTCCAGACATTGTCACAGACCAGACCTCCGCCCATGATCCCATCAACGGCTATCTGCCGCAGGGCTGGACGATGGCGCAATGGAAGGAAAAGCGCGAAAGCGATCCTGCCGCCGTGGAAAAGGCCGCCCGCGCATCCATGCGCGTCCATGTCGAAGCGATGCTGAAATTCCATGCCGCTGGCGTGCCAACGTTGGATTACGGCAACAATATCCGTCAGGTCGCAAAGGATGAGGGCCTGAAGAACGCCTTCGACTTCCCGGGCTTTGTGCCTGCCTATATCCGCCCATTGTTCTGTCGCGGGGTTGGTCCCTTCCGCTGGGTCGCGCTGTCTGGCGATCCAGAAGACATTTATAAGACTGATCAGAAGGTTAAGGAACTGATCCCCGACGATGCCCATCTGCATCAATGGCTGGATATGGCGCGCGAGCGTATTTCCTTCCAGGGCCTGCCCGCCCGCATTTGCTGGGTCGGCCTGGGTCAGCGTCACCGTCTGGGTCTTGCCTTCAATGAAATGGTTGCTTCTGGCGAGTTGAAGGCACCGGTTGTGATCGGTCGCGATCATCTGGACAGTGGATCTGTCGCCAGCCCCAACCGGGAAACTGAATCCATGAAGGATGGCTCAGACGCCGTTTCCGACTGGCCCTTGCTGAATGCGCTGCTGAACTGTGCGTCCGGCGCGACCTGGGTGTCCCTACATCATGGCGGCGGTGTTGGCATGGGGTTCAGTCAGCATTCCGGCATGGTCATCTGCTGTGATGGCAGTGAAGACGCTGCCCGGCGCATTGACCGTGTCTTGTGGAACGATCCTGCGACTGGGGTTATGCGCCATGCCGATGCCGGCTATGACATCGCCATTGATTGCGCCAAAGAAAACGGCCTGCGCCTGCCTGGCATTCTGGGGAATTAGCGTAATATTGTGCCTAAAGACGATACCTCTGCGCCCACTCATCCTGAGGAGGCGCACCGCGCCGTCTCGAAGGATGCGCGGCACGTTTGGTGCTTCCAGAGGGCTCACCCTTCGAGACGCTTTGCTCCTCTGGGTGAGTGTACTTGGTGATTGCCATCACCCCATCGACGCGGCGGCCTTGTCCATGAAGCGTGCCAGCTTTGAATCGCGCTCCGACAGGCCGTCGCAGTCATGGGTGGTCAGGGTGACATCCACCCGGTTGTAGACATTGAACCATTCCGGATGGTGATCCAGCTTCTCCGCCTGCAACGCAACACGGGTCATAAAGCCAAATGCCTGATTGAAGGACCTGAATTTGAATGACCGGGTGATCGCGTCCCGATCATTCGCTAACGTCCAATCCGTCAACTCCGACAGAAGCGCTTCGCGTTCTTCAAGACTCAGTTTTTTTATCATAAATGCTCTCTCCCTCTCGCGCTATCGGTGCCGCATCCGTATATCATGACCATGACCAAACATATGATCAGCCTGGATGCAATTGAAGAGATCGCCCAACGCCATCTGAATGAGCTTCCAGAAGAATTCCGCCAATATCTGGGGGATATTGTCTTCCGGGTGCAAGATCTGCCCGATGCCGAAACCCTTGAGGCCCTAGACCTTGCCTCGCCCTATGATCTGCTGGGATTGTATCACGGGGTGGATATGGCGTCCAAATCGGTGATGGACCCTCACCCAGACATCGATATGATTTTCCTCTATCGATTGCCAATGCTGGACTTTTGCCAGAAAACAGGCGAAGACCTGAACAATCTGGTGCGCCACGTGCTGGTGCATGAGATCGGACATCATTTCGGTCTCAGCGATGACGACATGCAAGCCATAGAGGATGAAGAATGAGCGACGGCCTGCCCGCCCGCCGCGCCAGCATGGCACTGTTAGAAGCCGTGTTGGAGCGCGACCGAACCCTGGAAGAAGCCATCGCCGAATCCGTGTCCATGCGCGACCTTGAACCCCGTGATCGCGGTTTTGCCCGCCTGACCGTGCTGACCGTTCTGCGGCATCTGGGCCAGATCGATTCCCTGATTGGCGGTTACATGGAACGCCCCCCGGTGGGACGCGCGCAACGAGCGCTGAATATCCTGCGCATCGGCATCGCCCACCTGCTGTTTCTAAAGACGCCCGCCCATGCTGCGGTGGACGCTGCTGTGACCCTGGCAAAGCAGGAACGGCTGGATTCCATGGCGGGCCTGATTAATGCCGTGCTGCGCCGGGCCACCCGTGACGGGGCCGACCTGCTGGCGGTTCAGGATGCAGAACGCCTGAACACGCCAGGCTGGCTGTGGCAGGATTGGATCGCGCAATATGGTGAAGAAACCACCCGCGCGATTGCCCGTGGCCATTGGATCGAGCCCGCAACAGACCTAACCGTCAAAACCGATATAGACCATTGGGTTGATGTTCTGGGCGCGCAAAAGCTGACAGAGAGCAGCCTGCGCCTGCCGGACAGCACCGATGTCACCCAATTGCCAGGCTTTGCTGAGGGGGCCTGGTGGGTACAGGACGTCGCCGCAACCCTGCCCGCACGCCTGTTGGGCGATGTCGCTGGCCTGCATGTCCTGGACCTGTGCGCCGCCCCTGGGGGAAAGACCGCACAGTTGATTGCAGCGGGTGCCACGGTTACAGCGGTGGACAGATCCAAGCCGCGTTTGAACCGGCTGTCGGAAAACCTGACCCGATTGGGCATGACGGCAGAAATCGTGACGGCGGATGCGGTTCAATACCGCCCGCCCGAACCGGTTGCCGCAATTTTGTTGGATGCCCCCTGCAGCGCCACAGGAACCCTGCGCCGCCATCCGGAAATTGCGCAACGCAGGGGCCCCGCCGACATCGCCAAATTGGCCGCCCTGCAAAAGCGTTTGATCACAGCGGCCGCAGAGATGCTAGCCCCCGGAGGCTGCCTGGTGGTCGCGACCTGTTCGCTGCAACAGGCAGAAGGACCGGCCCTGTACCGGCACGCATTAAGCGTTCCCGGCTTGATTGCAGATCCTATTCGCCCTGAAGAAGTGCCAGAAATTCCAGAAGCCGTCACACAAGACGGCTGGATGCGCAGTCATCCCGGTCTGTGGGATGACAAAGGCGGCATGGATGGATTCTTCGCCATGCGCTTTCGCAAGCAGATGTAAAGCTCATGCGAGCGCATGATGCTTGTTTTGTCTAAGCTCATGCGAGCGCATGATGCTTTTAGGACACATCTTTCCAGGACTGAATCTTGCGATACAGCGTCGAAGGGGCGACCCCCAGCGCCACAGCGGCCTGCGGGATATTGCCATCGCACTGATCTATCGCTGCTTCAATGGCGTCTCGTTCCACCTGATACAAGGGACGAATGGTACCATCGCGACGCGCATTCGGGGCATCGTTGTCCTGAACAACGGTGGTCTTGGCAGTTTCATACGCAACGGGCATTGATTGGGCCAAACCCGTATTCAAGGCAGCTGCAATCATCGGCCCGGTGACCACATCCCCATCATTCAGAACGACCACATTACGCACGATATTCTGTAACTCTCGAACATTTCCGGGCCATTGGTAATCCTGCATCTTGCGCAAAGCCGCTGGATCAAAACATGTGAAGCGTTTCCCTTCCTCCTCGGAAAAATGATTCAGAAAACGCAGGCTTATTGGCTCAATGTCTTCAACACGATCCCGCAAAGGCGGCATGCGGATGGGGATGACATTCAATCGATAGAACAGATCCTCGCGCAAATGTCCCTGTCGAATTGCCTCCAGTGGCTCTCGATTAGTGGCACAAACAAACCGCACATTGCCTTGACGTTCTGCGCTTTCCCCGATGCGCGTATAGGTCCCGGTTTGAATGAAGCGCAGCAATTTGGTCTGCAGGTCCATATCCATCTCACCGATCTCATCCAGGAACAGGGTCCCGCCATCGGCCAGATCTGCCGCCCCGGCCCGATCCGTAATCGCCCCGGTGAACGCGCCTTTGCGATGACCGAATATCTCTGCCTCCATCAATTCGCGCGGAATGGCCCCGCAATTCAGCGGAATGAAAGGTTCTTTCCGTCTGGGGCTCTCTGCATGGATGGCATGAGCGCACAACTCTTTGCCTGTTCCGGATTCACCCGTGACAAATACACTCGCCTTTGAGGCGGCGGCGGCCACGATGGTTCGATACACCGTCTGCATCGGGCTGGAATTGCCAACAAATTCGTGAAACCCATCGGTGATTGGGCGTGTCACGGACTGCACGATCTCCGCCAGTTCATGATGCTCAATCGCATTCTTCACAGTGACCAGAAGCCGTTGGCTGTCAAAGGGCTTCACCAGGAAATCATAAGCCCCCAACCGCATTGCTTCGACGGCCCAATTTACAGATCCATGAGAAGTTATGACCACAATCGGACTTAAATTCCCGGCACGTTTCAAACGACGCAGAACCTCGAACCCATCGATATCGGGCAATTGAATATCCAGCAGGATAACAGAGGGTTGCAACTGATTGGCCAGCGCCAATCCCTTTGTTCCGTTAGACGTCCGATGAACAACGGCGCTTTCGTCCGAAAGATGCGCCTCATAAAGTTCCGCCAGTCGATCATTATCTTCAATCAGCAGAACCTGCCGTCCCGAAAGCATTGTAATCTACTCCCCACCGAACACGCATCGACACCCAAGACCCGATTCTTAGATCATTTCGTGTCCAGACATGCTTGTCGCCACTCCCATAGCTCTGCGATAGTAGACGTGGTTAGTTAGAATTGCAAAATGCAAATAATCGTCTTTAAGGGAGAAAGAAATGCGCCTGAACAACAAGGTCGCCATCGTTACCGGGGCCGCATCTGGCTTTGGGGAGGGCATCGCCCGCCGGTTTGCAGCTGAAGGGGCCAAAGTCATCGTTGCCGATATTACCGAGGATGCTGGCCGGACCATCGCGGAGGATATCGGCGATGCCGCCCATTTTTTAAGGGCCGACGTCACATCCGCTGTAGACTGGAAATCCCTGGTCGATGGCACGATCGCACAATTCGGGCGACTAGACATCGTCGTAAACAATGCGGGCTATACCCACCTGAATCAGCCGATGCTGGACGTTGACGAAGCAGAATTTGACCGCGTCTATGCGGTGAATGTGAAATCCCTGTATCTTTCCGCCCAGGCGGCGGTGCCTGTGTTTCGCAAGCAAGGGGGTGGGCAGTTTCTGAATATCGCCTCTACGGCTGGCATTCGGCCGCGCCCTGGTCTGGTCTGGTACAACAGTTCAAAATCTGCCGCCATCGGCATCACTCGTTCCATGGCAATCGAATTGGCTGCGGAACAGATCCGCGTGAACGCAATCAATCCCGTCGCCGGGGAAACCCCGCTGCTGAAACGCTTCATGGGTCAGGACACGCCAGAGAAACGCGCTGCCTTCAAGGCCAGCATTCCGATGGGCCGCCTGTCCACCGCACAGGATATCGCGGGCGCAGCGGTTTATCTGTGTTCTGATGACGCGGCCCTTGTTACCGGCGTTTGCATGGAAGTCGACGGCGGACGGTGTATCTAAAAAATACCCCCCGCTCTTGTAAGGAGAGCGGGGGGCGAATGCTCAAGCTATGGGGGGATCAGACTCCGCCCATCAGAATGTATTTGATCTCGCAGAATTCATCGAGACCGTATTTCGATCCCTCGCGCCCCAGACCGGACTGTTTCACACCACCGAACGGGGCCACTTCCGTGGACAGGATGCCGGTGTTCAGGGCGACCATGCCGTATTCCAGTGCTTCTGAAACACGCCAGACACGGCCGATATCCCGGGCATAGAAATAGGAGGCCAGGCCGAATTCCGTGTCATTGGCCATGGCGATGACTTCTGATTCTTCCTTGAACCGGAACAGCGGGGCCAACGGACCAAAGGTTTCGTCCTTGGACACCATCATGTCCTGAGTCACATCCGCAAGAACTGTCGGTTCATAGAAGGAACCACCCAGGCTGTGGCGATGACCGCCGGTCAGGATCGACGCCCCCTTACCGGTCGCATCTTTCAGGTGTTCTTCCACTTTCTCCACGGCCTTCATATCGATCAGCGGACCGATGATGACGCCATCATCGACACCATTGCCGATTTTCATTTCGGCGACCTTGGCTGCCAGTTTCTTGGAGAATTCGTCATAGACGCCATCCTGCACGTAAATCCGGTTCGCACAGACGCAAGTCTGGCCCGCATTGCGGAACTTACACACAATCGCGCCTTCAACGGCGGCATCGATATCGGCATCGTCAAACACGATGAAGGGCGCGTTGCCGCCCAATTCCATGGAGACCTTCTTGACCGTATCGGCGCAATCCTTGATCAGGACACGACCGATTTCCGTCGAGCCGGTGAAGGACAATTTGCGCACGATCGGGTTAGCGGTCATTTCCCCCCCGATCTGGCTTGCCGATCCGGTCACAACCGACAGCACGCCCTTGGGCACACCAGCGCGTTCCGCCAGAACCGCCAGTGCCAGGGCTGACAAAGGCGTTTGAGAGGCAGGCTTTGCAACCGCCGTACAGCCAGCAGCCAGCGCAGGGCCAGCCTTGCGGGTGATCATCGCAATGGGGAAGTTCCAGGGGGTGATAAAGGCGGTGACACCAATCGGCTGTTTGATGGTGACGATGCGCTTATCCGCCTGATGCTGGGGGATGACATCGCCATACATGCGTTTGGCTTCTTCGGCGAACCATTCCAGGAAGGATGCGCCATAGGCCACTTCACCTTTGGCTTCCGCCAGCGGCTTGCCCTGCTCGCTGGTCATGATCAATGCCAGGTCATCGGCATTTTCATGCATCAGCTCGTACCAGCGGCGCAGGATCGCAGCACGCTCTTTCGCCAGTTTCTCGCGCCAGGCGGGCCAGGCTTCATTGGCGGCTTCGATCGCACGACGGGTTTCCGCCGCACCCATTTTCGGCACGGTGGCAACGACTTCACCGGTCGCAGGATTGGTGACATCGATTGTCTCACCGCTGTCGGCATCCAGCCATTCGCCATTGATATAGCCTTGCTGGCGCAACAGGCTGGGATCTTTCAGGCTCAGGCCTGCGGCTTTAATCTGATTCATCGGGTCCACCCCTATCTGTGAAAAGTACAGGCCATCATTATGGCCTTATGAATTCGGTCCAATTCGTTACCCCGACATCCCGGACCTGGCAAGGCTCCCTTAAGGGATATCCGGTATTCAGGCTGCCGAAGCCGAATTGCGCTCTGCCCCTGATATGGGAAGCGAAACGCAAATTTTTAAGGTTTAGTGTGGTGCCTATTCCTCTCGCCCAGTCGCACGACACAGCAGGATGTACAGCTTGCCAACATCCGAGGTAACGAAGGTCGAGTGGATCAGGTGTTCTGGATCGGTTGCTTCAGAATCGATCAGCAATCGGTCAAACTGTTCAATGTATCGCAGCACATATTTGCGCGCATCGGGGTCATGGCGAATTTTATCCGATACGGTTTTCACGATAGAGGCCTGGCGCGTGCGCAACAGGGTTCTGGTGAAGACGGTGCGGTCGCCCTTCACATAGCGTCGCCAATCCGCCTCTGGCACTTCCCCCTGCAACACACGGGTCAGGTCGATGGAAATGGAATTCAATTCTTCGACGATATAGCGCGCGGTTTTCAGGAACAGGTCACGCCGCTGCTCATCTTCCTGCACCCGGATTTGTTCCGCCTGTTCTTCCGCCCGCTTGGACGCCTCTGTCAGGCGCTCGATCTGGCTTTGGAATTTCTCCGCCGCCCGGTTGGAGCGGACTTCGGAGGCATCGACAGATTGCATCATCTGTTCGGTGCGTTCCGACAATGTTTCGACCAAATCTTTCAACTGCCCCTTGGACGCCCCCGCCGCGCGCTCCAGCGAGGATACCTGATCGCCCAATGTGCGCCCGATCAGGGCCAGTTGCTGGTTCGCCAGATCGCCCGCGGCGGCAATATCGCCAGATTGCGTCCGCAGCATCTCAATCAGGCTGCGCACCCGTTCCGCCGTAATTTCCGTGCGTTCCTCAACCCCTTCCGCCTGCTGGGCGAAAGCGTCCGAAATCAATTGCAATGACCGAGACGCACTTTCCGCTGCCGCGCCCAGGGCTTCCGCCTGACGCTTCAACCCTTCGCGATTGTCGGAAATCTGCATGCCCGCCTGCATAGAGGCGGTGGTGACCTGTTCGGCCTGATTGTGGAAGCGACTGCCAACTTCTTCCAGCAAGGTCAGCGCCGTCTGGGTCGCCTTGCGCATTTCACCAGTCTCATTGCGGAACAACCCGCCCGCATCGCTCAGGCGGCGGGAAACCTCATCGGTAATGGCAGACATTTCCTGCACCCGGGCGCGCAGGGCTTCATCCACAGCGCCGCCTTTCTCCACCGCGTCGCGGGACGCATCAACCAGCGTCGCGGCCTGACTTTCCGCCATATTCTCCATCGCCTGATGCTGTTCGGCCAATTGCAGCGCAAGGGCGCGCAAAGCCTCAGCATCCGCCGCAAGACGTTCGCGAATGGCGATGGCATCACCGGCGGCCTTATCCGTTACACGATCCAATTCCGCCGTTTCATGCTGTAATCCGTGGCGAATTTCGCGAATCTGCCCGGTGGCCCGATCCGCCGCTTCCCGCAGGGCCGCGCTGTTCTGGGTCAGCACCTCTGCCAGGGATTGGGCATGTCCGGCAGACCAATCGGCGGCTTCCCGAAGCGCCAAGCTCTGCTTTTTCAGCATTTCCACCATGCTGCGCGTCTGCGCAATGGCAGGATCGAAGGTCTCGTCCAAATTGGTCATACCTTCCGCCATGGCTTCCTTAATCGCCAAGACACGCTGGGCCAAAAGGCTTTCAATTTCCCGTGCCTGTAGGGCGGAACTTTCCGAAGCCCCGGTCAATTCCATAGTCTGCTGACGCAAAGAGGCGCGAATGGACTCGGCGCGGCTGGCAGCCAAATCGCTGGCCTTGGCAATTTCGCTGGCCTGTTCCCGCAGCGCCTGGCCCATGGCGCGCAATTGTTCGGTTGCCTGTTCGGACGTCGCGGCCAGCCCCTTGCGCTGGCGATCCGTTTCCCCGTTCACAGCGGCGGCTTGTTGCGCCAGGCTTTCAGACAACAGACGGAATTCCTCCACCTCCCGGGCGACGGTCTGTTTCACCGCCTCAGAATGGGTGGTCAGGCCATCGGCGGATTTTGCCAGATCATCGGATTGCTGGCGCAAGGCCAGGGTGATTTCTTCTACCTGATCGCCGCTGCGGGCCAAGGCCTGGTTCAGACTTTCGCGGCTTTGGTCCAATGCAGCAGTCAGTTGCACGCCAAAGCCTGCCGCCGTGGCATCCGCCGTATCGGCAATTCCATCGACCTGATCTGTCGCACGGTTCAAGCTGTCGGTCATGCCCGCTTCCAATCGCCCCAGGGACTGGGTGACAGCTTCTTCCAACAGGGCCCCTTGCTTTGTCAGAATTTCCGCCAATCTGGAAATGCGAGACTCGCTGCGTTCCGAAAAGCCATTCATGGCCGCTGTCTGGTGGTCATAGGATTCTTTCAACCGCTGACCAACGCGATCCACTTCTTCCTTCAGATTGCGGGCGATCGCAGACGCGCTGTCGCGCGCATTATCAGATGCATCGGTTAAAGCCTGAATGCTGCCATCCAGTGTATCCCGGGCGGAGATGCTGCGCTTTTGCGCCTCAGACGCGGCATGATCCAGTTGATCGGTATAGCTTTGAAACAATCCACCTATTTCACGAATTTCCGATGCCGCCCGTTCCGATGCAGACACCGTGTCTGACGCTTGAATCTTCAAGGATGCGGTTACTGAATCGGTGGTTTCCAGCACCGTTTCTGCAGCCCGCATCAGCGCTTCAGTCTGATCGGTAACAGAGGCATCAATATCCCGGCGGTGCCGCTCCAACCGTTCCGCCACGCTTTCCAGGCGGTCCGCCTGACCCGACAGGCCCTTGCGCATATCGCCCGCGCGGTCTTCGGCGCGATGGGCTGCACTTTCCAGAACACTTGTGGTTTCCCTGAGAGAATCCGCCAGTTCCGTCAGATTTGCGACAGCAACATCCCCCGCCTGAGTCAATTGATCGGCCTGTTTGCGCAACATATCGGAAACACGGCGTACTCGGGCTTCGCTCTCTTCCGCCGGATAGGTCAACAATTCCAATTGGCGGCGCAGCGTTTCGGTGTGCAGGCGCACCTCTTCGGACCGACGGAAATACAAAGCGAAAATCCAGATCAGGATCAGCGGAAAAGCCAGGCCGGTCGCAATGGCACCCACTTCATGGGGCAATAAAACATCGATCAGGCTCAACCCGCCCAGCCCCTGTAGATATGTCCCAGCCGCCCCCATCCAGAAGGCCGTCAATAAAGCGGCGACAAGTCCAGCCCATCGCGTGCGACGGCGCGCCTGATCCGACAAACGCTGAACATCTTCAGGCACCGTCACTTCCGCACGACGATCCCCGCCCGGAAAACGGGCAACCTTTACAGAATTGGTAGCGGCATTCGCGGCGGCATTTGAGTTTGCCGTCGCTGAGCCGCGATCTTTTTCGTCACTCATGCGGGCGGTCCTTGAAAAATGCGCCCTCTATGGAGGTGCGACCTATAGAATCACTGATTCTGTAAATTCTACCAGCGTATTCCACACTATAGAGTTTATCGCATAACATCAGCGATATCGATCATTGTCTGAAATCCTCCACCCCCTTATCGTGACGCCAACGCTTTAAGTTCGACATCACGACCCCACAGGATCGCGCGCCCTATGCAAGCCCATAAAGATTTTCCCAATCTGCACATCGTCGATCATCCCCTGGTCCAGCATAAATTGACCTGGCTGCGAAAGGTGGACACCCCGACCAATCTGTTCCGTACGTTGCTGAAAGAAATATCGCTGTTAATGGGATATGAAATCACCCGCAATGTGCCCCTGACAAAGGTCGATATAAAAACACCGATGCAGGCGATGCGCGCGCCGGTCCTGGCCGGGCGGAAACCTGCCATCGTGCCGATCCTGCGGGCTGGCCTGGGAATGGCGGATGGATTGATTGAGTTGATGCCGTCGGCTCGGGTCGGTCATATCGGCCTGTTTCGCGATGAAGAGACCAAGCATCCCAAAGAATACTATGTTAACATACCAGAACCGGGTGGGCGGTTGTTCATCCTGTGTGACCCAATGCTGGCAACCGGGAATTCCGCGGTGCAGGCGGTGAAGATGCTGATTGATCGCGGCGTTGAAGAACAGAATATCCGCTTCTTAGCGCTGGTAGCTGTCCCGGAAGGCGTAAAGGTCATGCAAAAGGCCCATCCCAGTGTGGCAATTTATACAGCGGCCCTGGATGAAAAGCTAAATGATCACGCCTATATTCTCCCAGGATTAGGGGATGCAGGTGATAGAATGTTCGGGACACGATAAAGGGAGACATCAGTGATGTTGGCACGACGCGATGTGATCAAAGGTCTGGGCATGGGCCTGACCACCCTTCCGCTGGCAACCGTGCTGGCAAATCCGGCCCTGGTGCGGGCGGCGGCTGATACGGTGCAACAGGTTGAATCCACGCTGCCCAATGGCAAGAAGGTAACGGCGGCCTTGGCGATGCCCGCCACATTGCCCGCCCCGGCGGTCGTGCTGATCCACGAATGGTGGGGCCTGAATGATCAGATCAAGGCGGTTGCAGCAGATTTCGCTGCCCAGGGGTATATCGCATTGGCCATTGACCTGATGGACGGCAAGGTGGCGACCACACCAGAAGAAGCCAAAGCACAAACCGCTGCTGTTGGCGCGGACCCCCAGACAGCAATTGAAACATGCACATTATGGACCGACTGGCTGCGCGGGCATAAGGATTCAACGGGTAAGGTTGGTACCTGTGGCTGGTGCTTTGGCGGGGGCTGGTCGCTAAACACATCCCTGGCGACACCGATTGACGCCACGGTCATCTATTATGGGCGCGTCACTCAAAGTGCGGAGGAATTGGCCGCACTCAACGGACCTGTGCTGGGCCATTTTGCGACCAAGGATAACTTTATCAATGCCACGATGGTCAATGGATTCATTGAACAGATGGGCAAGGCAGGGAAAAGCCTGACGGTTTATTGGTACGAGGCCGACCATGCCTTCGCCAACCCGACCAGCAGCCGATATGATCAGGAAGATGCCGCAAGCGCCTGGGACCGCACAAAGGGCTTTCTGGCACAAAACCTGGAACTGAAGATTTAAGTTTCAAACTGAGCAGAATGAAATCCAGTCGCAGATTGCCAATGAATGGGCAAGTCGGGTTATACTGCATCACCCCGACTGATCTGTAATTCCGGGCGATTGGAGAAGACGGCATGCTGCGAAGCCTACATCTTGCCTTTGCGTTGCTTTGTGCGGCGCTTGGGTCTCAGTTACCCGCCTTTCATGATCAGTATTTACAGCGCGTTGGCGGCGCTTTGGACGAGGTCAACCAGCAGATCGAAGCAATGGATATGCGGGCCCAGGATGCCGGGTTGGGGCGATATGATTACATTCGCCGATTCTATGATAACTCAGACAGTGTCATACAGGGCGAAGGCCAGGCGATGCTGGCTACACTGGCCCGTCAGGAACGCCTGATGGAGATTGAAGCCCGCCTGCAAGACGTTTCCTGGTATATGCTGGCGGTAGAGATGGTCTTCCATCTGGAACCCGATATCGCCCTGAATACCGCAAAGAATTTCGGCCCCGCAGTCCCGCTGTCGATCAGCGGTCTGGCCCATGCCTTTTTTGGCTTTTTCTTTGGATACCTGATCCCGTCGGCCATTCGCAGCCTGTTTCCGCGTAAAGAAATCGCACGCGGTTAAAACAGGTTCAGTCCGTCCCGGACCTATGCCCCGAAGCGATCAATCACTGTATTCAGGTTCAGTGCTTTACCTAAAGTGACAAAGCGGCGCTCTACCGCCTCTCCTGCCAAAAATGCCAGATCTGCTGGCATTTGAAGCGTCAGGGTGGTCTCTGTCCGAACCATGTTGATCCGCTCCAGGACCGATGAAATCCCACCGGTCAGCGTATATGCAAGGCGAATCGACAGACCAATTGCGCGCGCATCATCGATCCGATCGGGGTTGATCAGGTGTCGAACGATTTTCATCCCATTGTGTTCGTCATCAATTTGCGCATGGCGCGATGAAACCGCCAGGGCCAGAAATACCCGCTCGTGATGATCCACGCCAACGACAGGCAATCGTTTGACCCGGATAAGGGCATGTTCAGCGCGATAATCAGGATGTTCTCGCTTGGCAATATCCGACAGGATACAGGCCGCATGACGCAAACGACGATCCGCCGGGGTCTCGTTTGGAAACAGTGGTGTCATCCACCGAAACAGGTCATCCCCCGTAACAGCGGAATTGGGAAGCTCATGATCTGCATATCGGGCACAGGACTCCAGCAGCGGATCCAGCTTGCGCTCTTCCTGACTTAAATGATCATACAGACAGCCTTCCCGCAAACCATTGGCGGAAAACACAATATCCTTGGGTGCCCCGGCCACCATCAGGCGGTGTAACAACATCGCTGCATAAGGCAGCGTATCCACGCGCCGCTTGGATACACCGGGCACGCGCTGCAACGCGCCAGGCGATTGCCGTGATACGACATCTGCCAATTCCAAGGCTTGAGCAGCGGGAATCCGATAATGATGGATGATATGGAGCGGATAATTGATATGGTCCATATGCAGCCGGGCAAGATTGCGCCAGGCCCCGCCGACCAGATAAAAGCTGCGCCCCTTGATGCGTGGCAACCAATCAATGGTGCTGAAATATCGATCCAGATCTTCCCGCGCTTTGGATGGTTTCGCCACGATCTTGGGGTCCAAACGCAAGGGTCCCAGCGGCAGGGTCGCCTGGGGTCCGGTCTGACCATCCTTCAGCTCGACCAGTTCCACGCTGCCCCCGCCCAGATCGCCCATCATGCCATCAGCGTCCGGCGTACCGGATAAAACACCAAGCCCACTCAGTCGGGCTTCTTCTTCCCCGGACAGCACGCGAATTTCCTGGCCGCTGATCTGGCTGGCGCGCCGCACAAATTCCGCGCCATTGGTGGCATCCCGCGTCGCCGCCGTGGCCAGCATATCAATCCGCTGTACCCCCATTTCCTGGGCAATGCGCATGAAACGGGGCAACGCGCCCAGCGCCTGCTCTATACCTTCCTCGCTTAACTGGCCCGTCGCATCCAATCCGCGCCCAAGGCCGCAGAGCAGTTTCTCATTAAAAATAGCGATGGGGGACCGATCAGAGGTATCATAGACCACCAAACGTGTTGAGTTCGAGCCAATATCGACCACGGCGGTCGGGGGGCTGGCAGTCGACATGGTCCGTTTTTCGGCCATGAGAATCCTTCCCAAACAAGACTTTCAATCTGTATACGCTTCACCGCTATGATCACAATGCGGTTGCGCGTGAAAATCGTGTATCGAGGCGGTCGCGTCAACCGCTCTTGCTGGATTTGGTCGCCGGAGTTTTCCGCGCCGCCTTTTTCGGACCCGAATTCTTAGCCAGTTTTGTTGAAAGTGCCATCTTTCCGGCCTTCTTGATCGCCTTACCCCGCCCGGAAAGACTGGGATTGGTCATAAAGAAAACATGGCAGTTAAAGCCTTCGCCCACCGGCTCTATGCGGTGATAACGCGCATCAGAGTCCATATGCCAGCTTTGCGCCTCGTCATTCAGATTGGCATACATAACCTGCTCCAGGATCTGACGCTTCACGGTCACATTTTCAATTGGTACCAATGATTCGACACGACGATCCAGGTTTCGCGGCATCAAATCTGCCGACGTGATATAGACCTTTGCATCCAGCGAAGGCAGACCATTTCCCGCCCCGAAACAGAAGATACGGCTGTGTTCCAGGAAACGCCCAACGATGCTCTTTACGCGGATATGTTCGCTAAGCCCCTTCACGCCGGGCCGCAGACAGCATATGCCCCGCACCACCAGATCAATTTCAACCCCAGCGCAGGACGCCTCATACAAGGTATCGATAATCTCGCCATCCACCAGATTGTTGACCTTCAACCAGATCTGGCCAGGGCGGCCGGCCTTCACATGCTCAATTTCATCCCGAATGGAGCTTAACACGCGATGGCGAAGCGTGATCGGGGCAATTGCCAGACGCTCCAGCGCCTCTGGCGTGGCATAGCCGGTCATGAAGTTAAACACCCGCGCCGCATCCCTGGCCAGCGCCGGATCACAGGTGAAATAGCTCAGATCCGTATAAATTTTTGCCGTGATCGGATGATAGTTACCGGTCCCGAAATGCACGTAAGAGCGAAGGCCACTCCCCTCACGACGGACCGCCATGGAGACTTTCGCATGGGTCTTAAGGTCTACGAAACCATAAACGACCTGCACGCCAGAGCGTTCCAGATCCCGCGCCCAACGGATATTAGCGGCCTCGTCAAAGCGGGCTTTCAATTCGACCAAGGCCGTGACGGATTTACCCGCTTCCGCAGCCTCGCTCAACGCCGCGATAATGGGGGAATCCTTCGAGGTACGATACAGGGTCTGCTTGATCGCGACCACGGCCGGATCTTGGGCCGCCTGGCGCAGGAACTGCACCACGACGTCAAAGCTCTCATAGGGGTGATGGACAATGATATCCTTGGCCCGGATAGCGGCGAAACAATCACCACCGAAATCACGGATACGTTCCGGGAAACGAATGTTGAAAGCATCAAACAACAAATCCTGGCGATCCGATACGATCATCTGACTGACATCGGGCATGCCCAGAATACCATCCAGCGGGAACACATCCTCGCTGTCTGCGCCCAGCTTGCCGACAACAAAATCGCGCAGGTCTTCTGGCATGCTGGCGTCAATTGTCAGACGGATGACACTGCCCCGACGACGGCGGCGCAGCATGCTTTCAAACGTGCGCACCAAATCTTCCGCTTCTTCATCTACTTCGACATCACTGTCGCGAATGACGCGGAACATGCCCTGACCAATGATCTTGAAGCCCGGGAAAAGGCGATCCATGTAAATCCTGAACACATCTTCCAACAGCAGGAAACGGGCCTTCTGGCCGGGCAAACGCACGAAACGATCCAGATTGCTAGGAACCGGCAACAGGCCATTCATTGTCTTATCGTCTTCCGCGCGGGTCAATTCCAGCGCCAGAACCAGCCCTTTATTGGGGATAAAGGGAAAGGGATGCGCCGGATCAACAGCCAACGGTGTCAGGGCCGGGAAAATCTGTTCCAGGAACCAGCCATCCAGCCAGCTTTTTTCCCGCGCTGTTAACTCATCCTGGGCCAAAAGCGTCACACTGACCTTGCGCAATTCGACCTGTAATTCTTCCCAGATCTTTTGCTGAAGGCGCATCAGGGATCCCGCCTCATCGGCGATCAGTCGTAATTGTTCAGCGGGCGTATTGCCTTCCTGGCTGGGGGTGCTGATCCCCGCCCCAAGCTGGCCTTTCAAGCCAGCGACACGCACCATGTAAAATTCATCCAGGTTGCTTGCCGATATCGACAGAAAGCGCAGGCGCTCCAGCAAGGGATGGTGGATATTGCTGGCTTCCTCCAGAACGCGCGTATTGAAGGCCAACCATGACAATTCCCGGTTAATGAAACGTTCTGCGCCCCACTCTTCCGGGGTTGTCGGTGTGGTCTTGGCCACGGCAACGGCGTCTTGATCCTGAGATGCGGACTCGTTCATCAGTGCGCCATCATTCTCTGTCATGCTCACCGCAACCTCCGTCTTTGGTATGGCCAGACTCTATCAAGCCCTTGTCGATACCCAATACATATGACCGTGTCACGGTGATTTTTGTTTCAAACTGGTTACAAGCCCCTGAATTCTGCGCCTTTTGCTTGAGCCTGCATGGGGAAGCGTGATAGCTCTCGCGCGGTTAGAATATGAGGGAAAGGAACCCGAAAGAATGCCGGTCCTGTATGTTTTTCGCCATGCAAAATCCAGTTGGAGCGACAGCACATTGGGTGACTTTGATCGACCGCTGGCAAATCGTGGCATAAAGGCAGCCAATAAAATGGGCGCCGTGATGCGGGATTCCGGCATATCCCCCGATTTCATCCTGTGTTCAACCAGCCGTCGCACCCGTGAGACATTGGGTCTGATCCTGCCCCACCTGAAAGGGGAATGTCGTATTCTGATGGAAGATTGCGTCTATAAAATGCAGGAAACCATAGAATTGATCGACCGCTTGCGCCGTGTGCCTGCGGGGGTAGGCCGCGTCATGGTGATCGGCCATAATCCAATTATGCAGGATATCAGTCTGTCCCTGTGTAAAACAGCCAACAATCCTGAAAATCTGGACGCCATGACCGAAAAGTTCCCAACTGCCGCCTTAGCAGTACTGGACCTGGGGGATGCGCCCTGGCCCGCCCTGTCGCCTCATTGTGCAACCTTGACCGACTTCAAAACCCCGAAAGAGACTTCGGCGTAACGAACACAGATCAAAGCTGACGCCCCTGTATCTGCTTCTTCAGTTGTTCGACGCGTTCCCGGATCTGGTCCATATGCGGATTAATCTCCAGTGCCTCATGAAAGGCCTGAAGGGCCGCCTCGGGTTCCTCCATTGCATCTAAAATCAGACCCAACCCGGATTTCGCCCCGAAATGACGCGGTTCGCGTTCCAGCGTCTCATAAATATCGGCCAGAGAATCCGAATAATTTCCCTGCATGAAATAAATTGTGGCCCGCTTGTTCCAGGCTTCTGCAAAATCTGGTTCCAGGGCGATTAAGGCAGAGAATGTCTTGATCGCCTGTTCCATATCGCCCTGGGACATCTGCTGTGTCCCCTGACGCATCAGGACACGCCCGCTGGCGGTTGGGGCCTGAATCCACAGGGCCCAGATGCCCTGTTGCGCGATATAGGCTTCCTGACTGTTCAGAGGTGCGAAGTGCAGGATATCAAACAGGGAATCCAGACGTTTGTCTTGCTGATCCGCAAGGCCGGGCATGGACAGAACAATCATCGCAAATGCAGCGACCAGCGCCATCGGGATGCGTTTAGAATATATGCCCATTGCAACTCTCCCCATAGAAATACCATCAGAAGGATAGCCCTGGTGCTTAAGTATGGGGTCAACAGCCAGTCAGGGCAACCATGCCCCCTTCTTGCGCTGACCCATCACAGCGTTCAATCTATGTCTTCCAGTGTAAATATATGTAATGCCGGTAGGCGCATGGCAGACTCTGTTTCCTGTTTCAATGACGATTTCGACCGCGCACGAGACCGGTTCCTGACCGCCTGTGATCGGATCGGGTTGCGCATCACATCCTATCCCGCCAGAGACGACCACACAGGTGCCAAGGCTTTAACGTGTGATGTAGCCCGCATGGGATCGCCTGATGCCAGCCGTGTCGCCGTCCTGTGCAGCGCTGCGGGTGGGGCGGCGGGGCTGTTGGGATGCGGGGCGATACTGGGCGTATTGACCGAAGGCGGCTTGCAAGACCTGCCCAGGGAAGTTGCCCTGGTGCTGGTCCATGCCGCCAATCCTGCTGGCCCGATCTGGCCTTATTTTGCCGAAGATGATGTGATATCGGCCAATAAACCTGCGCCTGATTGGTCCGATAGTGTCCTGGCCGCAGCCGAAGAACGCTTCGCCGCCTTTCAGGCAGAACAAGGCGTCGACTGGAACAAATTGGCCGGACAGACACTGGCATCCATGAAACCGCCCGCCTGGGATGGGTCTGTGCTACGCGCTATCGCTGCAACTCAGTTTGAAAATGCCAGACAGGTTTGTGTGATCGACCCCCGCACAGGACCGGGACTGTATGGCGCGCATGAAATCGTATCCTGCGACCCGCCGGATTCTGCCGGTCGATTCCGGGCGGAAAGCTGGTTCACCCTGAATGTCGCCCAGACCAGCGAAGCGATTGGCGCAGGCACGGCACCTTGTGGCGGGGGGCTGGGTGGCTTATTGCCCAAGGCCCAGGTCACAAATGTGGTCCTGGAAATTGGCACTTATTCACTGACACGACGGCTGGGCGGGGCAACGCGCGGGCCAAATGAACTGCCCCAATCCTATCCGTCTGATGCCATGTGGCGCGACAATGCCTGGCATGGGGTGCGCACAACCCTGCAAAATACCTATCGGGGCTTACTGCGGGACAACTGACAAGGCGCAAGAAAGGTTTACCAAATTGGTAATACCAATTATAAGAAACGCAGATTAAAGGAGACCACGCGATGAAAATGCCCGATCCGGATGCTGCTGTCATTGAGCGACGGCTGACCATTGCCGATGATCTGCGCGCCCTTGTGCCGGGTGAAGGCGTCATTGTGGATGAGGATGAACGCCGTGCCTATGAAAGCGACGGCCTGACCGCTTACCGCGCCCTGCCCCTGATTGTGGTCCTGCCACAGACCGTCGATCAGGTCGCCAATGTCCTGAAATACTGTAAAGAACACGGTGTTAAAGTCGTGCCGCGTGGGGCTGGCACCAGCCTGTCTGGTGGGGCATTGCCGCTGGAAGATGGTATCCTGCTGGGTATGGGAAAGTTCAATAAAGTGCTGGAGGTCGATTACGACAATCGCTGCGCCCGGGTTCAGCCCGGCGTCACCAATCTGGCGATCACCAAGGCGGTAGAGGAAGATGGCTTCTATTATGCCCCGGACCCGTCCAGCCAGATCGCCTGCACGATCGGCGGGAATGTCGCGGAAAATTCTGGCGGGGTGCATTCGCTGAAATATGGCCTGACCACCAACAATGTTCTGGGCGTGGAAATGGTCACCATTGACGGGGAGATTCTGCGCATTGGGGGCAAGCATCTGGATGCGGAAGGCTATGACCTGCTGGGTCTGATGATCGGGTCCGAAGGTCTGTTGGGTGTGGTCACAGAAGTCACCGTGCGCCTGTTGCCCAAGCCGGAGACCCAGCGGGCCCTGCTGATCGGCTTCCCGTCCAGCGAGGCGGGGGGTAATTGCGTCGCCCAGGTGATCGCCAGCGGCATCATTCCCGGCGGCATGGAAATGATGGATCGCCCCGCCATCACGGCGGCGGAGGATTTCATCCATGCAGGCTATCCAGCCGATTGCGAGGCGCTGCTGATCGTCGAATTAGATGGCCCGGAGGCAGAGGTCAATCACCTGATCGAGGAAGTCCGCCAGATCGCCGAAAATCTGGGGGCATCCAGCCTGCGCATTTCCCAAAGCGAGGAAGAACGCGCCATGTTCTGGGCCGGGCGCAAGGCGGCCTTCCCGGCTGTGGGGCGGCTCTCTCCCGATTATTACTGCATGGATGGCACAATCCCCCGCAACCAACTGCCCCATGTGTTGAGCGAGATGACAAAGATGTCCAAGCATTATGGCTTGGGCGTTGCCAATGTCTTCCATGCGGGCGATGGCAATCTGCACCCCCTGATCATGTATGACGCCAACAATCCCGGCGAATTGGAGAAGGCGGAGGATTTTGGCTCCGATATTCTAAAACTGTGTGTAAAGGTTGGCGGTGTCCTGACCGGCGAACACGGCGTGGGCGTTGAAAAGCGCGACCTGATGCCGACCATGTTCACCGAAGACGATTTGAAGCAACAAATGCGCGTCAAATGCGCCTTTGACCCGGACGGATTGCTGAATCCCGGCAAGGTGTTCCCGCAACTCCATCGCTGCGCGGAACTGGGCCGGATGCATATTCACAAAGGCCAATTGCCCTTCCCCGACATTCCCCGGTTCTGATCTATGGGACCGCATTTTACCAATCGCGAGTGCCGCGCCACCCCGGACTTCATGCAAGGCGCAGTGCAACCGGCAAAATCGTGCCATGCACCCCTGGATTCCCGCCTGCGCGGGAATGACGACATCTTTACAATCCAAAACACCGTCACCCCGGACTTGATCCAGGGTCCAGAGCAGCACGCTCATTCTCGACCACCCGCCCTAAAGTCACGCCTGCACGGGAATGACGACATCGATACCCCCCGATCCACCGTCACCCCGGACTTGATCCGGGGTCCAGAGCAGTACGCTCATTCTCGACCACCCGCCCTAAAGTCACGCCTGCACGGGAATGACGACATCGATACCCCCCGATCCACCGTCACCCCGGACCTGATCCGGGGTCCAGAGCAGCACGCTCATTCTCGACCACCCGCCCTAAAGTCACGCCTGCGCGGGAATGATGACATCTTTACAATCCAAAACACCGTCACCCCGGACTTGATCCGGGGTCCAGAGCAGCACGCTTATTCTCGACCACCCGCCCTAAAGTCACGCCTGCGCGGGCGTGACGACATCTTTACAATCCAAAACACCGTCACCCCGGACTTGATCCGGGGTCCAGAGCAGCACGCTCATTCTCGACCACCCGCCCTAAAGTCACGCCTGCGCGGGAATGACGAAGGACAACCGCGAATCCCCATCACAGCCTCAGGACCCCGCCCATGACCGAAACCTTCCGCCCTGAAACGGAAGCGCAGTTGATTGATGTGATCGGCTGGGCAAATTCTGAACAGCTGCCACTGGACGTCATTGGCAGTGGCACCAAACGGGGATTGGGGCGTCCGGTTCAGGCCGCCCATACGCTGGATCTTTCCGCCTTTTCTGGTGTGCATCTCTATGAGCCAGAGGAACTGGTATTAGGGGCAGGCCCCGCCACACCTTTGGCGGAGATTGAAGCCTTACTGGACGACAACAATCAGCAACTGGCCTTTGAGCCACCAGACCTTTCCGCTCTGTTAAAGGCGGGATCTTCCGGTACCATCGGGGGCGTCATTGCCTGTAATCTGGCAGGGCCGCGCCGGATCAAGGATGGCGCGGCGCGGGATCATTTTCTGGGCTTTGACGCCGTTTCCGGTCGAGGCATGGCGGTCAAATCCGGCGGACGGGTGATGAAGAATGTCACTGGCTATGACTTAAGCAAGCTACTCTGTGGCTCCTATGGCACGCTGGCGGCAATGACCCGACTGACCGTCAAGATCCTGCCGGTGGGACAGAAGGCCCGAACCATCCTGGTTCGCAATGTTGATGCGGCTCAAGGGGTGAAGGCGCTGGCGGCTGGATTGAACGGCCCCTTTGAAGGGTCCGGCGCGGCCTGGCTGCCCGCCAGCATCGCCGCACGGTCCCAGATTGACTATGTTGGGAAGGCCGGATGTGACGTCGCCGCGCTCAGGGTCGAAGGCTTCGGCCCCTCCGTCGACTATCGCTGTCAAAAGCTGCGCGCCCTATTGGCCCCGTTTGGCGAGACGGAGGAACTGCACAGCCACAATTCCAAAACCTTCTGGCGGGACGTGCGCAATGTCACCCCCTTCTGCGACGATGATCGCGTGGTCTGGAAGCTGTCCGTCGCCCCAACCGCCGCGCCCGGCATCCTGTCAGCCCTGTCCCATTTGAAAGAGGTGGAGGCCTATCTGGATGCCGCCGGGGGCTTGATCTGGCTTGCCACGCAATCCCCTAAACAGGGTGCGTATGAACCCATTCGCGACGCCATTGCTCAGGCGGGTGGCGGGCATGCCACCCTGATCCGCGGCCCCGCAGGCTTGCGCAACGCCATCCCCGTCTTCCAGCCCCAACCCGGCCCCCTTGCCGCCCTGTCCCAACGCCTGAAAGACAGCTTCGACCCCAACCGCGTCCTGAACCCCGGCCGCATGACAGAAGGGCTGTGAGATCTCACTATGCAAACAACATTCTCAATTGCTCAGCTTGAAGATCCAGACGTCGCGGCGGCGAATGATATTTTGCGGAAATGTGTGCATTGCGGGTTCTGTACGGCGACCTGTCCGACCTATGTGACGCTGGGGGACGAGTTGGACAGCCCGCGCGGGCGGATTTATCAAATCAAGGATATGTTGGAAGGGGACAAGCCTGCCTCTTCCTCTCTGGTGAAGCATATTGATCGCTGCCTGAGCTGTCTGAGTTGCATGACGACCTGCCCGTCGGGGGTGCATTACATGCATCTGGTGGATATTGCGCGGGCGAAAATCCATGAGACCTATAACCGACCGTTTCAGGATAAATGGCTTCGGCGGATATTGAGCTTCGTGCTGCCGCGCCCCCGTGTGTTTCGGCTGGCGCTTATCGGGGCCTGGCTGGGCAAGCCTCTGTTGAAAGGGCTGCCGGGTCCGATCGGCGCAATGTTCCGCATGGCACCGGCCTCTATCCCCAAACCATCGCCCTGGGATGTGCCCCAAGTGATCCCCGCAGAAGGGCCACGCAAGGGCCGCGTGGCGATGCTGACCGGCTGTGCGCAGCAGGTTTTGCAGCCCCAGATCAATGAGGCGACGATCCGCCTGCTGACCCGCCATGGCATTGAGGTTGTCGTTGCCCAAGGGGCTGGCTGTTGTGGCGCGCTGGTGCATCATATGGGCGATACCGATACCAGCCATCAACAGGCCGCCGCCAATATCAAAGCCTGGGCGCGGGAAATGGATGGCGACGGGCTGGATGCCATTGTCATCAATGCGTCGGGCTGTGGCACGACGGTGAAGGACTATGGCTTCATGTTCCGCACTGATCCAGTAATGCAGGAAGATGCGGCGCGGGTTTCCACCCTGACGAAAGACATCACGGAATATCTGACGACACTGACCCTGATGCCAACAACTCGGGATACAGATTTAACGGTCGCCTATCACTCCGCCTGTTCCATGCAGCATGGCCAAAAGATCACCGCCCTGCCCAAGGACCTGCTGACACAGGCAGGCTTCAAGGTCGTCAGCCCGGCGGAAGGGCATTTATGTTGCGGTTCTGCCGGAACCTATAACCTGCTGCAGCCGGAAATGGCCGACACGCTGAAGGCCCGCAAAGTCCGCAATATCGAAAAGACTAAGCCAGATTTGGTTGCAGCGGGTAATATCGGATGCATTCAGCAGATTGCCAGTGGCACGGATATCCCCATCACGCACACGGTTGAATTGCTGGACTGGGTGACGGGGGGCCCAATGCCGCTTGCCCTGGATGGCAAACTGCCTGCACGACAATTGCTGTAACCCGCCCTTAGACAACAATCAATCGCCTGATCGACAAAGACTGTTCCGTTTGAGCCGCGCCGCTGGGTCAGGATTGCGGAATGCCGCCTTGTTGCCAGAACCGGCACATCCGCGCGATGCGGGGATCAGATACCAGCCTGCACCCTGCCAGAAGCCCTTGTGTATCCTCCCCTTTGGCATGGGCCAGCTTTATTCGCATCGGATACAATATGTCATTATCCGACCCAAACTCTGCTTCTGCCGCAGCAAGGGTCTTGGTCGCGGCCTTATTATCCTTTGCCTGAATCTGACGGTCCATCAGCCCCTCATAAATGCGCAAGGGCGCGCCTTCCTGTTTCAAGGCATAGCGTTCGAACCCAATAATCGCCAGATCGTTCTTGCCCTGCATTTGCCGCAGCGACGAAAAGGCGATGCGACCGAAGGCATTGTTTTCCAACCAGGACGCGCCGGAGACACCGACCTTTGCCTTCGCCAGGAGAGTATCGACCGTCTCACCATCGCTCAATTCACTCAACGATCCAACGGAGCCTAAAGCATCATGAACTTCTTGTGCTGCCGCGAATGCCGTCAAAGCGGCCTGCAATTCGCGGTCGGCAACGACTTTTTTGTAATCAGGCAATGGAAATTGCTGATCCAGGCCCAGTTCCAATCGAACTTCTTCGAAGTCGTCATACTTAACGAATTCCGAATGGTCCAATAGCATGTCTTTACGCGCATCCGGGCTGGGATGGGATTCTTCCAGACTCTTCGCCAGGCTTTGCGCCATATCGCCACCGACACCTTTAAGGGCATCCATGATTCCATCCTTGCCGCCGCTGACACCCCCTTTGACCAGATCACCGGCAATGCGTTCTTTGTCCTGAGCCAGGGCCAGCACACGACTTTCAATTGTCGGCTGGTCCTTTAACTTATCCAGAAATCCACTTGCCCCGGCATACCCTTCGAATCCCGCCCGGGTGGCCAAATGAAGACCGACCATATCCGCTTCGTGTTCATCCTGACGACCCCATGAATATTCGAACAACACATCCATCGTGCGGTTAACCATCATCGGCGTCTTCAATTTGGAGGCTGCCTGAGCATCCGCACCATTATTGTTCAATACATCATCTGCAAGAAAGGCCGCTTCCAGCGCGGTACGGAAAATCCGGTTCCGCTTTTGCGTTGCCTGCCCCCGTTCATAATGCTTCAGCAGGATATGGCTGTATTCATGGGCAATTGTGAAAGCCAGGATATTCACGGCCTCCGGCGATCCATCAAAGCTTTCCACCGATATCTCGATCAGACCGTCCCGGTATACTCTGGCATCCCGCCCAGGCTTTGGAACGATCACGACTGTTGCCGGGACCGGATCAAAGGGCGAGCAGGCAACAATGCGATCCAAAATCTGATTGGCATAGTCTGTCGCCTTTTGAACCGGCCAAATCCCATATTCGGTTTCGCGAAGCTCCTGCTGACCCAGCGTAAAGTCGGACCGCAAGGAGGTTTTGGTCGCATCGCACGGGGCTGATGCATCCATCAGGGCCTCGGCATTTTCAACCTCATCCACATCAATGTCGCGTTGACGGGATTGCACCAGTACCATGGGGTGGATTTCTGGATCTGCGGTATCCCCGAACAGCCCTGCCACGCTGTCGGTAACGCCCTGCATCGCGGAAGACATCGATCCCTCGCCAGAGCCATTGGTCGTGTTACAGGCTGCCAGGAACCCTACCAGTATCGAAGAATATGCCAGTCGTTGAAAATTGTGCCGCATCATCGCCTCCCCCAAGTTTACCCCTATCAAAAATATGCCTGCTGTTCGTCATCAGACGCGCCCCCACAGCAAACTCTTCAGCAGGGTGGTTTCGCCCCAGATGTTGAGTAATTTCTTAATCCCGAAACATCCACCGCCGCGAGATCGCACACGCCACGTTCCAACACGGCATATCGGGGTTTCACATAATACAGGCTGCCGTCTTTGCCTTTGACGGGATAGAGTCCATCTTTCTGATCTTGCTCAAGAAAAGTGAACGGCAAATCAAATGTATCTTTAGAAAGCTTTTCCGATTTCGCCTCACCATCCTTCACCGCCGGAACCGTATCCCGCCTGAAATCTTTGATTGTAATGACGCTTACCTGTTCCTGGGCGAAAGCCGGGCGGGCCTGAAAGGGATGACCCTGAAACAGGATCAGGGCAGCGAACAAGGCGATCATCACCCCCCTTTGAAAACCGCCAAAAATGCGATTCGGGCCCGGCTTATCGCCTGTAATCGTGTTTTGGACTTCTACGGTATCCAGTGTCATCGTTCTGCCTCCAAACGGTGCAACCATTCGATGAATAGAGAGTAGGGTTAAGCTTTTTAAAACGCAACCGTGTTTGGGTTAAAAATACGAGAACAGATGTGCCTGGGCGATTGCACTAGAATTTCTTCATGTTGCTGGGAAAATGTTTTCTGAACAGAATCTTTAACCGGAACCAGCCATGCGCAATGTACCGGGTGCCAATCATCATGGCGACCACCACGGAAAACAAACCGCCGAAAAACCACATGACCGGTCGCGCGAGGAGGATGCTCTCGGCAAGCGGCAAAATCCCGCTTAATGCCGCCAAAGACAGGAAATCAACCGGCGCAATTTTCACGCCCCATAAAATGAATGCACTTAACACACCCATCATGGCGACGATAAAAATTGCATAATTTAGCCAGGTCCGGGTGTTTTTATGGACTTGAAGCGGTATTTCCCCTCGATCAAAGGCTTCATAGACACCGATCCGAACAGTTGCGAAAAGGGCAATGAAAAACCACAACAGCCCTTCCAGCACATGTGTCAGCACATTTCCGTGCTTGAAGTAATCGGTACCATAGGCGGACAGGTTTCTATAGGCGACGGCATGCAGTGCGACCCCCGGCAGCCTGTCATACAATGTCGTATCGACAATATCGGGATAGGCCTTGATGTAAGCGCCCAGGAAAACCACACGGCCTTCCACCATTTCAAAAACCTCACCAATCCCTCTTGAGGCAGTTGGCAGCAACCGCTCAGCACGAATTGTCGGGATTGGTCGACATTCCTGGATCGGGCTCTTTTCACCACTTTCGAACAGGGAATGATGCAGCATGCCCCCAGCGATGCTCACCGATTGGACGAGCTTCTGATAATTGATGCCCAATATTGATTTCGGTTCTGCAGCATAGGGACCGCAGTTATCCGTGCTTTGCACAAATTTTTGAAGGGGTGCATAGCCATACGGCCAGCGGATCAACATGCTTTTCTGTAAATCATCCGGGTTCAGCAAATCCTGGCGGGCAGCGGCTCTGGCGGCTTCATCGGCAAACCGGCCGCATGCTTTGGAATCAGATAAGGGCTTTCCAGGCTCAAGCATGCACAAATCCCGATAAATCTGTGATGCTGGTGATAAATACGAACCGCCCGGCCCGACCAGCATCGGATACCATCGTTCATTCGGTTCCCACCGCGTAACCGACTGATGGATATAATTGAATTGGGAACCATCTTGATCCGTTTTCATACGATCAAGCGCCGTTTCTTCGCCGGTCCATCTTTCCTCTGCGGCCGCAAAGTAAATCGGCGTTGTCTTATCAAACTCGGCCAATTGCACGGCCTGTGCCTTATGCACACGCTGACCAAAAGTGTCCAGGCTTAGGTCCCATCGTCGGGGCGCGCCATAGGTTATGTCCACCATAATTGCGGCCGGTTCCAGTTCAACCAGCTTGGCAATCAGATAGTCATGGATGCTGTACGCAATCGGCCATACTTCGGTGGGGTTATCGACCGGGAACCGGATCATCTGATCATTTTGCGAAAAAGATCCCCCCTGTTGCGACAAGGCCTGCAGGTCGCCAACGCAGGCTTCTTGCGCCATTTGCTTTCCCCGGCTGGCGCATTGCGGGCGGCAAACCGCCTCTGACTCTGACGTTTTAATTTCACACAGGCGCGTACAGGCTTCCAGGCATTGATTCACCCGAAGGGCCTTTAAGGTTTCATCTGTGATTTCCACAACGACGGCAGATTCATGATCTTTCTCCCGCCCATCCGGGGGGAAATACGGCGCGGCGATTGAAACGATAATCTCTTGCGTTTCTTCGTCCAGAGTATCAGACAATCCGAACGGCGAGGCATTAATCAGCCAAAGGCCAACACCCCAGATAAGCACCAGCCTTAATGTGAACAGCTCAATCTTCTGAGATTTTTGAATGACCCGCCAGATTCTGTTTTCTGTCATCCCATCCCCAAACGCCTTGCCCAATGGCCAGCATACCCAAGACCCCACGCTCAAAGGGTATCATAGAACAATTTAAAATTAATAGTTAGAAACACACAATTGTCCTAATGCCCCTCGATCAAGGCGCGGCATTGGGTATGCAGGCGCTCCATCACAGCCGTGTTGCCTGCAAAACTGAGCAAGCCCTGGGCGAAAATATAGGAAAAGAGCAGCAAAGCGCGGGCATTGGCTTCCGCCGGGTCAAATCCCGCCTGCTGGAACAGGTCCGCCGTATAGGACAGCCTTTGCTGGTCAACAGATTCAACCACGGTTGCTACTTTCGGATCCTGACGCGCCCAAATGCGCATGGCCAGTTCCAATGAACCCCCGCGGCCCGGACGCTTGGAAGTTGCGACAATATCCAGCATGAACCGGATTTTATCGGCGGGCGAGCCGCCATTCGCTTCCGCCCGTGTGATCACCAATTGATCATGCCAGCGCAGCAGAATCTCATCCAATAGATCGTTGCGATCCTTAAAATGCCAATAAAAACTGCCCTTGGTAACGCCAAGCCGTTTTGCCAGGGCTTCGACGTTCAGGGACTTCCAACCACTATCCGAAAGAGTGCTATAGGCCGCCCGTACCCAGTCTTCCTTACGCAACCGAGACTCTTTCGTCGGACGTTTCATTTCTCTTGAAGCCGCCATCCATTCCCGCTCAATCAAGATTGACATTCGGTGTTAATGTTGCGGTGCAACAATAAACCAAGACCAAAAATTTCAAAATTCTGCACGCTTGACGAACAATAATACCTTCGCTACAAACCATACGCAAGCGTATGGAGTTTTATCTGTGCTCTGTTAAAGCGAAGAACTTACGCAATCTATCGTTTTCAGTTTTGATTAAAACAATTAGAATGTTTTGCGTTGAGTGAGCGACCGGATCCAAAGAGATCAAACAGAACGGCGCTAGCAGGGAACAAGGGAGGATACGACGGGTGTTAACCGGGTCGAAAACCTATACGGCTGCACCATTGCCGCCGGCGCCGGATATGCCGGACATTGATGTCTATGACACCTTTCCAAAACTGCTGCGCTATAACGCCGTGCGATTGGGTGACCAACCCAGCATGCGCGAGAAAAGTTTCGGCATTTGGCAATCCTGGACGTGGTCACAGGTCAAGGAAGAAATCTATCGCTACGCCGCAGGGATGAAAGAGCTAGGCGTCCAGCGCGGTGATAAGATTGCGATCATTGGGGATAACCGCCCGCGCATGTATTGGACCATTTGTATGGCCCAGTGCCTGGGCGCAGTTCCAGTCCCGATCTATCAGGACTCCGTCGCTGAAGAAATTCTGTTTCCCCTGGAACATGCCGAAGTCCGTTTCGCCGTCGTCGAGGATCAGGAACAGGTCGATAAGCTGCTGATCATCAAAGATCGCCTGCCGAAGCTGGAAACCATCGTCTATGACGAAGAACGCGGAATTCGGGACTATACCGAAACCTTCCTGCACTCCTACCGGGACACACTGGCTTTAGGCGATTTGGCTCTGGCAAAGAATTCATTGCTAATTGACGACGAAATTGACCAGGGAACCACCAACGATATCTCCATCATCCCCTATACATCGGGCACGACCGGGAACCCGAAGGGGGTGCTGCTGAGCTATCGCAATGTGATGCGCGCAGCCTATAACGGGGCGCGGTTCGAAGGGTTAAAATCAACCGATCAAAGCCTAGCCTATCTGCCAATCGCCTGGATTGGGGATCACATATTCAGCTACGGACAGGCCTATATTTGCGGATTCTGCGTTGCCTGTCCGGAAAGCAGCGATACGGTGTTAACCGACCTTCGGGAACTCGGGCCCAGCTATTTCTTCGCGCCGCCCCGGATTTTTGAGAACATCCTGACCACCGTGATGATCCGCATGGAAGACGCCAGTGCGATCAAACGTAAGGTCTTCAATTACTTTATGGATCACGCCCGGCGCGTGGGTGTAAAGATCCTGGATGGTCACACGGTCGGGCTGTGGGACCGGTTTCTGTATGCGCTGGGCGGGGTTCTAGTCTATGGGCCATTGAAAAATGTCCTGGGATTCAGCCGGGTCCGGGTCGGCTATACAGCCGGCGAAGCGATTGGCCCGGATATCTTTTCTTTCTATCGCTCCATCGGTATCAACCTGAAACAGCTTTATGGCTCCACTGAGGCTGCGGTTTTCGTAACCATTCAGCCCAATGGAGAGATTTATGATGACACTGTCGGCACACCCGCGCCAGAAGTCGAACTGCGCATAGCCGATAATGGCGAAGTGCTGTTTCGCAGTCCGGGCGTTTTTGTTGAATACTTCAAGAATGAGGCCGCAACGAAGGAAACCAAAACGGCTGATGGCTGGGTCCATACCGGCGATGCTGGGTTCATGGATGATCGCGGCCACCTGAAGATCATCGACCGCGCCAAGGATGTCGGAAAGCTGAACAACGGGACATTGTTTGCGCCGAAATACATCGAAAACAAGCTGAAATTCTTCCCCAATATCAAGGAAGTCGTCGCCTTTGGGAATGGTCGGGACTACTGCGCCTGTTTCATCAATATCGACCTGGAAGCCGTCGGCAGTTGGGCAGAGCGAAACAACCTCTCTTATGCTTCTTTCCAGGATTTGTCTTCTCGCCGTGAGGTCTATGACATTATCAAAGGCCATGTGGAACAGGTCAACCGGGACTTGGCACAGGAAGAGATGGTCGCGGGCTCTCAGATCACGCGCTTTCTGTTGCTGCCCAAGATGCTGGATGCCGATGACGGAGAACTGACCCGCACCAGCAAGGTCCGTCGCAGCTTCATTGCAGAGAAATACGCGTCCCTGATTGATGCCCTATATGACCCGTCGGCCAAGACAGGATCAATCAAAAGCGAGATCACGTTCGAGGATGGGCGCAAGGGAATGCTGGAGGCCACCGTCGATATTTATGAGGCGACACAGACCCCACCCAGCCATACCTCAACAAAAGTGGCGCAGAGTAAGCGACGTGCCAAAAGGAGATGTCAGGGTGAGTGATAGCCTAGCGCAAGAAACCAATTCCGGCCCATCGCGCAGCGTGCTTGCGCACCAATCACGTATCGGGGACGTCCTTTTGAAGGTCGAGAACATCACGCTGCGCTTTGGCGGGGTGAAGGCGATCAACGGCGTATCCTTTGACATTCGCAAGGGTGAGGTTCGTTCTATCATCGGGCCGAACGGGGCCGGTAAATCCTCCATGCTGAACTGCATCAACGGTTTTTATCAGCCGCAGGAAGGATCGATCTGGTATCAGGGTAAAACCTACAGCCCGATGCGTCCCTATGATGCCGCATCCAATGGTATCGCCCGCACATTCCAGAACATTGCCCTGTTCAAGGGGATGACGACCCTGGACAACATTATGACCGGGCGCATTCTGAAGCAGAAGGCAAGCCTGCTGGAACAGGCGTTTTACATCGGACGCGGCCGGTCTGAGGAAATTGAGCACCGGGAATTTGTCGAAGACATTATCGACTTCCTGGAGATCCAATCGATCCGCAAGACACCCGTCGGGCGCCTGCCTTATGGCCTGCAAAAGCGGGTTGAATTGGGCCGCGCCCTGGCAGCCGAGCCAACACTGTTGCTGTTGGATGAGCCAATGGCCGGGATGAATGTTGAAGAAAAAGAGGACATGTCCCGTTTCATCATCGATGTGAACGATCACTTTGGCACGACCATCGCGCTGATCGAACACGATATGGGCGTCGTCATGGACCTGTCGGACCGGGTTGTGGTTCTGGACTATGGGTCGCTGTTGGCAGATGGAACCCCCGATGAGGTCCGGGGCAATCAGGCAGTTATCGACGCCTATCTGGGCGTGGCGCACGACTGATGCGAGGGGGATCGGTATGATTGAGGCATTCGCAAATATTCTGGGCATCGACCCTTTCGAGATTTGGTTCTTTCTGGAAGTGCTGATCAGCGGCCTGATGGCCGGGGTGATGTATTCCCTGGTCGCATTAGGATTTGTCCTGATCTTCAAGGCCTCCAGCGTTTTCAATTTCGCCCAGGGCGTCATGGTGCTGTTCGCCGCGCTTAACTTTGTGGGCTTCATCGATCTGGGTGTTCCCGCTTGGTTGTCTTTCCTGATGACCGTCGGGGTGATGATCATTCTGGCCTTCGCCATTGAACGGGTTGTGCTGCGCCCATTGGTGAATCAGCCCCATATTTCCCTTTTCATGGCGACAATCGGGATCGGTATATTTCTGGAAGGCTTCGGTGAATTGATCTGGGGATCAAACGTCAAACCACTGGATATCGGAATCCCCAACGATGCCGTCTTTATGGGTGAGGCAATGATCCAGGAAGCCGATATGTTCGCCGCCGTTGTGGCCAGCATTCTAGTGGCAGTTCTGGCACTGTTTTTCCATTATACCCGCATCGGTCGGGCGTTGCGCGCGGTGGCGGATGATCACCAGGCGGCTCTTTCTGTGGGAATTCCCTTGAATACGATCTGGGTCATTGTCTGGTCCGTTGCCGGTTTTGTCGCGCTGATTGCGGGCATCATGTGGGGATCGAAGCTGGGGGTTCAGTTCTCCCTCTCCGTCCTGGCGCTCAAGGCCCTGCCTGTGCTGATCCTGGGGGGCTTCACCTCCATTCCTGGTGCCATCATCGGGGGCTTGATCATTGGGGCGGGCGAAAAACTGTCCGAAGTCTATATCGTCGATTTCATTCAAACATTCGACCCGACCTTCTCAGGCGCGATTGAAGAATGGTTCGCCTATATCCTTGCCCTGGCCTTCCTGTATTTCCGACCACAGGGGCTGTTTGGCGAAAAAATTATTGAGCGGGTGTAAGGGGAAAATTCACTATGTTCTATCGTGAGGCCGGACAGTTCAAAACCACCTATGCCGCCGATCAACAGATGCTGCCGATTCCGCTGGATCGGAATTTCATGATTGCCCTGATTGTGTTCGCGGTTGTGATCGTGCCCATGATCGGATCGCAATATTGGCTGGAATCCATCCTGATCCCGGTTCTGATCCTGACCATCGCCGCTTTGGGGTTGAACATCCTGACGGGCTATGCCGGACAGTTGTCCCTGGGAACCGGGGGCTTTATGGCGGCGGGCGCCTATATGTCGTACAAGATCGCAACCAATATGCCGGAATTCATGCCGATCTGGGTGCCTGTCATTGCTGGTGGCTTCTTTGCCGCCGCGATAGGGATTGTGTTTGGCATACCGTCCCTTCGGATCAAAGGCTTCTATCTGGCGGTCGCCACCCTGGCGGCACAGTTCTTTCTGATCTGGGCGTTTCAGAAAATCGGCTGGTTTGTAAATGACTCGATTTCCGGCGTTCCCTCCACCCCCCCCAGTTCACTATTCGGCTATGGCGTGACCGGGGCCACGGCCCTGCCGGAGGCGAAGTATCTCTTCGTGCTGGCCTTTACCATCGTGCTGGCGGTCATCGCGCGGAATCTGGCCCGAGGCCGGATCGGGCGATCCTGGATGGCGATCCGCGACATGGATATCGCCGCAGAGCTGATCGGTATCAGACCTTTGCAAACAAAGCTCAGCGCCTTCGCCATCAGTTCTTTTTATTGCGGCATTGCCGGCGCGCTGTGGTCCTTCTGCTATATCAATACGGTGGAGCCGTCAGCCTTTTCCATCACGCGGTCGTTCCAGATCCTGTTTATGATCATTATTGGTGGTCTGGGCTCCGTTCTGGGGGCGTTTCTGGGCGCGGCCTTTATCTTCCTGTTGCCCATTTTTCTGAACAATGCGCCGGCTTGGGTTGGTCTGGAACTGAGGACAGATACCGTCACCCATATCGAATTCATGGTCTTTGGCGCGCTGATCATCTTCTTCCTGATCGTGGAGCCCCATGGGCTGGCCCGCCTGTGGCGCATCGCAAAGGAGAAATTGAGATTATGGCCATTTCCTCACTAACAGAGGCGATGTGAATGAGCCGGCGAAAAGTCCGGCCCTGCCATGAAAACCCAAACCCTCGGGGATAAGAGGGCGCTAGAAAAAACCAAACAAGGAGAAACGTCATGTTGGTGAGTAATGTTGTGAAGAATAGCCCAAGAGCCTTGATGGGCTTGGCGCTTGGGACAATCCTGGGGGTCAGTGCCTTTGCCGCTGGCACCGCATCGGCACAAGAACAGGTCATTCCGTCCCTGGTCTATCGCACCGGCCCTTATGCGCCGGGTGGTATTTCCTTGGCAGATGGCTATGCGGATTATTTCACCCTGATCAATGAACGCGACGGCGGCATCAATGGCGTCAAATTCAAGGTCACGGAATGTGAAACCGGCTACAGCACCGACCGCGGCGTCGAATGCTATGACCGAACCAAAAATGAGGGCGGCGGGGCCACGGTTTATAGCCCCTGGTCCACCGGTATCACCTATGCGCTGATTGAAAAGGCAACCCAGGACAAGATCCCGGTCCTGTCCATGGGCTATGGCCGTACCTCAGCGGCGGATGGTCGATACTTCCCGTACATCTTCAACTTCCCGTCAACCTACTGGAATCAGGCAACCGCCATCGTTCAGTATATCGCCAATCAGGAAGGCGGGATTGAAAAGCTGAAGGGCATGAACTTTGCCTATATCTATCTGGATCACCCCTATGGGAAGGAGCCGCTGCCGACCATGGATGTCATGGCCGCCAAATTCGGCTTCTCCTTTGACCGGTATCCAGTTCCGCCCGCATCGATGACAGAACAGAAATCGATCTGGCTGAAAATCCGTCGTCAACGCCCGGACTATGCCATCATGTGGGGCTGGGGCGCGATGAACGGCACGGCTGTGAACGAAGCCGCCAATATCAATTTCCCGATGGACAAGTTTATCGGCAACTGGTGGGCCGCGGGTGAAGACGCCGTAGAAGCCGCTGGTCAAGGGGGCATTGGCTATAAGGCAGCAACCTTCCACGGGGCCGGTGACGATTATGATGTCTACAACGATTTGAAAAAATACGTGTATGACACCAATAAATTCGCCGGGAATGGCGATCAGTGGGGCCGTGTACTGTACAATCGCGGCGTCGCCAATGCGATCTATGTCGTGGAAGCTCTGAAGATCGCCCATGCAAAATATGGCACGGGCGTGATCACGGGTGAACAAATGCAATGGGCGCTGGAAAACCTGAACCTCACCGATGCAGACATTGCAAAGATTGGGGCTGCGGGTCTGGTGCCTGCCGTCAGCGTCACCTGCGCCAATCATGAAGGGCAGAACCCAGCAGTTCTGATCCAGCAATGGGATGGCAAGGAATACAAGATCATCACCGACTGGATCCCGGCTATGGCGGACCTAACCCGGCCGATCTTGGAAGAAGAAGCCGCGAACTATGCCAAAGAGCAGGGCATCACCGCCCGCAGTTGCTCTTAAGGCATTGTGACACAGTAGCCAAACGGTAAGCCGAACAGGGAGAGACCCGATGAGCGTACAGGCACAGGATCTTGCAGAGAAACCCGCAACAGCGGAAATTCTGCTACAGATCAATAATGTGGAAGTGATTTACGACCACGTGATCCTGGTGCTCAAGGGTGTCTCCCTCTCGGTGCCGAAGGGGGGGATCGTCGCCCTGCTGGGCGCCAATGGCGCTGGCAAAAGCACGACACTGAAATCAATCTCCAACCTGTTGCGCGCCGAACGCGGCGAGGTCACCAAGGGCAGCATCGAATTGGCGGGCGAGAAAGTCCACCAGATGACCGCCAATGATCTGGTCAAGCGGGGCTGTGTGCAGGTGATGGAGGGGCGTCATTGCTTCGAGCATCTGACGATCGAGGAAAACCTGCTGACCGGAGCCTATACACGCGGCGGCGGGTCAGAAATCAAGGCAGACCTGGAAAAGGTTTATGACTATTTCCCGCGCCTGCGTGAACGGCGCAAAAGCCAGGCGGGCTATACATCCGGTGGGGAGCAACAGATGTGCGCCATCGGGCGGGCGCTGATGGCAAAGCCCAAGCTGATCCTGCTGGACGAGCCCTCCATGGGCCTGGCCCCGCAATTGGTAGAACAAATCTTTGAAATCGTAAAAAAGCTGAATGAGCAGGAGGGGGTTACCTTCCTGCTGGCCGAACAGAACACCAATGTCGCCCTGCGCTATGCCGATTACGGCTATATCCTGGAAAGCGGACGTGTTGTTATGGACGGCAAGGCCGACGCCCTCCTCTCCAATGAGGATGTAAAAGAATTCTATCTGGGCCTCTCCACAGAAGGCCGCAAAAACTTCCGCGAAGTAAAACACTACAAACGCAGGAAACGGTGGCTGTAAGCGATAGGAACTTTCAGTGATGCAAATTGATCAAGGGTTACTTCAAATTGCGTTAATTTTCATTCCGGGTCTATTATGGGCTTCAATTGAAAAGAAGTATGCATCTAAAGGTATGTTAAGTATCACTTGGTTTGTTATGAGAACCTTCCTTTTCGGCGTTTTAAGTTACGCAATTCTCATTGCAATTTTTCTAATGTTTGGGATCCAATCAGATTTGGTTACTAGTTCTGCCACGCAAAGCGATGTAATACCAAACGTGCACCTTCAAGATGCAATTCTTGCGACAGTTGTTAGTTTTCCATCAAGTATTCTTTGGCTTTACATCCAAAATTACAAAATCCTAACAAAATTATTGCAGGCGATTGGTGCTACAAAAACTTTCGGTGAAGAAGATCTCTGGGATTATATCTTCAACAGCGCCAACAAAGGCGTGGTGGAGTATGTACACGTTAGAGATTTCGATAAAGAGTTGGTTTATAGTGGTTGGGTTATGTTATTCTCAGAAACGGATAAGCTGCGTGAATTGCACCTAAAGAACGTGGAAGTTTCTGATTTTTCAGGAAATACATTGTATGAAATGCCTTGGGTCTACTTAGCCCGTGAACCATATGACGTAACTATAGAATTCCCCAGAAGAAATGGTTAAAAGGAGCAACTCATGTCGTCACTACGAAATCAAGCCTCTGATAAGAACGGTGTTTTCTTAGAAGGTTACAAATCACGAGGTGGCAAGATGGGAACTGTCGTTAACTCGAATCGACCGGCCTCTCCTCCACCAATTAAAATTGATCATAAGCAGGAACCTGCAGCCAAAACAAAATGACAAATTTTTTCGATTCGCTTGAGACCGACAGCACCGATGCCCGCACTGCCCGACAATTGGCGCAATTGCAGGATCAGGTCGCCCTGGCACAGGCCAAAGCTCCATATTTTGCGGAAAGTCTGAAGGGTGTTGATGCGGACAGCCTGACCAGCCTTGAAGCCTTAGCCGCCCTTCCGGTGGTGCGAAAATCGGACCTGATGGACCATCAGCAATCCAATCCGCCCTTCGGCGGCATGACAGCAACCCCGTCAGCGGATCTGGCGCGGCTGTATATGTCACCCGGCCCGATCCTGGACCCGGACGGTCATGCCCCGAATTTCGATTGGTGGCGCTTTGGGCGGGCCGCCTGGGCAGCGGGTTTGCGCAAGGGGGATCGGGTCGCGAATTGCTTTTCCTATCACCTGACCCCGGCGGGGCGCATGTTTGAAGAAGCCGCCCATGCCTGTGGTGCCGCCGTGATCCCCTGCGGCGTTGGCAATACCGAGGCTGTGGTCCAGGCCATGGCGTTATTAAAAGCCACCGCCTATTCCGGCACGCCCGACTATCCCAAGGCGCTGTTTGAGAAGGCCGTTGAATTGGGGTTGGACCTGTCTGGCGTTAAAACTTTGATCGTAGGGGCAGGTCCGTTGTTCCCGTCGATGCGACAGGACTATCACGACCGGGGATTGGTCTGTCTGCAAACCTATGGCACCGCTGATCTGGGCAATGTCGCCTATGAAAGCAAGGCGATGGAAGGTCTGATCACCGATGAAGGCGTGATCGTTGAAATCGTGCGCCCCGGCACCGGTGATCCCGTGCCAGAGGGTGAAGTTGGAGAGGTTGTTGTCACCCTGTTGACCAACCGGGACTATCCGCTGATCCGCTTTGCGACCGGCGATTTGTCTGCAGTGATGAATGGCACCAGCCCCTGCGGCCGCACGGCGCCCCGCATCAAAGGCTGGATGGGCCGTGCCGATCAAACCGCTAAAATTCGGGGCATGTTCGTGCGCCCCAGCCAGGTTGCCGAAATTGTTTCCCGCCACACGGAAATTACCAAGGCACGGATCGTGATCTCTTCTGATTCAGCAAAAAAAGACATCATGACCATACGATGTGAAGCAACGGGCGATCTGGATGCCGCCCGGCTGGCAGAAACGGTGCAGAGCGTCACAAAGCTGCGCGGTACCGTTGAGGTGGTAGAACCCGGCACCCTGCCCAATGATGGCAAGGTGATTGACGACACGCGGGATTTTTCCGCGTAAAGCGGGAGCGGTATTTAAAAAAAGGTTTTTATTAAAACAATGGCCTTGATTCGGCTGGTTGCAACGGCAGGACTTGAACCTACATCTTTCCGCCCGTATGTTCCATTTGGCAATAGACACTACGTAGATAGCAGAAGCTTTATCCAGTTAAGCTACGTTGCAATATATTTACTCCGAAGAAACCACTTTCAATTTCGGCTTGCCTTTCCGTTTAGCACGGGCAGATTGTTCACGTTGTTTGTGAGCAATATCATCAAGTTTTTCTTGCGCATATGGAGCGGCGGCTTCAATCAAACCATCTAGGTGATACAAATTTGTCTTACTTCCTTTCCCAAAAATTCGTCGTTCTTCACGACGAATAAGGCCCCCTTTTTCGAGCGATGCAATTCGTCTTTGAACAGTTCTTGGGTCAATACCGATTGCATTAGCTATAGTCTTCTTTGATGGGTGAGGTTTGTTTTCCTCCGTCCACCAATAACTAGCCAAGTGAAGGATGATGTTTATATCAACCGCATCCAATCCCAGAGCTTGCTGTCGCTCAATAATGATACTTGGGATGGCAGTCCATCCAGCATTCATAAGTGGCTTCGACCACTTTTTTTCATTAACCTTTAACTGGTCTGTTTCATGTTTTTGAACATCCTCTTTTTTTGTCGCCATTGTTTTGTTCCTTCTTCTGACTTTGTTAAAATCCTATATGTGTCCATCACCAACAAAATGCAAACTATACCGGGAGGCAACAGTGTCTAGGGCCCCTAAATAATTAGAGATTAGCTTAGGAATGTCTACGCTAGTTACGTCTGCATAGAATCGCGTATACTTCGCGAGGCACCGACGCCTCTCACCGGGAGACACTTAAGTCTCCGAGGGCCTAGACAATGATGTCTACTGGTAGGAGGCACTGGTGTCTAGGGGCTATTCCAAAAAAACTTCAATTTAATACTCGCCAGAGAATTTTGCCGCACTGCTATAGCTAAATTCAGCTTTATAAATGTATCTCTAAATTTACACAGCAACGCTACCGCCATCAAATGAGAACTCGTACCTCGGTCAGTTATTGCCAGCCTTAGTTTGGGACAAAAGGGCCGTTGGTAGCTGCAGCATTTAAGTCTAAGCTGATGTCCGATCAAACTGGCCCTCCAATTGAAAGACGACAATGTCCAGTCCGACCGATCTTCAGGAACAGATGACCCGATGGCGTCACGACCTGCATGCCCACCCTGAATTCGGATTCAGTGAGAAGCGTACCGCCGCCTTTGTCGCCGCGAAACTGCGCGAATTCGGATTGGATGATGTCACCGAAGGGGTTGGCGGGACAGGCGTTGTTGGTACTTTGAAACGGGGCACCGGCAACCGTGCGATTGCCTTGCGGGCCGATATGGATGCGCTGCATATCACCGAACAGGGCAGCCTGCCCTATAAGTCGACCCATGACGGCTATATGCATGCCTGCGGTCATGATGGGCACACCATCATGCTGTTGGGCGCGGCCAAGACCCTGACCCAGCAGGAAGGGTTTGATGGCACGATCCGGTTTATCTTCCAGCCAGCGGAAGAATGGGGCCAAGGCGCGATAGCAATGATCAACGATGGCCTATTGGATCGCTTCCCGTTCGAAGAAATTTACGGTCTGCACAATATGCCAGGCTATCCGATCGGCCAATTTGTGACGAAGCCGGGCGCGATCATGTCTGCGGAAGATGTTTTTGAAATCACCCTGCGAGGCGTCGGGGGCCATGCGTCCAGACCGCATTCTGGCAGTGAAACACTGGTCGCCGCCTGCGCCCTGGTCACCAATCTACAAACCATCGTCTCTCGACGGGTCGATCCAACAGCAGTCGCGGTGGTATCGGTTACTGAATTGACCACCGACGGCACCCGCAATGTCCTGCCAGGCCAGGCACAAATCCGGGGTGATGCCCGCAGCTTTGACCCAGCCGTCAGCGCACAGATCGAAAAGCAGATGCGCCTGATCGCCGAAGGGACGGCGCTCTCCTATAATGTCAGTGTCGACGTCAATTATGCCCGGGAATTCATCTCTCTGTTGAATGACGAGGCCCTGACCCAGGAAGCCCTGAATGCGGCCAGGGATGTGCTAGGGTCGGATGCCGTTATGATTTCCGACGAACCCATCACCGCGTCAGAAGACTTCGCCCAGTTCCTGCGCCATGTGCCAGGATGCTTTGCCTTTCTGGGCAATGGGGAGGACTCCCTGCCACTGCACAACCCCAACTATGATTTCAACGATGCCAGCCTGACCGCCGGGGTCGCATTCCACACCGCCATCGCCCGCCGTCGCCTGCCCCTAGCGACCCCACGAGCCTAAAACACTTTCTTAGCTTTCGCGATTGCGCCAGAGCAAAGCCTGCGCAAACAGGCTCGAGTGCGACGACGTATTTACTGAAAAAACAGTTGGTAAGAGTATCATGTGTGAGCTCCTGCGAGCGCATGATGCTCTAACGCACGACGCGGGATATATTCAGGTGGGTGCCCTGGGGATCGCGATAATGATAATCGCCCCAACAAGACAAATAACAGCGCCGGTAATATCCCAGCGATCCGGTTTGATACCTTCGACAAGCCACAACCAGACAAGGGAGCATACAATATAGACCCCGCCATAAGCTGCGTAGGCGCGTCCAGCGGCGACGCTGTCGACCAGCGTCAACAGATACGCAAATAAGGCCAGGGATGCGATCCCCGGCAGAACCCACCAAATTGTCTTGTCGAGGCGCAGCCACGCCCAAAATGCGAAACATCCTGCGATTTCAGCAATAGCCGCGCCAATATAGGCAACGAGAGTCGGCATGTTGATTGTTTCTCCTTACAGCGATTACTATCAGAACCGACGCAGGCGTTATGGGCAGGGCTTCCGGCTAGCAGAGACCCTGCGCCACCTTAATCCGGTCAAGAAATGATGGCATATGGGGCCTATCTCCGCACGACTGAGAAACCATTTCGCAATTAGGCGTTTTTCCAGTTGAAAGTCAAAGGGGCTTCCCGAAAGGCAAAACGATCCAGATGAGACGCAAGTACATCTTGCAATGCATCTCTCTGCCCCGTTTCACTGGCTTCGATCCGACATTCCAGATGCGCTGGATGGGCGGTCAGGATTACGGTTGCATCCTGTGACCAAGACCCGCTGCGGCCATCTTTCGGGAAAGTGATCCGCCCTTGCCCGGATGTGAAGTCGACCGTCAATTTATGCGCCCAGTGCTTGCATAATTGCTGCAGATACCGGCTGCCGTTTTCGGTTGGTATTTCGGTGGTGCTGATGGTTTGCATAGTTATATTCTCCTGAGTTTGGGGCTCTGCGTCCAAGCCGTGACGACGGCGCAGGGTGTCTTGAAGTGTCGCTCTCATCACAACCGCTCAATCCGCTGGGCTGTTTCGTCCAGAATTCCCGCGACCGTGTGCAGCATGTCTTTATCCACATCATCATTGCCCAGTCGGGATCGTATGACGCGTCGCAAATTCTCTATGGCCCGGCGCACCGGCCCGCCATCCATCCGTTGATGGGTTTCTCGCATCGCAGACATACGGGCAATGATCCCGTCAATTTCCTTTACACTGGCTGTGATTTCCAGCGTCCCCTGATCTGTGAGGGAAAATGCCTTGCGAGATCCCTCGGACTCCAACTCAGAAATCAGGTCCATTTCCTGCAACAAAGTCAGAGTTGGATAGACCATACCAGGGCTGGGCGCATAAGCCCCGCCCGTCATGGCCTCAATCTCGCGGATCAAGTCATAGCCATGGCGCGGAGTTTCCGACAACAGCTTCATCAGCAACAGGCGTAATTCGCCCGAATCAATGACCCGATGGCGACCATGGCGACGTTGATGTCCACCACCATGGTCGCGCTCATGATGATCTTTGCCAATAAAGTCATTGTCGTGGGCACCATGCCCTCTTCCGCGGCCAGATCGTCCACCTGGATGACGGGATCGCCCTTCAATAGGATTATTCATTTTTCTCTCCAATCTATTTTAGATAAGTTAAGATATATCATGAGTCTTTTAAAATACAAGAAACGTCGAGCAGAATTTTTGATTCAAGCATCACAAATGGCACTCTGCATCCGGTGAAAATTGCTCTTGCGCTGGGTGGAATGCCTGCTCAGGATGCGTCAGAAACATCGATAGGGTTCTGCTATGTCAAACTGGGATTTGTTGTTGCCGTTCCTTGCCGCCACTGTGGTTTTTGCGCTTATTCCCGGACCGGCACTGCTCTATACCGCCGCCCAGACATTAGCGCATGGTCGACGCGGGGGATTTATGGCGGCATTGGGTTTGCAAATCGGGGGATTGTTCCACGTTGCCGCCGCCGCATTGGGATTATCAGCCCTGCTGGCCGTGGTGCCGACGCTCTACACCGCGTTGAAGATCGTGGGGGCATTGTACCTTGTCTATATGGGGATATCGATTATCCGCACCAGACTTGCCACAGAAGAGGGCAATCCAGGAACCCTGAACGGCAAACTCCGGAAGCAGGGACGCTCCGCCTTTATACAAAGCATGTCGGTGGAGATGTTGAACCCCAAGACGGCCATGTTCTTTGTTGCCTTCCTGCCACAATTTGCAGACCCCAGTGCCAGTTTCCCGATCTGGCTCCAGATGTTGATCCTTGGGATTATTGTGAACCTGGCTGTCACCTTTGCGGATGTCGCCGCCGTCTTTCTGACCAACGCGGTAATGGCAGGCCTGCGCAAGGGACGGCACACGATGCGCATCGCCCGATGGGCCGGGGGGTCCATTCTGATTGGGTTGGGAGTCAATCTAGCGATCACGCAACGGTGAAGATTTGCCCTTAAAATGCCTTAATTGAACCTCTACAAAACCCTGTTTGCCACCCAATATCTAAACTGCTGAGACCTCCCCTCTCACCGGGGCGCCCCCAAACTGCCCCGGGACGACCTTCAACAGGTCGTTGCAACCGCGATAGACGGCCGTCGATACCCCCCCATCGGCGGCCGTCGTTTTTTGTGGTATCCCTTATTTACATTCGCTATCCAAGTGGCGTGATCCAATAAACCCCGACAGTGTGACGGCAGAATGATCAATGCGCCATATTAAGCCCCAGGATTATACCGGAACGCGCCCCTGGGATGCGCTGGATATCGAAACAATCGATACCGCCACCATTCGGCTGCATTGGACGGACCAGGCCTATATCTGGCATGTCAATGACGGGCCGGAGGTTTTCGTGTTGCTGGACGGGTCTCTGCGCATGCATTTCCGCCATCCCGATGGCCGGGAAGACAGCCTGATGATGGAACCCGGCGACATTGTGCATTGCCAGGCTGGAGATGCCCACAAGGCGGAACCCTTAACCGCCTGTCGCATTCTGGTGGCGGAACGTGCAGGGTCAATTTAACCTAAAATGACTGCACAGCCTCGCCATCTTGATTGACAGGTACCACGCTGCACCGCACGCTAATTCTGGATGGGAGTGACAGGGACCATGGGACTGGTGCACGGGACAACAATCGCCATCGATGGATGCGGCATTTTGCTGCGCGGCGCATCGGGTGCGGGAAAATCTGACCTGGCTCTGCGCCTGATTGATGCGGGCGCCGAACTGGTTGCAGATGATCAAACTGCGCTGACTGTCGATAAGGGCATTCTATACGCCCAGGCGCCAGATCAATTACGTGGACTGCTGGAAGTCCGGGGTATTGGCATAATGACCCTGCCCTATCGCAATCGCTGTGCCTTGGCCCTGCTGGCCGATCTGACATCTGGTCCGATTGATCGGCTGCCGAGCCCTGACCAGGATATTATTGAGGGGGTGAGCCTGCCCTGCCTGACAATTAACCCTTTTGAGATCTCTGCACCCATCAAGCTGAAACTTGCCTTGCACCATGGCTTTGGGGTGCCGGCATGACTGAGACGCCCTCTGCGAACGCCAATAATCGGGCTGATCTTGTGCTGGTAACCGGCATGTCGGGGGCAGGACGCTCCACGGCCCTGGCGGTGCTGGAGGATTTGGGGTTTGACGCGGTTGATAACCTGCCGCTCAGCCTGCTGCCACGCCTGGCCCAGTCGATACGCGAGAATCCCAGCGCCTCACCGGTCGCAATTGGGGTTGATATCCGCAATCGAGATTTCGGCATTGCCAGCCTTCAGGCGGAAATTGATACATTAAAGATGGCCGACGGCCTGAAGGTTACAACCCTGTTTCTGGATTGCAGCGACGATGAATTGCTGCGGCGCTTCACCGAAACCCGCCGCCGCCATCCCCTGGCTGCGGATCGCCCGGTCGCTGACGGCATTCGCATGGAACGGGAGGCGATCCTGCCTCTGGCGTCCCATGCCGATATGATGATCGATTCCACAGGGCTGACCGTGTGGGATTTCAAACAGCGGATGACATCCCTGTTTGCCGATGGCAGCCCAGTTGGGGCGGCGATCACGGTGATGTCCTTTTCCTTTCGCCGGGGTGTCCCCAGAGAGGCCGATATGGTTCTGGATGTGCGGTTTCTGAAAAACCCGCATTATGAGCCGACATTGCGGGATTTGACCGGCCTGGACCCAAAAGTGGGCGCGGCGATTGAAGCCGATCCAGATTGTGCGGGTTTCCAAAAGGACCTGCAGACATTATTGACCCGCGTGCTGCCGCGCCAGGAAGCCGAAGGAAAAAGTTATCTAACGATTGCATTTGGCTGTACAGGGGGCAAACATCGGTCTGTCTATATGGCAGAACAGCTTGCAGACTGGCTGACACAGCAAGGACGACCGGCCTACCGCTTTCACAGGGATATGCCAGCAAATGCCGACGGTGAAACCCCAACGGCACAGATAAACCACACTACGGATCAAAACGGGGCGAAAAAGGGATAACGCATGATTGGATTGGTCTTGGTCACCCATGGGGGGCTCGCGCGGGAATTCGTGTCGGCCATGGAACATGTTGTCGGGGCGCAACAGAACGTCACGGCCATTTGTATCGGCCCCGACGATGACATGGAACGCCGCCGGGTCGATATCCTGGAAGCGGTTAAAGCAGTCGATACCGGAGAGGGTGTCGTCGTCCTGACCGATATGTTTGGGGGCACACCGTCTAATCTGGCGATTTCGATCATGGATCAGGCCAAGGTTGAGGTTATTGCGGGCCTGAACCTGCCGATGCTGATCAAATTGGCGAAGGTGCGCCAGACGGAAAGCCTGGAGGCGGCGGTCGAACAAGCCCAGGATGCCGGCACGAAATACATAAACGTCGCCAGCAAGCTGCTGGGATGAGCGATGCCACATTAACGATTTGCAACAAGCGTGGCTTGCATGCCCGCGCTGCTGCAAAATTTGTGCAGACCGCGGAACGATTCGATGCCCATATCGAGGTATCCAAGGACGGTCAGACCGTAACGGGGACGTCCATCATGGGCCTTATGATGCTAGCCGCATCCAAAGGAACAACGATTAGCATCCGTGTCTCCGGTCCGGAGGCGAAAGCGGCAATGGATGAAATCACCGCCCTGGTCAATGCCGGCTTTTACGAGGAGACCTGACCTGCAATGTCGGTGAAAATGCCGCAGCATATTCTGACCGGAGTTGGGGTTTCCCCCGGTGTCGCCTTTGGGTTTGCGGCACAGATCGATGCGACGGGGATGGCTGTTTCCGAACACAGGATCATGGATGCCGACATTCCAGACGAGGTTGAGCGACTGGAAAAAGCGGTTCGCAAGAGCCGTCGGCAAATTTTGGCTTTGAAGAGAATACGTGGGCGCGTCACGGACAACACGGCCGAGGGATTGAATGAAATTCTGGAAGCCCATGTCCAGATGCTGCAAAACTCGCGCCTTGTGCGGGGGGCGCGGCAGCGTATCGAATCCGACCGCCTGAACGCCGCTGCCGCTATGAAAGCCGAAAGTGATGCGGTGATAACCGGGTTTCAGGCGATGGATAATCCCTATATCGCCGCCCGGGCGGAGGATGTGCGAGAAGTATCCCATCGGGTGCTGCGCAACCTGATGGATGTGCCCAAGAATGCCTATGCCGCTGCCGAGAAGGGCGCGATCATGCTGGCGGAATCGATCAGCCCTGCTGATACCGCCCTGATGGATCCAACCCGGATCAATGGCTTCGCCGCAGAGCAGGGCGGCGCGCAGGGTCATACCGCCATCATGGCGCGGTCCCTTGGAATCCCAGCCGTCCTTGGGCTGGCCGGTGCAGCCTCTGTCCCTGCCGGCACACCTGTGATCCTGGATGGCGGCGAAGGGGTTGTGATTGCCAACCCCACGCCAGATACCGAGGCGCGCTATCGCGAGAAACGCGCAAAACAGCTGCGCGAGCAACAGCGTCTGGAAACCCTGATCGGGGAAAGTGCCGCAACACGCGATGCGGTTATCATCTCTCTGGAGGCCAATCTGGAATTACCCCGGGAAGGGATCATCGCCCACCGACTGGGTGCAGATGGCATTGGCCTGTTTCGTACAGAATTCATGTTCATGAACCGCACCCTGCCCCCCAGCGAAGACGAACAGTTTGAAAGTCTTGCCACCGTCATTCGCGCCATGGCGGGCCGCCCCGTTACCATTCGCACGATGGATGTAGGGGGGGAAAAGCTGGCCTATTCCCTGGGGGATGATCTTACCCCATCGCCCAATCCGGCACTGGGCCTTCGCGCCATACGCCTGTCCCTGAAACGCCCAAGACTATTGGAAACACAGCTTTGCGCCATTCTGCGCGCAGGGGCATTGGGCCCGGTTCGCATCCTGCTGCCAATGATCACAACAGCCGGTGAAGTTCGCACCGTTCGTGATATTTTGCACCGCATGGTCAAGCGCCTGAAACGTCGGGGCGTCGCTATCGCTGATCCGGTGCCACCACTTGGGGTGATGATTGAGGTGCCCGGCGCCGCCCTGGCCGCTGACTCCCTGGCGCAAGCCGCAGATTTCTTTGCCATTGGGACAAATGATCTGACGCAATATACGCTGGCCATCGACCGCACCGATGATCAGGTCGCGCATTTGTACAACCCGCTGCATCCCGGCGTTTTGCGACTGATGGATTTTGCCATTCAGGCCGCATTGCGCGCGCGCATCCCGGTATCAGTTTGTGGGGAAATCGCGGGCGACCCGAAGTTCACCGCCCTTCTGATCGGCCTTGGCGTGCGGGATTTGTCGATGGCGACGACAAGCCTGCTGCAAGTAAAAAATCGGGTTCGGCAGATTGAATTCACCGCAGCGGCTGCCCGCGCCCGCATGATTATGGAAAGCCATGATAGCGGCCGAATTCGCATGTTGCTGGAAGATTTGAACGGCATCGCACAGGGTTAGAATCGACCTTCGACTCCGGTCTGGTTGATTGTATCGAATATGACAATTCTGATAACCCAACCAACCCCTTGCGCCGAAAGGCCAAAAAAACTGGCCTTGATTTCTTTTCAAAGCGCTGGATACTGTGGCCACATTAAGGCAGCGTTCAATCTGAGTTGTGACGCGATCTAAGACTCATGGGCAGGGAGAGTGCATCCGATGCATGGTTTCAAGCAAGTTTTCAATGTGAGAAAATTCGTCAAGTCATGCATGGTCGCAACGGTATTTGCGGCGTCTTTTTCCGTCTCAGGCATTGCACAGGCCTGCCTTAGCACGGTCGCCCCGAAACACACATTGGCCCTGTCGGTGCGGACCTTGCAGTCGGATATGATGGTTGCCGCTCTGTCTTGTAACGAGCGCGATCACTACAATGCCTTTGCGATCCGGTTTCGCCCGGAAATACAAAAACAAGGCGGCGCGCTGAAGAGCTACTTCAAGAGCCTGCACGGCCAGAATGCGACACGGGAAATCAACGCCTATGTGACGGATCTGGCAAATTATGCGGCCGTCCGCCATGCTGAGAACCGCAAGTCCTTTTGTGGCGGCGCAGCCAGCGCTTTCACGGCTCTGTTGGAAGATCCAAACTCGGATATTTACAAAATAGCGCTGGCATATTCGATGCGCGTCTCTCCATCCCTGAAACAGGAAATCGTTCTGGCCGCTGCCAGCGGTGGCTGTGATGTTATCGCCCGGGGCGATATGGTCGCTGCAGACGGCATCACCATTCTGAAATAATCCCCCACGGACAGTTTCCGCCGAAACACAGAAGCCGCCTGGACCCATTGGTTCCGGCGGCTTCTTCATTTTTGAATTGGATTTGGGGGGGAGTTGGCTTCTCCCCCCAGATCGATTTTACGTGCTTCGTCAGGAGGCTGTCAGGTTACGCAGTTCGCGGTTCAGCACCGCCAGCATCGCCAGATCCAACTGTGGCAGGCTGTGCAGTTCCAACAGCAATGTGTCCAGCCGTTCTACCGTATCATTCCGCCGCGCGGACCATTTATCAACAGCGTCGACACCGGCCCCTTCCCTGGCAAGAACGCGGGACGTAATTTCCGACTGCAAGCCCCACAAATCATCAATAATCGCCCCCAGCGCCAAACGGTGCCATTGATTGTCCGACGGAATTCGATTTGCCGCAGACCGCAGCCAATCCAACCCGAACCGGGATCCAACGGTTGAATAAACCCGGCCCACATCCACGACCGGCGCATCGGCCTGACCGGCAAGGCGCACAACATCGCAGGATGAAGACAAGACCTTTAGTTGCGCAACCGACAAGGCCAGATCATCCGGCACACCGTTCTTCTGGAACCGTGCCAGACGTGCAGCCACATCATCCTTGGCGAATTTGGACAGGATTGTATCCAGATTTTCCTTCAACGTGGTCACACCGGGACGATAGGTCTCAATACTGGACTTCATATCAATGGGATGATCGCTGTTGCGCAGGAACCATTCTGTCATCCGTTCAATGGTGCGTTCTGTTTCACGCAACATGCGGATCTGGATCTTGGCATCGGTCTTATTGTCCAGTGCCTCAATTGCAGCCCAGATGCCACGAAGGCTGAAAACCTCCCGAACAACTGTATAGGCACGGGCGATTTCGGATTCGAACCGACCTGTGCGCTGATGCATTTCACTGACAAAGGCGGGGCCGGTCCGGTTGATCATGGAATTCGTCACCGCCGTTGCGATGATTTCCCGACGCAAGCGATGGTTCTGAATTGCATCAGGATAGTGTTCCTGCAGCGCTGTCGGGAAATAGCGGAACAAATCCGCCTCCAGCATCGGGTCGTCCGGCAAATCGGAATCCAGCAATTCGCGATAGGTGATGTTCTTTGCATAGGCCAGGATCACAGCCAGTTCCGGGCGGCACAGTCCTTCTTTCTTCTGCATCCGCTCTGCAATGTCTTCATCATCGGGCAGGAATTCCAGTCGGCGGTTCAAATCCCCGGCCCGTTCCATCGCCCGGATCAAACGCTGGTGACGATCCAAAAGCGTTTCCGCTTGAGACAATTCCACCGACAGCGATTGAGTCTGCTGGTAATTATCACGCAGCACCAGGGCGGAAACTTCGTCGGTCATTTTTTCCAACAGCGTATTGCGCTGCTTTTCCGTCATATCCCCGCGCTGGACGACATCCCCCAACAGAATCTTGATATTCACCTCGTGGTCGGAACAATCCACACCGGCAGAGTTATCAATGGCATCGGTGTTAATCCGCCCACCCAACTGCGCAAACTGAATACGGGATCGGTGGGTCACGCCCAGATTGGCCCCTTCGCCAATGACCTTTGCGCGCACTTCATCGGCATCAACCCGCAGTGCATCATTGGCGCGATCCCCGACATCCGCGTTGCTTTCATCGGTATGTTTCACATAGGTCCCGATACCGCCGAACCACAACAGGTCCACTGGCATCCGCAGCGCCGCCTTAATCAATTGCGCTGGTGGCATCGTATCTTCCGTCACCTCCAGCATTGCCTTCATTTCCGGCGTTAATTTAATCGACTTGGCGGAACGATCAAAAATGCCCCCTCCTTTGGAGATCAGAGAGGTGTCATAATCCGCCCACCCTTTCACCGCATCAAACAAACGTTTGCGCTCAACAAAGGTCTTCTTTGGATCTGGAGTCGGATCAATGAAGATATGCAGATGGTTAAAGGCGACCTTCAGGCAGATATGCTCACTGAGGATCATGCCATTGCCAAAGACGTCGCCGCCCATATCTCCGATCCCAACAACACTGAAATCCTGGGTCTGGGTATCGTGACCAAATTCCCGGAAATGGCGCTTAACCGCTTCCCAACCGCCTTTAGCCGTAATGCCCATCTTTTTATGGTCATAGCCAGCCGACCCGCCCGATGCAAAGGCGTCCCCCAGCCAGAAACCATAGTGTTGCGATATCGCATTGGCAAAATCTGAGAATGTCGCCGTGCCCTTGTCTGCCGCAACCACCAGATACGGGTCATCCTGGTCATGGCGCACGACATGCGCCGGCGGGACGACTTCACCCGTCACCAGATTATCGGTAATGTCCAACATGCCGGAAATGAAGGTCTGGTAACAGGTAATGCCTTCCTGCAGATATGCCTGTCGGTCGGAAGGGGGCGGTGCCTTCTTCAGCACGAAACCACCCTTGGACCCGACGGGCACGATAACAGCATTCTTTACCTGCTGCGCCTTCACCAGGCCCAAGACCTCTGTGCGAAAATCTTCACGCCGGTCGGACCATCGCAGCCCGCCACGTGCAACAAGACCAAAGCGCAAATGCACAGCCTCAAACCGGGGGCTATAGACGAAAATTTCCCGCAACGGCGCAGGCTGAGGGATTTCCAGAATATCCCGGCTGGCGAATTTCAAAGACACATAGGACTTTGGCCGCCCATCGGGTCCAGGCTGATAAAAATTCGTGCGTAGAGTGACCTGGACCATATTCAGGAAACGGCGGATGATCCGATCCTCGTCCAGATTGCTGACATCTTCCAGCGCCGCTTCGATCTGTGCAACATATCCTGCGCACACACCCTCGCGATCCCCTGAGAAATTCGGATCAAAGCGGGTTGTGAACAGTTTCGCCAGATTGCGAACAATGTCGGGATTCTTCGCCAGGGTTTCGGCCATATAGTCCTGAGAGAAGGGAATACCGGCCTGACGCAGATATTTTGAATAGGCACGGCTGATCACCACATCCCGCCATGCCAGTCCGGCAGCCAGGACCAATCGATTAAAGCCATCGCTTTCGACTTCACCCGACAGGACCTGCAGGAAGCTGTCGTGGAAAACCTCGCGAACGCTGGCAAAGTCGATGTCGCGCCCGTCTTTACTTTCCAGAGCGAAATCGTGGAGATACAGGCTGTCCTCTGCATCACTCTCATCGGAGTCAGTCGTGTGGTCTGTGACCAGTCGACCGGGGACATTCTTTGACCCCGCCGGATGGATTTCATACAGCAATTCTTCCATCACCATGACACCCATATTTTCCAGCATGGGCATCACCGCCGAGAGAACCAGCGGCTTATTGGGGCTGTAGATCTTAAAGCGCAGTTGGTTCGCGCCAGCCTCAATCGGGTGATACAGATTGACCTGCGGATTGTTGGTGGCAAGCGCCCGTTCGACATTCTCCAGGTCGTAACAGGCTGTTTGAACATTAAACACTTCGGCATAGGCATGGGGGAAGGCTTCGCGATAGCGATGGAACAGACCCATGCCACGTTCTTCACCCAGATTCTCCACCAGGGCCTGCTGTAGACGATCTTCCCAGGTGCGGGTCACATCAGCCAGATGCTCTTCCAACTCCTTCCGGTCGATGTCAGGCACATCACCGGGTTGGGTCTTGACGATGAATTGCACACGGGTAAGCGGTTCATCGGTCATGAAGGTATAATGCGCGGAAATATGGCCCTTGAATTCCTTGGCCAATTGCCGGCCGATCAGTTTGCGCAGGGATGAAGAGAAGCGGTCCCGGGGCACATAGACCAGGGCGGAGATATAGCGCTGGAATGGGTCTGGACGCAGAAACACAGCAATCCGCTGGCGTTCCTGCAGAAACAGAATGCCCCGCGAAATATCGCTCAACAGATCTACGGAAATCTGAAACAGCTCATCACGTGGATAGCTTTCCAGGACATGGGTCAGCGCCTTTGACGAATGGCCGCCGGGTTCAAAACCAGAGGCTTCAATCACCGCATTGACTTTTTGACGCAACAGCGGGATTTCGCGCGGCGATTGGTTATAGGCGACAGAGGTCAACAGACCGATGAACAGATGTTCCCCGACCACGGCTCCGTCCGCGTCAAACTTCTTGATCGCGATCGTATCCATATGGACACGACGATGAACGGTAGAGCGATTATTGGCTTTGGTGATACGGACCAGATCCGGCGCGCGCATCTGTGCCTGAATCTGGGCCGGCAGAGCCCCCAGATTGCGCAGCCCATCGAAAACAAGGCGTTGCGGGTCCTTCAGGATTCCCAGTCCGCTGTCTTGTACGATGTCCAGTCGCGCTTTTTTCCCGGTGCCGTGATAGTCGATTTCACGGTAGCCCATGAACGTAAAATGGTCATCATGCAGCCATTTCAGGAAGGATGCCGTCTCTGACACCAGGGTTTTATCCATGCCCTTTGGCGGCGTCTTGCTAAGTTGTTTTTCGATCTTCAGGGTCTGCGCCCGCATGTCACGCCAATCCGTGACCGTGGCGCGAACATCTTCCAGGATCGCCAGTATCCCATTCTCAATCGCTTTGAGGACCTCCGGACTGGATTGTTCATCAACTTCGATATGCATGAAGCTTTCGCGCGGAAAGTCTTCTGTTTTGGCCGATTTCGACGGGAAATTCTGGGCCTTGCCTTTTGAATCCCGGTCGACGCCAAAGACCGGGTGAACAACCAGATGCACCGTATACATCTGGCGCGTCAGTTCCATTGTCACACTGTCCACAAGAAACGGCATGTCGTCATTGACGATTTCAATCACCGTATGGGTCGCATGCCATCCGTGTTTTTCAAATCGCGGATTATAGGCGCGTATGCAGGGTTTCCCGGAAGGTCGCTCCTGACCAAATGTCCACATGGAGATCGCGGCACCATACAGATCTTCAGGTTCGCGGTTACAAATGTCTTCCGGTGGGACATTGCGGTAATAGTGTGTGGTGAAGACATGGGCGGGTTCGCGTTGCTCCTTCTTGATGCGATCATCAATCAGGGCGTGTACCTTTTCCAATAGTTCCTGTTTCCGAACGTCGATCCGATCAGCCATAACAAATCCCCCGCATGGTTTCATTCGCACTGTCCGCTGTAAGGAGAAGGGTGACTATCCCCCCACCCAAGCGCGTGACGTATTTTCATTCTCAATAGCTTAGACCTAAAACGCTAAGACGCAAATCCCGTCTGGACCAAACCGATCCAGAACCAAATCCGCATACAGGTTCTTAACGGTGAATTGTTACCGTTCATGTGGCATCCGCAGTGCTTTGAAAATTTGATTTAGACGCCCAGGTCAAATCAGTTCGCGACGAACGACTTCTTCCAATGCCGTTGCAACAGATACGGAAACCGCATCCCCTTCCTTTGCCTTGCGCTCTTTCAAGACGATACGCAGGGCCTGGATATGTTGTTCTATCAAAGACGGCTTTATCGGACGGTTTGGATTTCGTTCAATCATGTAAGAACAAAATGAACTGCCGATCCGGGTGATCAATGGAAAGCCCAAGGTCGTCCCCTGGCCCCGCAGATTGTGTACCCGACGGAACAGTTTGTTTAAGGTTTCTTCATCTTGTGATTTCTTGTAGCTGGACATAAGGGCATCCAATTCGTCCAATTCTTCCCCCAGTATGCCCTCAAATTCCTGAACCACCGCAGCAACGGCCTTGTCTGCACGTCGCATTGCCTCGTCGACAGAAGGCCCGCCGACGGCAGGAACCTTTTTGGCCAGCGATGTCGGCGTGAAAAACTCCGCCTTCTCTTTAGTCTTAGATTGTTTCGGCTCTTCCCCGTCAGCGGTCATGGCCTTTTCTTTCATCCAAGATCTGCATAATCTTCAGGGGCTCGTCGTTCTGCCCCCGAATAGCTTTCATTCGCAGCCCGGCGCCGATCCGGTCCAAAATAATCCCGCCCTACCCGCACAAAGGGGCGTGGGCGTTCCACCAATGCGACAAGGCGCGCATGCAGCGCCTTTGCAGAAACCGGCTTAGACAGAAACTCGGTGATACCAAAATCCCGCGCAGCGATGACGCGGCGCATTTCCGCATATCCTGTCAGCATAATGACATTTACATAGGGATCCGGGCTTTTGGGGTCATTACGCAACAAGTTAACCAATTCAGGCCCCTCGCCCCCATCCATATCCCAGTCGGAAATCACGATATCCGGATTATAGCGACAGGCCGCTTCGAACCCGTCGCGCCCGGACGTCGCGGAAAACACGGACCCGATCCCCAAGGCTTCCAATATATTAGAAACAACGCGGATCATGAACTGGCTGTCATCAACCACAAGCACCCGCAAATTGCGAAAATCATAATTCCTGGCCACAGTAGAATCCCCCATTGACCCTGCTGAACATCGCATCTTAGGGTGCGTTGAGCAGTCCTTATCCAAATATTCATTAACCAAAATATCATACGCCCTAAAAAGAGCCCTGCAAACGGTTTAGTCTTCCCCGAATTAAAGGTGATGCGGCATGACGTTAACCCCCCTGTGGAATGATGGGGTCATCATCTCAATCCATGCTATAGTTGCGATAGGCGCCATGGTGCTGGGCGCATTTCAATTCATTTTGCCAAAGGGTACATCGACCCATCGCGGGATAGGAACCTTATGGGTGTCCCTGATGGCGATCGTTGCCGTAAGCAGCTTCTGGATACATGAGTTCAAGGTCTTTGGACCGTTCAGCGCCATTCACCTTCTATCGATTATTGTGCTTTTCTATTTGTTCAGCGGAATCAGGGCCGCAAGACGGGGCGAAATTACAAAACACAAACACCAGATGACTCAGCTATACCTTTTAGCGCTGTTGATCACCGGGGCATTTACCCTGTTGCCGGGGCGCACAATGCACGCAGTAATATTCGGCGCCAGTTAGCCTACCGCGACAGCACGGCTTCAATCCGGTCTTTCAACGCATTCAAAGAAACAGGTTTGACCAGATACCCATCGACCCGCAAATCCTTGGCGGCAATAACCGTCGTACTGTCAGTATCTCCCGTTAGAAAAATAACTGGCTGGGCCGCATATTTCGGTTGGCTCAATGCCCGCAACTTTCGCAAAAAGGTGATGCCATCCACCGGTTCCATGTGAATATCGCACAAGATGACATCGGGCTGAACGCGCAGCAATGTCTTGAACCCTTCAGACCCATCTGCTGCTTCATCAATCAGGCGATAGCCGATTTGACGCAACAATCGGCAGATGATTTTCCGAATGTGGATTTCATCTTCAATCACCAGAATCCGCGTTGTCTCATAATTAATTTCCGCCATGTTCAATCTCCCCGGCTACACAGCAAGAATCCTTGGTAGGATCGCATTAAACTCATCCAAAGAATCCATCAGCACTTCTGCAAGCATACCGGCCATATCCATATCCCCCTCATCCAGGGCATCCTGAATATCACTGGCCAATCGTCCCAATCTCTTTGCCCCAACGGACAGGGCCGCGCCCTTTAGCGCATGGGCCGCATGTCGTGCCGCTGGCTGATCCCCTGCGGTGATAGCAGCCTCAATTTCCTCAATACGCCCACGCCATCCCTGTGCCGCATCCTTGATCAGGGCTTTTGCATCGGCATCAATGCTGCCAAACGCTTCTGTCATCTGCGTTGCGTCAAAGATCTCAGTATCCCAATCGGGACCAGCCGCTTCCGGCGGGTCAACAGGGTCCGGTGTCGCCATTACCTGGGTTTTTCGCAATGACAAGGCCTGGGGCAAAAATTCAGCCAGCGCTGCGCCTAATTTACGACTGTCGATCGGTTTGGTGAAGAACCCATCCATACCCGCGTCGCGACAAGCCTGTTCTGCGCCTGCCAAGGCATCCGCCGTCAGGGCCAAAATGGGCAAGTGTCGCCCTGTACCCATTTCCTGCGTGCGAACCGCACGGCTGAGCTCAAACCCATCCATGACGGGCATGTTAAAATCAGTCAATAACAGGCCATAGCCAGGCCGCGCCAGCATATCCAGCGCCACTTGCCCATTTTCCGCCAGTTCACAGGCAAATCCCATTTTGCTGAGCATCTGACGGATGACGATTTGATTGGTTTCATTATCTTCCGCCACCAGAATCAGCGCGTTTTCACGGCGCGCATCCTCCACATCTGGGGGTCCAAAGGCGAGATCTTCTCGTTCCAGAAGAACTTCTGCCGCCTCAAGCCCAAGCGCGACGGCAACCACATGCCATAAGGGTTCCCGTGACAGTGGATAGGTCATTACACCGGACAATCTGGCCCGATCTGTCGCCGATAACTCCGCAATTGCACTGCGGGAACCGACTACAGCGATAGCAGCACTGACATCTGGCAATGGATAGGATGCATCAAGGATCAAAAGATCCGACGTCTCATCGATATCCCCTAGGCTCTTTGCAATCGTTACCTTCGTAACGTCTGTGGCATGCAGATAGCGTGTCGCGATATCGATTACCCGGTCCGGCAGACCAAGCAGACAAACACGGGCCGCTGACAAATCCGCAGGATATCGCAGGGCTTCATCTCCCTGCGGTGACAAGGGTAAATCGAACGTGAAGGTCGACCCTTCCCCAATTGCGCTGGTAACAAAGATATCTCCGCCCATCAGGGTGCACAGCCGTTGACAGATGGACAGCCCCAGACCGGTTCCACCGAATTTGCGGGATGTTGATGTATCTGCCTGCACAAAGGCCTGAAACAATTTGCCCTGCTGCTCTGGTGTCAGCCCGATCCCGGTGTCATGCACCTGAAACCGCAACCAGTCACCATCCTGCCCCCCTTCAGTCTCCGGTCTTTGGCCAACCACAATTTCTACGGATCCAGACTCCGTAAACTTAACGGCATTGCCGCCCAGATTCAGAAGAACCTGACGGATGCGCGTTGGATCTCCCAACCGATGATCCACCAGTGCCGGGTCTATTTCTACAGCGAAAGCCAGGCCCCGCTCATCCGCGCGGGGGGCCAGAAGTTCGGCGCATCCATCAACCACTTCCGACAGGGAAAACGGGATCGTTTCAATTTCGATCTTTCCGGCCTCAATCTTGGAAAAATCCAGGATATCATTGATGATCGTCAGCAGGGCCATTGCAGAATTATTGATAATGCCCGCCATACGCCGTTGTTCCGTATCCAGGCGCGTCAACGTCAATAACTCTGCCATAGAGACAACGCCATTCATTGGCGTTCGAATTTCATGGCTCATCGTTGCCAGGAATGTTGATTTTGCCTTTGTCGCCGCCTCTGCAATTTCCTTCGCGTCGATCAGTTCCGCCTCGGCGCGTTCACGGGCCAGTACCTCCACCCGCAGTTTCACGGCATACAGGCCAACAATGCCGAAAATCAAAATCGCGCTGAACAGCAGGATCACATTTCGCTGCATCCCGGCTTCCGCATCGGCCAATACGACATCAAGATCCCTGGCGATAAAGATATTCAGGGGCATCGCTTTGGTAGGGTCCAGAACGGCCTTGATCGCGATAAAGGACCGCTTATCCAGAGACAGCGGCACCACCTGACCGGGCGTTGTGACGGTTCGTTGTACGGTGCCTTCAAAACTGGTCGGTACACTGTAACGGGCAAAAAAGGTGGCGGTATCCCGCCTCATTTCTTCCGCCTGCTCCACAAAATCGGGATGGCCCAGCATTTTGTTTCCCAAATCGGTCGCAAACACAAGATTACCAATGCCAGCCAGATCGTCCGCAGTCTGCAGCATTGTCCGCGACAATGTATTTAACGACAGATCAATTCCCAACACCCCCCATAAAGCGCCGGTATCGTCGAAAAGCGGTTGGGCATAGGTAACGCCGATTTGGCCGCTGGATGCGAATACATAGGATTCCGTCCATACCGGCCCATTCGCTTCTAACGCGCTGGTGTACCACGGACGGGTGCGGGGATCGAAAGGTTCACTGCGTGTCTTGTCGTAAGCCCATTTCCGACTTACCGGGTTGTACAGTTCCCAATGCCCCTCTGGCTGATTTATCGGGTCCCCGATTGTCCGCCGATGGATCGCAACTCTTTCCATATTCCGGGCACCCGACAATGTCAGATTCTGGATATGAAAGAACCGCCCATCTGGAAACCCGATAAAAGCACCGTTGAGATGTTCAAACTGGCGCACAGGTCCGGTTGTTAAACTAAAGAACGAGTCAGCATTTCCGGCTGGATCTTCACGCCAAATTCCAGAATCAACAATCGTTCGCGACAAGACCAGGGCTGGCTCAAAAATATCATTCAAAGCACGGACAAAGGCATCCGCAGAAACATGTAGCTCTTTCGATGCCTGAGTGAAAAGGCTTTCTTTTTCATACTGATACGTGAAGTAGGAAACCAACCCACCCGCAATCAGAATCAAGCATCCCAGGGACAACAATATCGGCCGGCTGCTCATGCTTTTATTCAATTTCATAAATATGTTTTCTTTTCTGGATCAATCCACAACCACAGCAAGTTTAGCCACTTCATTTGTATCGCACTACAACTCTTTCGTCGGTACGTTAGATTCTTAATTCTGCGCCCTGATTGTCGATTTTGTTAAAGGGACTGAATATCAATAAAGGGGGCACGGCTGCGTTGGTTGCCTGCCTGCGTCGCTTTACTTAACAAAGCGATTAATTGAGACCGCTCCCCAGCGTCCAATCCGTCCAGCATGGCTGATTGAATTTCGGAAACCACCGGCTCCGCCAGGTCTGAAAGACGCCGCCCAGCCTGTGTCGCTGTCAATGCCCGGGCACGTCGATCCTGGGCCTTAGGAATACGTTTAACCAAAGCCTTACGCTCCAGTCGATCGACAACGCCCCCAATTGTCGCACGATCATAAGCAATTGCCCCGGCCAGGGTGGCTTGATCGATACCGGGATTGCGAAGAATCGTCTTAAGGGCGGCATACTGCACCGGGGTTAAATCAATCCCGGCTGCCTGGGTCATTTCAGCAAAAACCGACTGGGAAATCTGGTGCAACCTGCGGATCAAATGTCCCGGCATATTGGTAATATCTGCCATGGTATCTCCCGCCTTCCCGGAAAAGGACATACTTCGCTTACATTCTTATTTGACAGTATACTTATTAAATTAGAGAGTACACTTACATTTTATCCATCGGCACGCATCAAAACGATCAGGAGCCATTATCGTGAGCCTATTGTTTAGCATTGAAAATGAATTCTCTGTCCCCGTGGAACAGGAGACTGCGCATTATCCGGTTGGCCGGATATTCTGCGTTGGGCGCAATTATGCAGCCCATGCCGCGGAAATGGGCGTCGAAGTAGATCGGGAAGCGCCGTTCTATTTTATCAAACCTTCCTCTGCCATTGTAATGTCCGGTGCGACCGTGCCCTATCCTCCAGGTACGGAAAATTACCATTACGAAATGGAATTGGTGGTCGCAATTGGCGCGCCTGCCTTTCGGGCCCGTGTCGCCGATGCCGGAAAGGCCGTTTATGGCTATGCCGCCGGCCTGGATATGACACGCCGGGACCTGCAACTGGCCGCGCGGGCAAAACAGCGCCCATGGGATCTGGGCAAGGCCTTTGAGCAATCTGCCATCATCGCACCGATGAAGAAGGCCACAGACTATGTCGCCGATCTGGCACCCCAGCGCATCACGCTGGCAGTGAATGGAGAGACTAAGCAGGAAGCCACCCTGGGCGATTTGATCCATTCGGTCCCGGAGCTGATCGCGGACCTGTCTAAATACTATCATCTGATCCCCGGGGATCTGATCTATACTGGCACGCCCGCAGGTGTGGGGCCTGTCGTGCCTGGCGACAAAATCCATGGCGTTGTAGACGGCTTGCAGCCAGTTGACCTGACTGTTGGAGACCCGGAATGAAGTATTACGGATATTTCAGAAGCTCCGCCGCCTTCCGCCTGAGGATTGCTTTTAATCTGAAGAGCCTGTCGCCGGAGATGATTCCCATTCATTTGACGCGCAATGGTGGGGAGCAGAAAACGGATGCATTTCGCGAGATCAATCCCCAGGCCATGGTGCCAGCATTGGAGACGGATGGCACCATCCTGACCCAGTCCATGGCCATTCTGGAATGGTTGGAAGAAACCCACCCCCAACCACCGATCCTGCCCAGCGATCCGATTCAGCGCGCCAAGGTTCGGGGTTTTGCACAGGTTATCGCCTGCGATATTCACCCCCTGCAAAACCTTCGGGTGCTGAGCTATTTACGGCAGGATTTAAAGCTGGACGAAGACGGTGTAATGGCCTGGATCCATCGTTGGCTGACCGATGGGTTGATGGCCTGCGAACAGCTGCTGGCTGATCAACCAGAAACGCGGTTCTGCTTTGGCGATGCGCCCGGTCTGGCGGATATCTGCCTGGCACCACAATTGTTTTCCGCCGCCCGCTTTAAGGTGGATCTGACAGATATGCCCCGTTTGCGCGCCATTCAAACACAGATGGACGACCACCCGGCCTTTAAGGCGGCGCAACCTGGCGCACAGCCAGACGCAGAGTAACCGACAATCCGTTCTGGGAGGAACGCGAAATGACAGAGACAAAGCGCATTCTGATCGCAGGCGGCGGCATCGGTGGTTTGGCCCTTGCCAGCGGCTTGGCGCAGAAAGGCATTGCATCCCTGGTCCTGGAACGGTCCGCCAAATTGGGGGAAATCGGGGCGGGTATCCAGCTTGGCCCGAATGCCTTTCACGCATTCGATTATCTGGGGGTCGGTGACACGGCGCGCAGCATGGCCGTTTATGTCGATAATCTGCGCCTGATGGATGCCATGAGCGGTGATCAGATCTGTCAAATTCCTCTGGATGAAGGGTTTCGTAAACGGTTTAAGAATCCCTATGCGGTCGTTCATCGCGGCGATTTGCATGGTGTTTTCCTGAAGGCCTGTCAGGATCATCCGCTGGTCGAATTGCGCACCAGCAGTGAAGTCGTGGATTATGATCAGGATGGCACCACGGCAACGGCAATCCTGGCCGATGGATCCCGGGTGACAGGGTCGGCGTTGATTGGTGCGGACGGATTATGGTCTAAAATCCGCACGAAACTGGCTGCCGACGGCCCACCGCGTGTTTCCGGCCACACAACGTACCGTTCTGTTATTCCAACAGACCAGATGCCCGAAGAGCTGCGTTGGAATGCAGCGACACTGTGGGCCGGACCGAAATGCCATATCGTGCATTACCCGCTATCAGGCTGGAAGGTCTTCAATCTGGTCGTCACCTATCACAATGATGCCCCGGAACCTGTTGCCGGCCTGCCCGTTACCCATGAGGAAGTCCGGCGCGGTTTTGAACATATCCATCCCCTGCCCCGCGAGATTATAGAACGGGGCAAGGATTGGAAGTTATGGGTCCTGTGTGATCGCGACCCAATCACCAATTGGGTCGATGGGCGTGTGGCCTTGTTGGGAGATGCGGCCCATCCGATGATGCAATATTTCGCCCAGGGCGCTTGCATGGCGATGGAAGATGCCGTTTGCCTGACCGCACAACTAGAGGCCCTTTCCGGCAATGTGGAACGCGCCCTTGCGGCCTATCAGAACCGCCGCCTGTTGCGCACGGCGCGGGTGCAACTGCAATCACGTGCCATCGGGGACCATATCTATCATCCTGACGGGGCCCATGCGGCCCTGCGAAACGCGATCATGCGCGCCAAATCCACCGAAGATTGGTATGATGAGATTGAATGGATTTATGGGGGCAGTGGATTGAGCGAAGCCGCCAGCATTGATCCAACCTGAAATTGATCCAACCTGGAATCAATCTGGCCCAACCGGAGGACAGCATGGCCCTGAAGATCGCCGATCATTGGTTTGAACGCAAAACAATCGATGACGCGATTACCTTGCTTTGGGAACCTTATGTCGACCCGCTGATCCGCTGTAACATCTGGCATGTGCGCGGGCGGGATTTTGACCTTATGATCGATACCGGCCTTGGCATTGCCAGCCTGGCAGAGGCCGCACAGGACCTTCTGGAAAAGCCTGTCAAAGCCGTGGCAACGCACACCCATTACGACCATGTCGGCGGACACCACGAATTTCAGGAATGCATCGTGCATAAGCTGGAGGAGGCGTCCCTGCGTAATGAGGATAAGAGCAACTTTGCGGGGCTGACCAAAGACACAATAGACCCCTATGTCGCAGAGAAGATCGAAGCGTCCGGCTATAAGTTAAAAGATGTTCTGGTTACCGCGATCCCGAAAAAAGGGTTCAATCTGGCAGACTATGAGTTGAAGGGCGTCCAGAACAAAATCACCACGGTTGAAGCGGGCGATGTTATCGATCTGGGCGATCGGCAGTTTGAAATCCTGCACCTGCCGGGCCATTCTCCAGGCAGCATTGGCTTATGGGAGGCGAAGAGCGGCACCCTGTTTTCTGGCGATGCGATCTATGATGGTCCGCTGATCGAAACCCTGCCCGGGGCAGACTTGGACCAATACATCGCGACCCTTAGGACACTGATGGATATTCCAGCAACCGTTGTTCATGCCGGTCACGACCCCAGCTTTGGCCGTGACACGCTGCAACAGATTGCCCGCAAATATCTGACTATGTGGGCCTGATCTAGGCGCGCGGCACCTGTTGGGTGATGCAATGAATACCACCCCCGCCCGTCGCTAAGGCATCAACTGACACGGCCACAATTTCGCGACCAAACATCACATCCTCGAAAACCTCGCGGGCGACATCATCGGCGGGAATGCCATATCGGGGCATGATGAAACCACCATTGGCGATATAGCCATTCAGATAGGATCGGCAGAATTTATCGCTGTCCGATTCTGCCTCCAATGCTTCCGGGATCAGGGTCATATGGATTGAACGGCCCTGCGCATCCGTTTGCCCATCCAGTGCGGCAATGTTGGCGCGTTTAATCTCTCCCCAGGGATCGCCCGGCTCGTCCCCATCTTCTATCAGGACCTGGCCCGGCGCGACAAACATCGCAATGCCATCAATATGGCCATTTGTTTCTGTCTCTAACTCATTGCCCGGCAGCCAAATAACTTTCTTCACCCCCAGCATGGCTTTCAGTTCCGCCTCAATCTCATCGCGCGACCAGTCGGGGTTTCGGTTTGCATTGGGGAAACAGGTCTCGGTGGTCAGCAAGGTGCCTTCCCCATCGACGCAAATACCCCCACCTTCCGCAATCAGTTTGGAATGAAACTGCCGCGCGCCAGTCTTGGACAACACGAATTCCGAAAACGCATTATCCGAATCATACGGGTGATAGGTTTCCCCCCAGGCATTGAAGGTAAAATTAACCCCCGCACGATTGCCTTTGCCATCGACCAAAAAACAGGGGCCTGCATCCCGCGCCCAGGAATCATCAATGGGTATTTCCGCCAAGGTGATATCGCTGCCAAGGCGATTGCGGGCATCTTTCACAGTGCCTGGCGGAACGGCCATGGTGACAGGTTCGAATCGTGCAATCGCATGAGCAATTGCAACATAATCCTGCTTCACCGCCTCGATATCGCTCCAAACTTCCTGGCGGCAGGGCCACATCATCCAACAGCCGTCATGCGGTGCCCATTCAGCCGGCATATAAAACCCGCATTCCGCTGGAGTTTCAGCCTGTGTCACGGCATCAACACCCTTTGTCATTCTATCTATGAACGTCGAATTACGCGCTTGGTTGGCTTGAAGGTTTTGCCTTATCAGTCCGCTTTGAATTGACCACGATGACGGGTTCCATCTTGTCAAAGATTTCCTGCGCCAGATGACACTTCACATAATGCCCATCGCCCAGTTTCACCTGTTTCGGAACCTCAGTGTTACACCGATCATTCGGAACTGAGTCTCGGCGTTGGCATCGCGTGACGAAAGGACAGCCCTTTGGCGGATTCAAGGCAGACGGAATGTCGCCTTCCAGAACAATGCGACGTTTTTCAACCGATGTGTCTGCAATCGGCACAGCCGACAACAGGGCTTCCGTATAGGGATGATAGGGCGGGCTGAACACCTGTTCAGTCGACCCCGATTCAACGATATGACCCAGATACATAACCACAACACGGTCGGCCAAATAGCGAACCACAGACATATCATGACTGATGAACAGCATCGTCGTGCGGGACTGGCGCTGAATATCCATCAGCAATTCAGTCACCGCGGCCTGAACGGAAACGTCCAGTGCAGAAACCGGCTCATCCGCAACAACAACTTCCGGTTCGCCAGCAAAGGCCCGGGCAATCCCAATACGCTGTTTCTGACCACCCGATAACTGTCGCGGCATGCGTGTCGCGAATTCACGCGGCAACTTTACCAGATCCAGCAATTCCAGCATGCGCTCCTGTCGTGCCGCGGTATTCTCCCCAATATTAAACTTCTCCAGAGTACGAACAATCTGACCACCTACCGATTGGCTGGGATTGAGCGTATCGAACGGATTCTGGAAAATCATTTGAATTGACGCAACCGTGCGGCTGGTGCGCTGGTTGACAGCGACCCTGCCGATTTCCTGACCGCTGAGCAGCGCATCACCCGCAGTGGAGGTTTCCAAACCCAGAAGGATCTTGGCCAGCGTGGATTTCCCGCATCCGGATTCCCCAACGATGGCGACAGTTTCCGCCTCGCGTGCGTCCAATGAGATATCCTCATTGGCTTTAACCGTCAGATTTCGATTGCCGCCAAAGATCGAACCGCCGCCGACTTCATACCATTTCTTCAGTTTCCGTACGTCCAGAACGACGTCACCGGATTTCACTGGTTCAGAAATAACATGTTCAACAGGCGGTGCTTCCCAATCGATCTCCTTGATCCGCTCGCATCTGCTGAAATGGCGATCATCCTCAGAAACCACAGACATATGAACATCACCGATGTCGCATATATCCGCCTTAAAATGATCACAGCGCGGTCCGAAATTGCACCCGCGTGGGCGCTGATGCGGCAGCGGCAACTGCCCGCGTATTGGCACCAATGGCCGCTGATTCTTATCAGCACCGGGCAACGGAATCGAATTCAACAACCCCTTGGTATAGGGATGGCGCATCTCATCAAACACACCTTTGATTGAACCTGTTTCCACAGCCTCCCCAGAATACATAACCGTGATGCGGTCACAGGTATCCAGGATCAGCCCCAGATTATGGGATACGAAAATCATCGAAGTCCCGTAATTTTCCGCCAGTTCTTTGACCAATTCAACGATACCGGCTTCGACGGTGACATCCAGGGCCGTGGTTGGCTCATCCAACAGCAACAGTGACGGCTTGGACAACAGACCCATGGCGATCACCACACGTTGCTGCTGCCCCCCTGATAGCTGGTGCGGATAGGCATTGAACACACGTTGAGGATCGGGAAGCTTCACCGCCCCCAAAATTTCAATTACCATTTCCGCCGCTTCAGATTGGGACTTGCCCTCGTGAAGCATTGGCACTTCCATCAACTGTCGACCGATCTTCATGGCCGGGTTCAATGACGCCATCGGCTCCTGATAGATCATCGCGATCTCGTTGCCACGCAAATGGCGATATTCCTCATCCGAAATCTGGGTCAGGTCCTTGCCTTTGAACTTTATAGAGCCGCTCATAATACGACCGTTCTTGCCCAGATCCCCCATGATTCCCAAGGAAACGGTAGACTTACCGCAACCAGATTCTCCCACCAGTCCCATGGTTTCACCCGGCATCACAGTGCAGGAAAAATCCATAACGGCTGGAATTTCCCCAGCCCGGGTGAAGAACGAAATGTTCAGGTCTTTGATCTCCAGAATAGGCTCTACCATGGTGACCTCCTAATCCTTGAGCGACTGCTCGCGCAGCGCATCAGCAAGCAAGTTAAGACCCAGAACGAATGACATCAGGGCAATGGCAGGGGGCAGCGCAGGGTGATAATACAGGCGCAGCAATCGACTGCCTTCCTTGATCGTCGTCCCCCAATCCGGGCTTTCCGGCACCAGGCCCAACCCGAAATACCCCAAAGTTCCAAGCAGAATGGTCGTATATCCGATCCGAAGACAGGCATCGACGATCAACGGCCCGCGCGCATTGGGCAGAATCTCCCACAACATGACATAAAAGGGGATTTCCCCGCGCGTCTGTGCGGCAGCCACATAGTCACGGGTGGCGATATCCATCGTCAGCCCCCGCACGATCCGGAACACGCCTGGGCTGGAAGCAAAGACAACCGCCACGAAAATGTTCAATTCGTTGGGCTCCAGCGACAAGACACCGAACGGATCCGCATCAAACACCAGGCTGACATAAACCCAGCCGCCAAAAATCAGCACGAATGCAAGCTGCCAGATCAGTTTCTGCGGCCGTTCACGAAAGCGGCTGTAAAACAGCATGCCAAAAAACAGGATCGGGAAAATGAAGAAGACACCCGCCATGGATTGCGGCAAGGCAGTCTCTCTGATCCCAGGCGTCACCAGCAGGTAGAACAACAGGATGACCGGAAAGGCCAGAACCATATTGGCCAGAAACGACAAAATGCTATCGATCTTGCCCCGGTAATATCCGGCTGGAAGTCCCAGGGAAATACCGACGACAAAGGCAAACATTGTCGCAGCAGGCGCAATGACCATGACAATCTGGCTGCCCGAAATCATCCGGCTAAAGACGTCCCGACCAAACTTGTCGCCTCCCAGATACTGCACCAAACCCGTGGTCGGTTCGATAACGCCGGGGCCCTTATTCTTCAGCATTGCAAACTGATCCAAGGGGCTGAAGGGCGAGATAAAATCAGCATACAGGGCACAGAACAGCCAGAAAAACACGATGAACAACCCGATCAACCCGGCGGGGCTCTCATAAATCCGACCATACAAAGACAGCTTCTTGTGAAATTTCCAGCTTAACCCCATAACCACAAGGATGGATATCCAGACAGGGATTAACTGCGTGAAAAGTCCAAGGACGATTTGTCCAAATCCGACATATTCCATAGCTGCCTCCTATCGCACGCGAATTCGAGGATTGAGGTAGGCATATCCAATATCGGATATCATCTGGGTCGACAGAACGACCAGAACTGAAACGATTGAGCAGCTTAGCAGCATATCAATATCGTTGTTCCCTGCCGCTTCAACCAATACCCAGCCAAACCCCTGATAACGGAACATAACCTCGACGATGACAACGCCCGTCAGCAACCAGGGAAATTGCAGCATGATAACCGTGAAGGGGGCGATCAGGGCATTACGCAATGCATGGCGCAGCACCACGGTGTGAAACTTCAGACCTTTCAGTCGGGCGGTCCGGATATATTGCGAGGTCATGACTTCCGCCATAGAGGCCCGCGTCATGCGCGCAATGTAACCCATGCCATAGATGGCCATCGTCATTACCGGCAGGGAGAAGTTATAGAATGTCGGGCCTTGCGTAGTCGCAGTTACCGCCGATCCATTCAGCCAGCCAAGCCAGGACGCAAAAATAACCGTAAAGACAACACCAGACACATATTCCGGTGTGGCTGTGGACGTAATGGAAACGACAGAAAGTGCGCGGTCCGTATTCGTCCCCTCACGCATTCCAGCCAAAATTCCGATTACCAGGGCAGACGGAACCATCGTCACCATAACCCAGAACATCAAAATACCGGTAGCCTGTAATGCAGGCAAAAGCCTTTCATGGATTGGCTGCCGAAACATCGTCGAACACCCCAGATTGCCCTGCAGAATACCGGAATAGGTCGCAAATGGAGGTTCGTCACAGAAGGTAAATCTTGGTTTTGGCTCTCCCGTATCAACGTCACGCGCGGGTTGCTTTTCCATAACGCCCAACCACTGCGCATAACGTTCCAGGAACGGTTCTCGATACCCGTTATAGTCCAACCAACGTTCAATCATCTCATCAGACGCGCGCATGTTTGTCTGGCTAATGGACAGTTTTCGAAGGTTCGGTTCCAGATTGACCAGAAAAAAAACAATGAGCGTCAGGCACAGCATCGTCAGAAGCATGGCCCCAAAACGATTGGCTAACAAACGAAGCATCGGCTCCCCCCAAACTGCGTGAAGTGCGGATAGGACCTGTACTAGGGACCGATTCGGCCCCTATCCCCTAAGCAAAAACGAATATAAGCGAAAACAGGAGGGATCTGATAGATCCCTCCTGTCGCTAATGAACGCTTACGCTTCGTCTAGCCATGCATCATGGAAATGCTGTTCCATTGTCTGCTGCATTTTATAGCCTTTAAGGGCCGGGGTGTGGTGGCAATACACCGCACGCCAGTAAGGCTGAACGATAACACCGCTTTCCAGCAGCAATGTCTCAACCTCTTCCATAAGGACCTTACGCTTCTCAGCATCAGCAATGGTCAATGCCTTACCCAAAGCCTCATCAAACTTTGGATCGTTGTGGGCGGATTCGTTCCAGGCTTCGCCAGAACGATAGGCCAGGCTCAAGACCTGAACACCCAGCGGGCGCATGTTCCAGTTCGTGATTGAATACGGATACTTGGTCCAATCGTTCCAGAACGTGGAACCAGGCAAGATCGTCCGTTTGATCTGGAAACCGCATTCCCGCAATTGAGCGGCGATCGCATCCCCGGAATTCCGGCGATAATCATCGTCAATCGTGATCAGTTCATGCTCGTAATCCATCATATTGGCTTCCGTCATCAGACGGCGTGCTTCTTCCGGATCCCGCTTGAACGGCGTCAAAGCAAAGTATTCCGGGTGAATCGGCGCAACATGGTGGTTTTCTGCAACTGATCCCAGACCAGCATACCCCAAGGCCAGAACAACATTGTTGTCCACGCCCAATTGCAATGCCCGACGGACGCGAACATCGTCATAAGGTTTGTTGTCTGTGTTGGTACGACAGACGATGGTCGCTGCGGTGATTGCCTCGGATTTCACAAGCGTGCCCAGGCTGTCCAAGACTTCCACGAAATCTGCCGTGGTTTCATAGTTCAATTGAACTTCGCCGGATTCATAAGCGGCAACCTGAGCCGCCGGGTCCGTTCCATAATCGGTCCAGGTGATGCCATCCAGATAGCTCTCACCGCGCCACCACTTGCCATTGGTCCGACGCTTGACTTCAGCGCGCGCGCCAACTTCCAGCGACACCAATTCAAAAGCGCCTGTTCCAACCGGCCATTCGGACAGTTTCGCGCCGTTCTTGTCGAAATCACGGTGCACAATCAAGGCAGGATAGTCGACCATACCAGGGATAATCGTGATGTCAGGCTGGTTCAGCGTTAATTTGACCGTATGCTCATCCACGATGGTAACCGCACCGTCCCGCGCCTTGCCGGTATCCGGGTCGACCAGTGAAGACATACGCGCCGCCATTGAGTTGCCTTCTACGGCCTTGTCACACCAACGTGTAATGTTATGGGCGACATCTTCGGCCGTCAGCATGTCACCATTATTCCAGGTAACACCCTTGCGGACATTCAGAACATATTCTGTTGCGTCATCATTGACAGACCAGTCTTCCAGCAACCAAGGCTCAAACGTATAGTCTGTCGTATACAGCACCAGGGGCTCAACAAATTGACGCGCCACATTGGCCATTTCCGACCAGTCAAACGTGCGTGGGTCATCAACACGACGAACGTTTGCAGCAACCCGCAGAACACCGCCTTTTTTAGGGGTTTCTGCTTTTGCCTGTTTCGGTACAGTCAGGCCCAGCATGCCATAGGCCGCAGCGGTGGTCGCACCAAACGCTGTCGCCAAGGCAAGAAATTCACGACGCCCCATCGCGCCAGAGCGCGCTTCTTCAGCCCACATGCCAATGGCTTTATGCAGTGGCTTTCCATTCCGATCCCGATAATTCATTCATATTCTCCCAAGACGAGTTGCACGGTTGCACTTGCCTACCGCAAATGCCTCCCGCGGTGACAGTGTAGTCTTATTTGATGAAGAGTGTGACCCAAGAACCCCAACAACTCAATGGTAACCTTAATAATCCATCTAGGTGTTACAGTTCAGTGCCCCAAAAATCTATAGCCTGCCCTCTCCCTCAATTCCTCAAATCCCAGCAAAAGTCTGATTGCATCAGAATGCATCCGCCTGTGCCGTGGGATCATCACACCCTAAACACTGCGGGAAAAAATGGAAGCTGTATGGTCAAAATTTCACATAAATTGTACAATTAGCGTCATTCTGCGGCTCTTAATGACTGGAAACGATTCTAAATTTCATATTACTTTAAAATTCCACCGTCGCTGATTGAATGTGCCTTCAAACGCTCAGATAACGCATAAATCCCGGATTCATCCACATTGGCAAAAGCGGCACGCAAATATCGTTCCTGCGCAATTCCGAAGATTGGTCCCGGCAGCATGAATATCGCCTGATCCCGAACTAGCATACGTGCGACATCAGCCGCTGTCCTGTCGGGATATGGATGTTCCAGATAGGCAAAGAAGGCACCCCGGGATCGCAAACGGTACCCCCCTGGATTTCCATCGAAAGCCTGATCCAGCGCTGCGACGCGATTGATCATTTCATCCCGCCGCTGACGTTTCCATTGTGCCAGATTTTCAAGGCCATACAGCGCTGCCAATTGACCGATATGGCTTGGACAAATCGTCACCGTGTCCGCGATCTTGCCAATTGCCGCCATAATACGGGGTCCCGCAGTCAACGCGCCGACACGATATCCAGTCAGGCTATAGGCCTTCGAAAAACTGTACAAATGCACAAATCCATCCTGCCATCGGGGATCAGAGAAAAGGTCATGGGGAGGCGGTCCATCGGGCAGAAAATCCCGATATGTTTCGTCGATCATCAGGGCAATCTGTTTGCGGTAGGCCAGATCAAAAAATGCCTGCACCAATTCCGGACTGTAAACTGTTCCTGTCGGATTGTTCGGACTGACCAGCAAAATGGCCCGTGTGCGTGGCCCGATCAGTGCTTCCGCCTCCTTCGGATCAGGCAAAAGCCCTGCCGGTCCAGCATGACAGGGAAGCGGCACGACCCGGATTCCCTGCATCGTGCACCACATTTCGTGATTAAAGTAACAGGGTTGCGGAACAATGATTTCATCGCCGGGCCCCGCCAAAGCCATTACAGCCATGCAGAAAGCATGGTTTCCGCCCGCACTGATCGCCACATCTTCTGGACCAACCTGCCCCTCATAATCCCGCGACAGCGTTTCAGCGAACAGTTCCCTCAGCGGTTCGATACCCAGAATTGGTGTATAAAATGCGGTCTCAACTTTTTGTGCCGCAATCGCCATGGCATCCCGCAAACTCTCCGCCGGGGGATAGCTTGGCACGGCTTGCGCCAGATTCAAAAGCGGACGCCGCGGCGTGATTCCGGCTTCCGCCAACCAGGACATGGCCTCTGGGATGGGGGGCTCCGCTGTTGCTGAAACATTGGGGTTTAGGTGGATCGGCATGGAAATACCCTAATAATTAGCCAGAAAACAACGCATCGAACACGGCAATCGACGCACCTCATTCAGGGGTTCGTTCGGGCAAGAACAGCAACCCGATCCGAAAGAAGAATGTCATCAGCACCATGCTGCCAAGCCACCATGTCTGCCAGGCCCCATAGCTGATCGACGCAATGACAATCGCAGCAACCAGCCCTCCAAAGCAAACACTTCGATCCAGCGCCCCTGGCAGCCGAACAATTCGGCCAATGATCAAAACAAAAGCCAGCAGTGTCGCCGCAACACCCGGCAGCCCCAGCTCAAGCCGAATTTGCATAAGAATATTATGGGGATGAAGCGGAAGATTCTGTCCTAATCGGACGACGCCCTCATGCAACAGGGTGGTATCCAGACCCTGCAATCGATCAGGTGTATCCACAATTCTATCCGACCCGTGCGGCAAGAACCGCGCACTGTCCAGCCCCCACCCCAGAAACGGATGCTGGCGGATCTTTTTCAGGGCAAAATCCAATATAAGAACCCGATGTTGCAGGCTGGCATGATTCTGTGTTGCGGACAGCAACGCATTGACGTTGGACGGACTGTTGGCGACGGGCACAACCGTCATCATCACAAAAACACCAATCACGATTATGCCCCCAACAAGTTTGGGGGCCCACCGCCCGGCGATGGCGATACCCAGACCAATCAATGACGCCGCAATGGATGTCGCATGCCCCGACAACAATACCCCAAGCACGGCGACGCCATACAGCCCTGTCACCAATCTGGTACCAACGCCTTCGCTGGCGGTAGACTGATAAACCAGAAATGCAGGAAATATCAGAACAGCCAAAATCGTTGCAGGCGCCTTATAAAAATTCTCGTATCCCGCCGTATTTGGCGGACCGACAAAAATGGTGCCCAGGAATCCAATAAGGCCATTTTCAATAAGGACAACGGCCACCAGAGCGGTGCCGATAAGAAGTCCCATTGCGACTGCCCGAATCGTTATGTGCCCCAAAGGAACAGCCATAAGCAGGAACAGGGAAAGCCCCATAGCAGCCAGCTTCCCAACGCGGTCGAATGGCAGCGGCTGTTGCGGAACAAACCAGAAAAGCGAAGCGCCCGCGACGACCAGAAAGAACAGACCGGCAGACAGGCCGATACGCCATTTCTTCCAACAAGCGGTTCGCCACGATGAATCCCTAGCCACCGACAGGACACCAATGGCTGCTATTGCTGCACCTGCAAAGACATATACGGACATGATCTTAGGTTGCACCAAACCACCAAGGCAGCAGGCAGCGACAAGAAGCGTCAACGGAATCCGCAAACCGGGCGTAATCAGCAAATGCATGAATCCTAATTGCCCTTTATAAAAGCGGCTGTCCATCTTGTTTCTTGCGCGACACGACCAAGCATTGCAGGACCAGAGTGCTTGCTCTGTTTACCCGAATCGAGCGGAAGTTTTTCCTCTATAAGGAAATGTCGCGCATGTCAGATGATATTCACACCATTATCGCCAAGGCGATCAAGCGGGCAGACCGAACTTTTTTCAATGAGAATTATACAAAACAGGCCGAGTCCGTGATCCGCGCGATCAACAATGCCGGATGGGGCATCGTACCGCTGGAGCCTGATCCTGAAATGCTGAAATCCGGCCGGGAAACAATAGAAATCGGGCGACACAAGCCGTCAGAAGTGGCCAAAGCCGTCTATGCAGCCATGGTGCGCATCGGCCGCCTTTAGGCCCGCAATCCAGCGTCATCCTGCTCTGGCACCAAGGCTATTGCCTGCTCAACAATTTCGGGCCCTGCATTTGTGCCATAGGCATTTTCACTCAAAAAACGCCGCCATCGCCTTGCCCCTGGCAGACCATTGAACAGTCCCAAAATGTGTCGGGTTATATGGTGCAGCGCAACCCCGTCGCGGCATTGCGCCTCAATATAGGGCAGCATCAAACGCACAATATCATGCCGACTTTTTTGTTGGCCTGGCGCATCCCCAAAAATCGCAGCATCCGCCTGGGCCAGACAATAAGGATCCTGATACGCCGCCCGGCCTATCATGACGCCATCCAGATCTGATAGATGCACAACTGCGTCATCCAGGCTTTGTATCCCGCCATTCAAACTGATCGACAAGGATGGGAAATCCCGCTTTACCCGATGCACCACATCATATTGCAGCGGTGGGATTTCACGATTCTGCTTCGGGCTGAGCCCTTCCAGGATCGCGATCCGGGCATGGACGATGAAAGTATCGCATCCGCCCTGCCGAACGGTATCAATAAAGTTCGTTAAATCCTGATAACTGTCGCGGCCATTGATCCCGATTCGACATTTTACCGTTACGGGAATAGACACGACATCGCGCATCGCAGCCACGCAATCGCGCACCAAATGGGGATCCGCCATCAGACACGCCCCGAATTGCCCATTCTGCACACGATCCGACGGGCAACCAACATTCAGGTTCACCTCATCATATCCAGCACCTTCGACCATTCGGGCGGCTTTTGCCAGATCATGGGGCGATGACCCACCCAACTGACAGGCGACCGGATGTTCCGCACCGTCAAATGCCAGGAACCGCTGTGCATCGCCATGTAACAGCGCGCCGGTGGTTATCATTTCCGTGTATAACAGACTGTGCCGCGTGATGAGACGCAGGAAATACCGGTCAAACCGATCCGTCCAGTCCATCATCGGGGCAACACTCAGCCGCCGATCAATTGCGCGGCTGTTGCTGTTTATCGTCGGTTTCGTTTTCATGAACGGGCTTTTACACCAGGATTCCACAGCATCCAATCCCCGTGACACTTGACCAAACAATGCAAGACTGTTGGACTCCCCGCCACAAATAAGGCAGACACAGTATAAGTTCGTATTTTGGGAGATTTCGCCTGTGCGGCAACGCCTAGCCACTGGGTGGTACTGGTTTGCGATTATGATCGCAATTATTACCATTGGTGCGGGATGGATTGCAGCATGGCAAGTGGACCGACATGCCGCAAAGCATTGGTCCAACCTTGTTTCGCAAGAAGCCAATGACATCACGCAAATGGTGTCTGGCGCGCTACAGCGCGATCAACTGCAACTTTATGCATTTGCCCGCAGTCTCCCTGAAGGGTCTGAGCGCAGCAACATGCAGTTTGATGCTGTCTTCACCCTGGAATCCTCTTTGCTATATCGTCGTCAAAGGTCCATATCCTTTGATGGATTGGCCTATGCTGTTTGGGTTCCGGGGCAAGATCGTGATCGTTTCGAATCCCTCTATGGGATCGGAATTCTGGGCCCGGACCATCTGCCCAGCACGCAAACCGGGGATGGTTTTATCGTGCTTCACGCCGATGGCGCGCCTGATAGCCTTTTCTCTGGTCTTGATCTGACGTCAGTGCCTGCATTTGTCCAATCCGTTACCGAAGGCTTTCGGTCTGAAAATGACCCCATGATTGGTCCGGTATATAGCGGCAAGACGGGGATTATGGCGCCGGTTACCGTCTGCCAGGGCGACAACGGGATCGTGCTGGGCCTTCTGAACCTTACTAAACTTACCCGCAGCATTTTATTGCAGTCTCTGCCCGATGGTATTTCTGTTGCAATCGTCGATCGCAACAACACTATTCACGAAACCGGCCCGATTGAAGGGGCGCAAGTCACCCTGACGACACAGATCAACAAAGACAGCCTGAACATTTCCTTTAACTGGCAGGCCAATGAAAGATTTCAGGGTGGACCGTCCGATGAGTTGGGCAACAGCCTGCGGCTTGGCAGCGTTATTGTCAGCGGCCTGATTTTGGCCGTCCTATTTTCCGCCAGCGCCACGAGCCGCAGAAAACATGCCTTAAGTCGTGAACGTTCCTTGATGCAGACCATGGTTGAACGCATGGCTGAAGGGATCACGATTATTGACCCGAATTTGACCCTGGTTGCCTGCAACGATCACTTCTACACCGTATATGGTCTGCCGAAAGACCGGTTTAAAACACCGGTGCCGGTTGAACAGATACTGCGTCTGCGCCTGGAACGAGGAGAATTCGGAGCCGTTCGGAACCCCGAATACTTCATTGCAGACCGCCTGACCATGTTAAAGCGTGCGTCCACGGACACGACCGAAGAAACGCTTTCTGATGGTCGTTTAATAGAAATAAGACGGTTAAAATCTCCCGATGGAATGCTGATATCGCTTTATCTGGATGTCACCGACCGACGCCGGGAAGAGCGGGAAAAGGCGGCCGCCGCAGCCCTGATAAAGACAACATTCGATAATATGAGCGATGGCCTGACGGCATTGGATCATTTGGGGAATCTTCTGAATTGGAACAACAGGTTTCAAAACCTTTTCGCCATTGATCCTGACAAGATATCCGTTGGCATGTCGCTGCGTGACGTCATCCGGGTTTCTTTGACAGACCAGGACGCCGACGCTTTACGCGCGGCACTGGATCGACTGATGGAAGGTCAGGGTTCCCACAAAGCTGAAACCCATTCATCGCCCGACACCGAATTTATTCGCCTTAGCAATGATCGCTGGGTGCAGGTCTCGTGCAGCACTATGGGCGATCGCGACATGGTTATCACCTATACCGATATCAGCGACCGTGAACGCACCAGTGAAGCCTTACGCCGCTCTGAAGAACGCTATGCGCTTGCCGCTGCCGGGGCGAATGACGGCCTGTGGGATTGGAATATCCAGGAAGACCATTTATACACGTCGCCACGCTGGCGCGACATGCTGGGATTGGGCAAGGATCCAATTTCAGAACAATCGCACGACTGGTTTGATCGGGTTCATCCAAAAGATATTGAAGAATTGCAAATGGATATCGATGCGCATCTGGATGGTCGCACCGATCATCTGCAGTCGCGTTTCCGTATCCTGCATGCGAATGGGGATTATCTGTGGGCATTGGCCCGTGCCATCGCCGTGCGGGACGACACCGGGAAGGCGGTGCGCCTGACCGGCTCTTTGACCGATATAACAGAGCGCAAACGAACGGAAGAAAAGCTGATCCGCGACGCGCTGTATGATCCCGTCACAGGCCTGCCCAATCGTGCCCTGTTCCTGGACCGAATAGAACAGGAACGCCGGCGCCATCCAGAAACTGCCAAAGACAGATATGCGGTGCTGCTGTTGGACCTTGACCGGTTTAAAGTCATTAATGATTCACTGGGTCATGATCTGGGCGATGCCTTACTGATCAAAGTTGCCCGCAGATTGGAAACGGTATTGAAGGCCGGGGATTCCATCGCCCGCCTGTCTGGCGATGAATTTGGCATCCTGCTGACCAGTATCGCGTCGGAGGAAGAGGCTCTGGATACCGTGCATTGGGTCCAATCAGACCTGGCCGCAGCCTTCCAGATTGGCGATCAGGAAATCTTCACCTCTGCCTGCGTCGGGATCGCAACGCCCAGCAAAGGGTTTTCCGATGCCGAAGAAATGCTGCGCGCAGCCGATATTGCAATGTACAAGGCCAAGGCAAAGGGACAATCGTCAACAGCCGTTTTCGATTCACAGATGCAAACCCGCGCCATCACCCAGATGCAGTTAGAAAACGACCTGCGCCGTGCCGTGGATCGCGACGAAATTGAAATGTATTACCAACCGATCATCAGTTTCGAGACGGGTGAAATTGCCGGTGTCGAGGCCCTTGCCCGGTGGCGACATCCAGATCGTGGGACTGTTGTTCCGGCTGACTTTATTCCCCTGGCGGAAGATACAGGCCTGATCAACGCCATTGGCACGGCCGCCTTGCGCCTGGCCTGCCGGCAACTCAAGAAATGGGATGACACATTGGGGCCAAAAGCACCCAGGACAATCAGTGTGAACCTGTCGGGTCGGCAGTTACAAGACCCCGACATGGTGCGGGAGATTGAACTGATACTGGCCCGCGAAGGCATTGATGGATCACAGTTGAAGCTGGAAGTCACAGAAAGCATGATCATGATGAATCCGGAAATCACTTCTCGGATTCTGATGGACCTGAAAGAATTGGGCGTTGCATTGTCTATCGACGATTTTGGAACAGGCTATTCATCGCTAAGCTACCTGCACCGCTTCCCCTTCGATACATTGAAGATTGACCGGTCTTTTGTCGTCAGCATGGATGAAAAGGCGGAAAATATGGAAATCATTCGCTCGATTATCCTGCTGGCCCACAGCCTTGGCATGGATATTATTGCCGAAGGGGTGGAATCAGATCGCCACCTGCGGAAGCTGAAGGCCTTGAAGTGCGAATATGGTCAGGGCTTCTTTTTCGCAACACCACAACCAGCCGACAAATTGTCAGAAATGCTGTTGGCGGGCCAGCGCTGGGACATTCCAGCAATTGATTAGAGCACGTGCATCAAGAGGGGCCGAAAGGTTTCAATATCGGGCAATGACAGATTGGGTACTTTTGCCCCCTCGTCACAGCGCCTCAATGTGACCGCGTCCTGCCGATAGGGATTGGCGGCAAAGGCTTCCAGCGCGTCCCCCTGCAGCGGGCCCCCCTGAAGTTCCAGGCTGCGAATGGATGCCTGCGACAGGCGATTGAAATAGTCAGGCTCAACCGCGCATAAATACCGCTTCGCATTCACATGCAGGCGCACGGGCTCACTGACGGCCGGAGGATAGAACCGGGCCAGAAAATCAGCACCATAATCTTCATGCTGCGCATCAATTCCATGATCGGCGCAATCTTCGGCGCGGGTATGCAGGAAATGTCCAAGGTCATGCAGCAGGGCCGCAGCGGTCAGTGTATCCTTGCTCTCCAGCTGATCGGCCATAATGGCGCATTGAATACCATGCTCACCCTGACTGATCGCTTCCCCCAGATAGTCCTGGCTGCCCATATGGTGAAACATCTCAATGATGAAATCGACCACAGTATCCCGCGTTACCTGATCAGGATGCATCGGCAGGGTGTCACGAATGGCGATCATAGCAACGTCCTTCTACCAGTTTAACCGAAACCGGGATTCTAGATATCATCCTAAGAACGCACAGACGAACGGAGATTTCGTGACAATGACGCGCCCAATCTCAGCATTCATCAACCCCTGCATATCCAATATCCTAAGCAACAGAAAGGTTGCTTAGGATATATCTAAACAGAGAATAGCCGCGAACCGACAATTGGCGTTTTTCTTCTCATCCAAATTTTTCGGCGAATGCTTCATCCGTCATTGTCAGATAGATGATGAATTCAATAAATGCGATTAAAGCTGGAATAAATGTCCAGCAAAACAGCAGATACAAAACGCCCATTCCACCTTGCCCAAGATAGAATTTATGTATCCCGAGCCCTCCCAGAAAGAATGCCAACAGAGCGGCTGTGACCCTGCTCTTTGAGCCCACACCAGATTTACCCTTTTGTGATACACCACATTTAGGGCAAACAACCGCCTCCAGATCGATTTGCGCTCCACAAGCGTGGCAGAATTTCGTTGGTCTTGAAGAAGCTCCGTTGTTATGCACAGCGGTAACGTTAGAGTTTTCTGACGAAGACATAGACCCCCCCAAATCTAATAAACCGACACACGCATTATTAGTATTACGGCTCACTATGCATATCAAGTATGGAGTTACTTCCAGAGCACCTTTGGATCTTCCAAGGTTGTTCTGACTAACGACAAATAATCAGAGTATGCTCCAGTCCTAAAAAGATGAAATTCTCTCTCAGCATAAAATAGCCAAACCTTGTGGCACAATCTGTGCTTACCCATATAGATTATGAAGGGATGCCGACACGCGGGTCCCGTCAAAAATGAACCAATAACTCCTATACCGATCTTGCCTCAAAGAGGGAGACGGAAACGAGAGGTTAGTGACCATGAATATTGAAAAATTCACTGAACGCGCGCGCGGATTCATTCAAGCGGCGCAAACAATAGCCGTCCGGGAAGACAACCAGCGGCTGACCCCTGAACATCTGCTCAAGGCCCTGCTGGACGACGAAGAAGGCATGGCAGCCAATCTGATCTCAGCCGCCGGTGGCGATGCCAAACAGGCCCTGACCAGTGTTACTCAGGCCATTGCGAAACTGCCAAAAGTGCAAGGTGCTGGCGCGGGTGGCCTGCATCTGGACACTGCCCTGGCAAAGGTTCTGGATTCTGCAGAAACGACCGCAGAGAAAAATGGCGACAGTTTCGTCACAACAGAGATTTTACTGCTTGCCCTGGCACTGGCACAGGGGACAGAAGCGGCGAAAATTCTCAGCACCGCAAATGTGAAACCTCAGGCCTTGAACGCGGCAATTAAAGACATGCGCCAGGGTCGCACCGCCGATTCAGCCTCTGCAGAGAGCAAATACGACGCGCTGAAGAAATATGCCCGCGACCTGACGCAAGTGGCGCGGGATGGAAAGCTGGACCCTGTTATCGGGCGTGACGAAGAAATCCGCCGCACCATTCAGGTCCTGTCCCGCCGCACCAAAAACAACCCCGTATTGATCGGGGAACCGGGGGTCGGTAAGACCGCGATCATCGAAGGCCTGGCCCAGCGCATCGTTGCCGGTGATGTGCCGGAAACCCTGCGCGACAAGCGCCTGATGGCGCTGGACCTTGCCTCCATGGTGGCGGGTGCAAAATTCCGCGGTGAATTTGAAGAGCGCCTGAAAGCCGTGCTGGAAGAAATTGAGGCCGCCGCCGGCAGCATCATCGTCTTTATTGACGAATTGCACACCCTGGTCGGCGCGGGCAGTGCAGAAGGGTCCATGGATGCGTCCAACATGCTGAAACCCGCCCTGGCGCGGGGGGCCTTGCATTGCGTCGGGGCCACGACCCTGAATGAATATCGCAAGCATATCGAAAAAGATGCGGCCCTTGCCCGCCGGTTCCAGACTGTCTTTGTCGCAGAACCTTCCGTGGAAGACACAATTTCAATCCTGCGTGGCCTAAAGGAAAAGTACGAGCTTCATCACGGGGTCCGCATCACCGATGCGGCAATCGTGGCGGCCGCGACCTTGTCCAATCGCTATATCACCGACCGGTTCCTGCCCGATAAGGCCATTGATCTGGTGGACGAAGCCGCGTCGCGCCTGCGCATGGAAGTCGACAGCAAACCAGAAGCCATCGACGAACTGGATCGACGTATCATTCAATTGAAGATCGAACGCGAGGCCCTGAAAAAGGAAACCGACAAGGCGTCCAAGGATCGCCTGGAAAAACTGCAGACGGAATTGAGCGATCTGGAGGAGCAATCGGCCACCCTGACCGCCCAATGGCAGGCCGAGAAAGGCAAGCTGAATGCGGCCCAGGGCTTGAAGGAGAAGCTGGATTCAGCGCGCAGCGAATTGGCGACCGCTCAGCGGGAAGGCCGATACGACCGCGCGGGCGAATTGGCCTATGGCGTCATACCCGACCTGGAAGCCAAGCTTGCAGCGGCGGAAACCCAAGGCACAGGGTCGATGCTGGAAGAGGAAGTGCGCGATCAGGACATTGCATCCATCGTCTCGCGCTGGACCGGTATTCCTGTCGACAAGATGCTGGAGGGTGAACGCGAAAAGCTGCTGCAAATGGAAACCCTGCTGGGCAAGCGCGTGATTGGCCAAAGCCAGGCAATCACCGCGATATCCAGTGCGGTCCGGCGCGCCCGTGCGGGCCTTCAGGACCCCAATCGACCCATTGGCAGCTTCCTGTTTCTGGGCCCAACCGGTGTCGGGAAGACGGAGCTTACCAAATCACTGGCGGATTTCCTGTTCGATGATGATCAGGCCATGGTCCGCATCGACATGTCGGAATATATGGAAAAGCATTCCGTCTCTCGTCTGATCGGCGCACCTCCGGGTTATGTCGGCTATGACGAGGGTGGTGCCCTGACCGAAACCGTGCGGCGCAGACCCTATCAGGTGATCCTGTTCGATGAGATCGAAAAGGCACATCCGGATGTTTTCAATGTGTTACTGCAGGTCCTGGACGATGGACGCCTGACCGATGGACAGGGCCGCACGGTGGATTTCCGCAATGTGCTGATCATCCTGACCTCTAATCTTGGTGCGGAATTCCTGGCCGACCAAAAGGACGGTGAGGATGTCGAAGCGGTGCGCCCACAGGTTATGGAAGTCGTACGCCATGCCTTCCGACCGGAATTTTTGAACCGGTTGGATGAAATCCTGCTGTTCCGCCGCCTGTCGCGGGAGAACATGTCGGGGATCGTGGATATCCAACTGGATCATCTGCGGGCCTTGCTGCAGGACCGCAAGATCACCTTGGCGGTCGATCCTGCCGCCCTGATGTGGCTTGGCAATGCGGGTTATGACCCGGTTTATGGCGCCCGTCCGCTGAAGCGGGTGATTCAGAAACATCTGCAAAACCCCCTGGCCAATCTGATTCTGGATGGCAGCCTGAATGATGGGGATACCGTCACGGTGGGGGCCAGCAACGGGCATCTGGTCCTGAACGGGCGCGAGATCGAAGCCGAGGCCGAAGCCGCATAACAGCACTTGCTGATTATTCTGAGAAGGCGCGGTGGTTTTAAACTTCCGCGCCTTTTCTTTAGGCACAAAGCCGAATACGATTCTGTGTCACAGCCGGAGACTATCGATGGGAAAAGCCAATTCGCATCTTGCCGCCGCAATCGCCGATGGCGCGCGCCTTTCTGTTTTTCTGGAACCTGAATTTGAAAAAAGCACCTTGGCGCATCCGCGTCCGCACTATATCGAATCCTATCCCCTGCCGCATGTCTGTGTGAAGGAAGGTCAGGTTTGGGGCGCAACCCGCCGCACCCACCTGACCCACAAGCCCGGTGATCGCATCGATTCCGTGACCAGTTTCGCCTATACGGATTCCCTGCCCCTTTACTGCCTGTCCAGCTATAATGACGAAATGGCCGTGTTGAATAAACGGACCCTTTTGACCCGTTTGCTAAGCGCAAATCAATATCGACGTCTGGACCTGATCGCGCGCCCCGCAGGTCCGTGCGTCTGGCGCGACACGCAACCCAACAACCTTAACGCCTTAAACGCATCTATTCAGGCAGGAAACGAACATTACATAACCTTCATCGATCAGAATGATATACTGCGATCCCATCCCCTGGATCTCGCCTTCCTGTTTCCAGACAGCGGGGCGGTGGAATTCAGGATAGAGCACGCCGCCTTGCCAGAGGTTTTCTATGATCCTGTCGCGTTTGAGACCAAACTGTCCAGGTCCGTTCCAGATCTGGACAAAGCCCTGGCCAGCCCAACCTTTGGGGGGCAAAGTGCAATGGCGGCGTATCTGACGTTTCGGTGTATTGACGGCAACGGATCTGCCTATGGGGTTCCCGATATTCAGCCGGACACCCGGCATGCCTGCACAAACGTCAAAGTCTATTCAACCCCTTGATCCTTATGCATTGACCCTGGCAATGGCACGCAGGAACACGGTTCCGAAATCTTCCAGCTTCTTTGGACCCACGCCGCTGACCATTGCCATCTGGTCCAGCGTTTCGGGGCGCAGGCGGCACATGTCATGCAAGGTGGCATCGGCGAAAATGACATAGGCGGGGACATTGCGTTCCTGTGCCAGGTCCCGACGCAACGCCTTCAGGGCCGCCAGCAGATCTGGATCGACGCCTTCCAGGGAAACCGCGCGGCGTTCCGAACGCTCCGACTTCTTGGATTTTGGAATTTCGCGATACAGGAAGGCTTCGTCCCCGCGCAGCACCGCTTGCCCCTTTCGGGTCAGCACCAATCCACCAAAGCCTTCGATATTGATCGACAGATATCCGCCCGCAACGGCCTGGCGGATAAAGGCCTGCCAGTATTGCTTTGGATGCTCCGCGCCAATCCCATAAGTGGGCAGCTTGTCATGCCCGCGTTCTTCGATCTTTGCCGTCTTTGCGCCGCGCAGCACATCGATGATATGCGCCGTGCCGAAACTTTCACCCGTCCGCAGAATGGCAGACAGCAGCATCTGCGCTTCCCGCGTGCCATCAATCACGACCGGCGGATACAGACAGGTATCGCAATTGCCACAGGGTTCCGGATCCTCCCCAAAATAGGACAGCAGCGTCGCGCGGCGGCATTGTGTTGCCTCGCAATAGGCAAGCAGGGCATCCAGCCGCTTATGTTCGCGGCGCTTATGATCCTCGTCCTGGCCATCCTGATCGATGAATTGGCGGCGCATGCGCAGATCATCCAGGCCGTACAGCATCCATACATCAGACGGCAGGCCATCCCGACCCGCACGGCCGATTTCCTGATAATAGGCTTCCATACTGCCGGGCAGATTGGTGTGAAAGACATAGCGGATATCCGGCTTATCAATCCCCATCCCAAAGGCGATGGTGGCGACCATCACGACGGCAGATTCCGACATGAAAATATCCTGGTTTTCCTTGCGCTGATCTGACGGCAGGCCCGCATGATACGGCAGGGCGCGATACCCTTCCGCCGACAGGGCTTCAGCGACTTCATCGGTCAGGCGGCGCGACAGGCAATAGACAATGCCGGACTGATCCTTGCGATCCTCCAGAAAGCTCAACAACTGCTTCTTCCAATGGGTCTTTGGAACCACGGTCAGGCTCAGATTGGGGCGATCAAAGCCATGCACGACGGTGTCCCCGCGTCCCCGGAACAGCTTTTCCGCAATATCCCGCCGGGTCGCCACATCTGCCGTGGCGGTGAAGGCGCTGACCGTCGCATTGGGGAAATGGTCCGGCAGCGTTGACAGCATCTCGTAATCCGGTCGGAAGCTGGCCCCCCATTTCGAGATACAATGAGCCTCATCAATCACAAAAAGGGCTGGATCCAGCTTTTGCAAGGCACCGATCATGCGCGGCGTCATCAGACGTTCGGGTGACATATACAGAATTTTCGCGCCGCCTTTCGCGACCCGCAGCCATTGCTCTACATTTTGATCCCGCGATTGCCCGGAATGGATACAGGCGGCATCAACACCATTCGCGCGAAGGCCTGCGACCTGATCGTCCATCAAGGCGACAAGTGGGGACACAACAAGGGTCGGTCGATCCAACATCAGGGCGGGCACCTGATAGCACAGGGATTTTCCCGCCCCGGTCGGCATCACCGTCAGGGTGTGGGTTCCCGACAGCAAACGATCAACAATCTCCCTCTGCCCCGGTCGAAAGCTTGGATAGCCAAAGACCGAGGACAGGACGTCTTCAGGCGACTGGGTCAAGACAGAAAACTCTCCACGGCTTCCAGAAACAAGGCGGGCTGTTCCGCATGTAACCAGTGCCCTGCATCGGGGATCGCTTCAATCTCTGAATTGGGGAAAAGACGCTCAATTTCGGCATGATGGCGCGGCAGCACATGGGTCGAGTTTGCCCCGGTCAGGTGTAGGCTGGGCTTTTCGAATGCATGATCGCTGTCAATATCCGGGAATCCTTCAATATTGGGCATCGCCTTTTCGATCACATCCAGATTGATCTTCCAGGTCAATCCACCGCCCTCCGCCGGCGCCAAGTTTTGCGCCAGGAAGGTGCGGATCATCCTTTCCGGGATTGCCGGGGCCAGGGCTTCTTCCGCTTCCGACCGGCGCGTCATGCCGGCAACGTCCAATTCCTGCATTGCCGTGACATAGGCCATTAAACCGCTGTCGCGCGGCGCTGGCGGGATATCAGCCACCACCAGTTTCTCAACCAGATCGGGCTGTTCCAGTGCCAGAATCATCGACGCTTTGCCGCCCATGGAATGACCAATGACGCGGGCCGGGCCACCAATCTGTTTTTCAATCAAGCCCGCAATATCACCTGCCATGGCGGGATAGGTCATCTCCTCATCCCAGGGTGATTCGCCGTGATTGCGCAGGTCGACCGATAGAACGCGATAGGTTTTCGACAGAACCTTGGAAATCGCACCCCAATTGCGTTTGTTTCCGAACAAGCCATGCAGGATGACCAGAGGCGGACCCTCCCCTGCTTCTGAAAAAGATAGATCTAAAATCGACATTACCACTCCATAGAATTTGACCACTCACTCGACGAACCCTACCTTGCCCGAACGATGGAAGGAAGTGATCTCCTCATATTTGCGATTGGTGCGGGGGCGGCCGGTTATATTGGCGGCCTGACAGGCCTGGGCGCGGCGCTGATCGCGCTGGCCTTCTGGCTGCATGTCATGCCGCCCCAGGTCGCCGTCCCGATGGCTGCCTTAATCGGTGTCACCAGCCATTTGGTCACGTTGGGCTTTATTCGCCATGGCATTCGGGTCGGACGATTATGGCCCTTTATCCTGGGCGGCCTGATTGGGCTGCCAATGGGACTTTACGCCCTCTCTTATTTGAACGTGGATTTTGCCAAGGCGGGTCTGGGCATCTTGCTGGTTCTTTATTGCAGCTATGGGCTGATCGTAAAAACACCGCCACAGATTCAGGGGGGCGGGCGACGGGCAGATGGCGTCATTGGCTTTCTGGGCGGCTTTTTTGGGGGCGTCGCCAGCATGTCTGGGCCCGTCCCTACAATCTGGGCAGGTCTTCGCGGCTGGCCCAAGGATGAACAGCGCGGCGTTTTCCAGCCCTTCAACCTGGTCATACTGGGCATCGCCCTGATCGGGCACAGCTTTTATGGACGGTTTGATGTCTTAACGGGGCCCAATATATTGATCGCTATGGCCTGCGGTGCCGCCGGGGCTGTGTTGGGCATTTATACCTATCGCCACACCAGTGATCGCAACTTCCGCCGCCTTGTCCTGATCCTGCTGCTGATCGGGGGGTTAAGCCATTTGGGCAGCGTTCTGTTTTGATACTTCTTCGCGGTAGGTTTTCTGAAAGGCCTCAACCACCGGCGCGGGGCGCTTGGTGTCCCGGGTTACTAGGGCAAAATCCTGCTCCAGCCGTGTTAGGTCCGGGCGCAGAGCACGAATCTCTCCGGCCGCAACCCAGGGGGCCGCACATTGATCGGGCATTAATCCCAGATACCGCCCGGTCTGTAACAGGATCAAGATCGCCTCCAGATTATTGGCACTTGCCGCAGGTCCAGTTCGAAAAGGCTTTTCGCGGGTTCTCAGCGTATCCTGAAACGTTCGTCCAACATAATCCGGTCGCGTCAGATCCTCCAAACGGATCAACTCATCGGGCTTGGAATACAGGGGGTGCAGCCTGCCACAATAGACAGACTGGACCTCTTTGGCGACATGGCTGTAGGCCAGTCCGGATTTTGGGCGGTGCATGGCACAGAAGGCAAGATGCACCGTACCATCCAGCAAGCGCCTTTCCATCTCGTCCGTGCTCAACACGCTGATCGTGATATGCACATCCGGTGCCTTGGCACGAAACCGGGACAGGGTTTCCGAAATCGGGATTTCCGGCAGGGTCAGAATGCCATCAATGATCGCCAGGTTGAATTCCCCGACCAATCGCCGTTGCGCCGTCGATACCTGGGCGCGAAAGGAATCCAGTGCCGTCATCAGGCGCACGACTTCCTGAAAGACCAACCGCCCTTCCTCTGTCAAGGCAAAGCCGCCGCGCCCACGCTCACACAATCGCAACCCCAGGCGGGTTTCCAAATTGGCGATATGGGTTGAGATCGTCGACCTGGCCAGACCAAGTTCCGCCTCTGCTGCGGTAAAGCCGCCACATTCCACCACGGTTTTGAAGACCCGCAGCAGCTTGATATCTGCGTCCCCGACCTGTCCCTGAAAATTTGTCTGTGCCATTACGTCTGTATTCTTTAATCTTTAGATTGATACAATATGATTTTTCGACGTTATAGATTTGCTACAGTGGGAACAAGAGAATCCTTGAAATGAACTTACAATTGGGGATGAGAGATGGAAGATTTCGTTGGACGCAAGAACCTGATCCCGCCCGCCCGGATGCGGGAGCTTTGCAAACGATCAGACCTGAAAGGCGCGATTCAAACCGCCAGCCATTTTGGGGCCATCGGCCTGACCGGCTTTGGTCTGTATATGACCTGGGGGACCTGGTGGGCCGTACCATTCTTTATTGCCCATGGGGTGCTGCTGAATTTCCTGTTCGCGGCCCAGCACGAATTCAACCACTACACGGCGTTCAAAACCCGCTGGGTCAACGATGTCTTCAACCGTATCACCGGGTTCGTTCAACTGTATCCCCGCGATTATGAGCGTTGGTACCATTTTGAACACCATCGCCATACACAGGATTGGGACAATGACCCGGAACTGATCAGCCGGGGCGGCCCCTATGATCTGGCCAGCTATCTGCCCTATCTGATCGGCATCACCTATTGGACCGGCCGCATCAAGCGCCTGTTCATCGTCGCCATGGGCAAAACCGCGCCCTATTTCACCGAAAAGCAGACCCGCAAGGTCGTGCTGGAATCGCGACTGCATCTGCTGGGCTATGCGGTAGTGATCGCCTTGTCTGTGTATTTCCAGACCTGGGCAGCGGTGATCTATTGGATCGGTCCCATGTTCACCATGAAGATTTTCCAGAACGTCCAGAACATTGCCGAACATACCGGTCTGACGCATGAAAATGACACCGTGCACAATACCCGCACGATCAAGACCTGGTGGATTTTCCGCTGGATGGCCTGGAACATGCAATATCACACGGCGCATCATACTTTCCCCGCCGTGCCGTTCCACGCCCTGCCAGCGCTGCATGCGGAACTGGTGAAACATGCCGGCTACGAGCCACCGACGACAGGCTATCTGGCATTCCAATGGCGTTTCATCCGCAAGCTGATGAAGGGGCCGGAAACCCGCGATGGCGAGGTTGAGATTGATCTGTCCCATACCCAACCGCAGGCGGCTGAATAATGCAAAAACTGGAAGTGTACCAATCCCGCTGGGCGATGGAACTGCGGCGCCCGGACGGGGTGGAGCGGTCTGACGAAGAAGCCTTTGCCATGGTCGCGGAAGCTGGTTTCGACGGCATGTGCCTGGATCTGGCAAAGTCCGACCTGGAAACGATTGAGCGCACCCGCCCGCTGTTTGAACAGCACAAGCTGGGCTGCATGATCAACGCCTTCCCCAAGACGGTGGAAGGGTTCCTGCCAATCCTGGAGGCGGCGAAAGCGGCCAATGCCGTCGTCGTCAACATCATCGGGGAGGTTATGCCCTTCACCGTTGAGGAAGGCGTGGACGTGGTGCATCGCTGGATGGAGATGTCGGATCAAGTCGGCATGCCGATCCTGTTTGAGACCCACCGCAACTGCCTGACCAACGACCTGTTCTATACGCTGCAATTGATGGAGCGTGTACCCGATATGCCGATCTGTGCGGACCTGTCCCATTATCTGATCGACCGGGAATTCTGGCATCCCTTAAATGAGCGGGACCAGGGCTATATCAGTCAGATCCTGGCCCGGGCAGATTGCTTTCAGGGGCGCGTATCCTCCCGCGAACAGGTTCAGGTTCCCCTGCACTTCCCCCAGAGCCAGAAATGGGTCGATTTGTATAAATCCTGGTGGGAAGAAGGCATCGCATCCTGGAAGGGCCGCCACGGCCCCGACGACACCCTGATCTTCCTGACCGAACTGGGCCCGCCCGAATATGCCATTACCGGCGCAGACGGCTATGAATTGTCCGACCGTTGGGAAGAATCCCTGCAAATCAAAGGCTGGGTCGAAGATATCTGGGCGAAGGTCTGAGGCGAAGGTCTGAGGCGAAGGGCCTACAGCGTCCAATAGGTCATGCCATCGGGCACGCCCCGTTGACGCCAGATCGCCTTGATATCCGCGATCAGACCGTCTGGTTTAGCTAGCTTTCGCAAGGACAGCTGATCGAACGCGGAATGCGCAACGGCCCCGACAACGGCGTCATAGCCTGTGGCGGGTTCTGCAACCAAGTCGATATCATATTCATGTTTGGTTTCCGCTGCATCGGCCATCGGGTCGAAGACATCAACTGTGTGACCATGCACGGCCAAACGTGCGATCAGGTCTGCGACCTTGGAATTGCGGATATCGGGCACGTTTTCCTTGAACGCGATGCCCAGCACCAGAATTTTTGACGGGCCGGATAGTTGCGCGTCGATATTATCGGCGATCCGATGGGCCATGCCGTCATTAATGCTGCGCCCGGCCAGGATCACCTTGGGCTCAATATTCAACTGCTGTGCCGCATGGGCCAGATAATAGGGATCAACCCCAATGCAGTGCCCCCCGACCAAGCCCGGCGTGAAGGGCAGGAAATTCCATTTCGTCCCAGCCGCTTCCAGAACGTCATGGACGGAAATGCCCATTTTCTGGAAGATCGTCGCGATTTCATTGACGAAGGCGATGTTGATGTCGCGCTGGGCATTTTCGATCACCTTGGATGCTTCCGCCGTGCGAATATCACGGGCGACGAAGATGTTGTTCCCGTTCATCGTGCCATACAGGCGGGCCAGCAATTGGCTGGCATTATGGGTCTGACCGGCCACAACCTTGGTGATCAAATCGACGCGGTGCACTTTGTCGCCTGGATTGATCCGTTCCGGGGAATAGCCCAGGAAAAAATCCTGGCCCGATGTCAGGCCAGACTCTTCCTCCAGGATTGGACCACAGAAATCTTCCGTAACACCCGGATAGACGGTCGATTCATAAACCACGACCGTCCCCATTTTCAAATGACGCCCAACCATCCGGCTGGCAGATTCAACAGCCCGCAAATCCGGCTTATTGTCGGGCCCGACCGGGGTTGGGACGGTCACAATGTGGATATGCGCTTCTGACAGGAAGCTTTCGTCAGCTATGTATTCCAGTTTGGAATCGGCCAATTCACCGACGCTTAACTCTCCGGTTCGATCATGACCGGCGCGTAATTCTTCAACCCGCTGTCGATTAATATCAAACCCGATAACATCGAAATGCCGCGCCAGCGCGACCGCCAGCGGCAAGCCAACATAGCCAAGTCCAATGACCGATACAGTGGGATTCTCAAACATTATAGCTCGCGCCTTTTAGTGCCGTCATTCAATACGGCATATATCCGCTGAGCGACAGGGTGTGTCAAACAAAGTGCTGATATTGGTTTAACGTATCGGGGCCGATCAATCGCCGCATCGATCTCGGCGCCCAGACTTGGCTGTTTGGTATGCGGCCCAAGCCAAGCCCTGCAGGAATATTTTAATCAAAACATTCAATTTCACAAGAATAGATAATCCGCCGATCAATAGGCCCGATCAATGATAAAATCGACCAGATCGGTCATGGCTTCCTTGGTTGGTCCATTCTGAAAGATACCCAGGGCGTCGCGGGCGATGCTGCAATAATGACGGGCGCGATCCACTGAATCATCCAGCGTACCATGGGATGTCATCAGGCGCATGGCTTCTTCCAGATCGCCGTCTTTCTGGTCCATTTCGGCAATCGTTCGGTGCCAAAAGGCCCGCTCTTCTTCATTGCCCCGACGATAGGCCAGAATAACCGGCAAGGTCACTTTGCCTTCCCGGAAATCATCACCCACAGTCTTGCCCAGCTTTAGCTGATCTGCAGAATAATCCAGCACATCATCGATCAATTGAAAGGCGATGCCGATATTCATGCCATAGCTTTCCAGCGCCTCTTCCTCGGCCTGGGGGCGTTCGGCCACAACCGCGCCAATGCGCGTGGCTGCGGCGAATAATTTTGCAGTCTTCGATCGAATAACTTCCAGATAAGCCTCTTCCGTCGTTGTCGGCTCATTGGCCGTCATTAACTGCAGGACTTCCCCTTCCGCGATGACGGCAGAGGCATCGGACAATATGCGCAGAACCTGCAACGATCCATCAGCCGTCATCAATTGGAAGGATCGCGAAAACAGGAAATCCCCGACCAACACGCTGGCCTCATTTCCCCAGATTGCGTTGGCACTGGCCTGACCGCGGCGCAGGTCGCTTTCATCGACAACATCATCATGCAGCAGGGTCGCGGTATGGATAAATTCCACACAGGCGGCCAGCCCAATATGGCGCTGCCCCGTATAGCCACATAAATTCGCCGACGCCAGGGTCAGCACCGGGCGCAGGCGTTTACCGCCGGACGCGATGATATGACCTGCCAATTGCGGGATCAGCGCAACGGGGCTCTTCATATTATCCAGAATATGCTGGTTGACCTTTTTCAGGTCGCCCTCAACCAGCCCCAACAGGGCGTCAAGCGACGGACGCTCATCCTGCTTGGACGCTGATTTCTTATCAGTAAGCGGTAAAATGGTCGCCAAGACCGTATCTCCAACTTGAAAGCAATTGACGCGCGTTCCCTTTCGAGGCCACTGCTCAAAATAGCCGAGACCCCTATAGGGTCAAGGGGTGTGCGTCGGCAAGTCAATTTCTCGCTGGCTTCAGGCTCCGGCCTGATCTTCGGGCAAGTGACAAACGACCTGCAATTTGTTGCCATCCAAATCCCGGAAGTATGCGCCATAATAATTTTCATGATAGTGCGGGCGCAGGCTAGGGGCACCTTCATCCACAGCCCCCAGAGAGCGCGCCATTTCATAAGCCCTTCGCACCATCTGGCGGGTCTGTGCCGCAAAGGCGAAATGCGTGCCATTGCCTGCAGTAGCCTGCTTTTCATCAAAAGGGGGAAAGACCCAGAATTTAGGGTCATCTGGCCTGCCCCATCCGGCATAGCCGGATTGAATATCCCCGCGATAACGCGGAATTCCCAGGACACTAAAGACGGCATCATAAAATCGAATTGCGCGGGAAACGTCGTTAGTCCCAACCGTGACGTGACTGAACATAGACTCCCCTCCAACCGTCTAATTGACCTTTCTGGCATCCTTTAAGCGATAAAAGACGCTGTATTCCTTATCCTCAGGCACCAGTTCCAGGGTTCCGGTCAATTGAACCGGGTCATAGCTGAAGGCGACGGGGTGATCCTGGGCATGGACTTCCAGAACCAGGGCCGGCCCGACATGATACTGATAGGGGCAGCTCATCGGAAATGGCCCAAAGAGAAACAGGCGCTGATCTTCTGTCACATCCAGGGGAAACATATATCCCTTTATGGTGATTTCTTTCCCGTCCAGCGCCATCACATCGGGTTGAAATTCCGGCTTTTGATAAATCAAGTCATAGCCATCATCGGTTTTCGTCTGAATCTGCACCTCATTGGTGGATCCTAGTACCTTCCAGTCCAGCGCACCGGGGGGAACATCAACATAATCGCCAATGTAATCCAGGATCGTCTTAGTGCCATGCAGGCTCCCTTCTTCCTGCGACAAGGCAAACGCTGGCGGCGACGCACATAGAAACATCAGCACTGCCAGGATTTTTCGCATCATCACCCTTTCGCCAGCAGCCCCGCAATATCCGTCCGCGCGGCTGAAATTGCGGGGATCAGGGAGGCTATCACCCCGATCATGAGGCCCAGTATCAGCAACACACCGTCAAGGAAATGCACCTGCAGGAACGTCTCTGGAAGAACTATGCCTTGAAGGGTATCGATATTCAATGCGGCGATATAGCCGACACCATGCCCGACCCCCAATCCGATCACTGTCCCGACACCGCTTAACAACACAGCTTCCGCCACGACGGTCAGCAGCAGTTTTCCGGGACTTGCCCCCAGAACTCTGAGAACCGCCAGATCGTATCGCCGCACCGCCAGGCTGGAGGCGAGAGAGGCCAGAAGAATAAGGGCCGAAAGTGCTACAAACCCGACACCCAGTGCAAGAATCAAGGTTTTCCCGATCCCCAGGCTCTTGGTCAACCGCGCCATTTCCAAGGAAGGCACGGCCGCAAGCATATCCGTGGACTGATTGATCTCACGCGGAAGGTTCATCCGATCAATCGGGCTGCGAGTCTTGATCAGAACGGCGGTAACCTGATGGCCCAGTGCTTCCTCTGCGGCTTTATCGTCATGCGCATCATGGTCGTGTGCTTCATCATGGTCGTGTGCTGCGTCATGTTCGTGTGCTGCGTCATGGTCGTGCGCTTCATCATGATCATGTGTGTCATGCGCATCATGACTGTCGTGTCCCTCTGCCTGCGCCTCATCATGGTCGTCATCATGATGGTGTCCGGAATGCAATGCCTGAACACTGTCCACACTGGTGACAATCAACCTGTCCAACACTGTTCCCGTCGGTTTTAATACACCAGTCACGGTGTATAGATAGGAATCATGGATATCGTCACTGTCTGCCGCGAAGCCATGACGGGCAGCAAAACTTTCACCAATTTTCATGCCGGTCGCCGCGCCGACAACCGCCTCAAACGGATGGTCAAAAACCTGGCCGTCAGCGAATTCAGCCTGATAAAGCTTCAGATAATCGGGCGTGCTGCCCACCATGCGCCAACCTTGATAATTGTCCCCGAGGGCCAGGGGGATTGCCTGACGCACATGGCGGTTATTCTGTAAGGCCAGATAATCCGACATTTCGATATTCCCGGCTGGAACATCGGCATGATAAACCGACGACAGCACCAATTGCAGGGGGCTTCCCTTCACGCCCGCGACGATATCAATCCCTTCTGCATTGCGCAGAAAACCTGACGCGATGGTTTGAGACAGTAGAAACAACAGGATTAATAGGGCGCTGCCCAACGTTGCAGACAGAACGCACAAAGCCGATTGCAGCGGGCGGGCGCGAATGGCCGCCACGGCAAGTGAAACCGCATTCATGATACAGGCCCTCCCTTCGTCTTAAGTGTCACCACGGTGTCGAAGCGATCCAAAAGCCTGGCGTCATGAGTGGCGATCATCAGCGCAGCCCCGGTCTCCCTCGCTTGATCCTGTAGCAGCGTGACAACTGCATTCGTATTGGCGTCATCCAGGGCAGACGTCGGCTCATCCGCAATCAGCAGTTTCGGGCGCAGCAAAACAGCCCGGGCAATGGCGGCGCGTTGCTGTTCGCCCTGGCTCAGGGCTGTGGGCTTTCGATTCGCCTTATCGGCCAGACCCAGTTTCGCTAAGAGGTCCTCCAAACGTCCGGGTTCTACCCCGACCTTCGCCATGTCTGCTGCCAGCATGACATTCTGCGCCAGGGTGAGTGAGGGCAGCAGATGCAATGTCTGAAAGATGAATCCGAACGTTTTTCCCCGAATGCGGTCCCGGGCAACAGACGATTGGGCGTATAAATTCTGCTGTTCCAGCAGGACGTCACCTTCCGTAGGTGGCAGTAAACCGGCCAGTACGGACAGCAATGTCGTCTTCCCAGATCCCGATGGCCCCAACAGCAGAAGCTGTGCGCCAGGTGAAATGGACAGGTCCGGAAGGTAAAGCGGTCGCGACTCGCCTCGACGGACAACAATACTGTTTGATGCTAATATCACGGTCGGTATCCCAATCAATTGCTGCGAAATCATCCTATCCCCAGACTATAATGTTATATAGTTACACCAACAAGGTGGATTCTCACTAACCGGATGCGACATTTTCTTCAGGGGCAGGGCTGGCACTTCGGAAACTGAACAGCATGCCCATTCGTCAGGACCTTGCAGTATTGAATTTGATTGCGCAAAATGGGATGAACGATCACTCTTTTCGATGATATCTGAAATTCCGACCCTCAATGAGGAGGTTAAATTCCATGTCTGTCAGTGCATTCTCCGCCGCTAAAACCCAATCTCTGGCCTATCAGTCGGAACGGGAAGATTTGGCCTGCGCGTTTCGCTGGACCGCGCGGTTAAACATGCATGAGGCAGTGGCCAATCACTTCAGCCTGGTCGTGTCGGATGATGGCACGGACTTCCTGATCAATCCCTATGGCCGTCATTTCTCAAAAATGCGCGCCAGCGATCTGCTGCTGCTGAATACTGAGGTTGCACCGGAAAGCATGGGCGACGCTGTCGACCCGACCGCCTATTGCATCCATGGTGCCATGCACCGGAACAATCCCCAGGCGCGCTGTATCCTGCATGTCCATTCGAAATATTCGACCGCATTGTCGACCCTGAAAGATACCTCCATTCCGCCCATCGACCAGACCACGATGCGTTTCTATAACCGTGTTGCCGTCGACAACCACTATGACGGCATGGGCCTTGGGGATGAGGCAGAGCGTCTGTCCACTGTGCTAGGCGACAAGCGGGTCCTGCTGATGGGCCAACACGGCGTCATGACGGTTGGCAACACCGTTGCCGAAGCCTTTGATGAGCTGTTCTTCTTTGAACGCGCCTGTGAAACGCTGTTTCTGGCGCTGTCCAGCGGGCGAGAGCTTAACGTCGCCAGCCATGAAGTGGCAGAGAAAACCGCTGGTCAATGGGCCGCTTATCCAGGTGCCGCAGAAAAGCATTTCAATGCCCTGCGCGATATCCTGGACGAGGAAGAGCCCGTTTATCGCGATTGATCACTGGTCAAGCTTCGTTACCGTAGAAAAGTGAGAGTCTATGTCAGTTCAGTCTGTTGTTATCGTCGGTGCCGGGCAAAGTGGCGGCCGCGCCGCTGCCTTGTTACGTCAGGAAGGGTTTCAGGGGGACATCACCCTGATCGGTGCGGAAGCGCATCCCCCCTATGAACGCCCGCCACTGTCAAAGGCGGTTCTGAAGGGGGATAAGACGGCCGATCATTGCTTTTTGTACGAAGCTGACTTTTACCAACAACAGAACATCACCCTGATCACCGGTAAGACCGTTGAAGCAATCGATGCGGATGCCCATACGGTCACCCTGGACGATGGAACATCCCACAGCTTCGACGCGCTGATTTTCGCAACAGGTGGCGTGGTCAAACGCCTGCCCTTACCAGGCGCAGACCTGGCGGGCATTCATGTTGTCCGAACCCTGGATGACAGTGCTGAACTGGGCAAAGCCCTGACACCCGGCGCAAGAATCGTCGTTATTGGCGGTGGCTTTATTGGTCTGGAAACTGCTGCGACAGCGCGCCAGAAGGAATGCGATGTGACAGTTCTGGAAGGCGCGCCGCGCATTCTTGGCCGTTCCATTCCAGAAGTTGTCGCTGCGGCTGTTTCCCGCCTGCACGAAGAAAATGGCATCAAAATCGTCCTGAACGCGCGCATTCAGGCGTTTGAAGGCAGCGATCATGTCACCGGCATCCGATTCGAAGATGGCAGCGTTATGCCTGCGGATGCGGTCGTGATTGGCATTGGAATCGCCCCAGGCACAGACCTTGCCAAATCTGCCGGGGTTGAATGCGGTGATGGTATTATGGTGGATGAATTCGGCGCCACCAATATCCCCGGCATCTATGCGACTGGAGACTGTGCCTGTGGGAACAACCCGCGCTATGGCGCAGCGATTCGGCTGGAAAGCTGGCAGAATGCCGATATGCAGGCCCGCACGGTCGCCCGATCCATCTGTGGCAAGCCCGAAGCCTATGCACCTGTACCCTGGCTGTGGTCTGACCAGTTCGATTGGACCTTGCAAACCGCCGGGCTGCCCCATCGCGCTGAAAAGATTGTCACACGGGGACAGTATGAAGATGGGGCGCAGATCTTCTTCTGTCTGGAAGGCGATACGCTGATTGGCGTCGCAGGCTTTGGCAAAGGATCCGCCATCGCAAAAGATGTTCGCATGGCCCAGATGATGATGGAACGGGGTGTTAATCCAGACCCCGCCGCCCTGGCCGATGAAAGCATCCCACTGCGTAAAATCATGAAAGACGGCTGAGGGTAAGCCACGCCACAGGTTTGGAAATCCGCGGGTTCCGCTTGCCCAAGGGGGACAAACCCGCTACCACAGTGCCGGTTTCCAAAAATTCCCAATGGTACATGTTTGAACAATGACTGACGGCCCTTCCAAGACGCTGCTTCCCGATGGCCTGCGCGATGTTCTGCCCCCAGAGGCAACACGCGAGGCGACGGTTATGCGCGGTCTGATTGATCGCTTTCGGGCATCCGCCTATCGTCGGGTCGACCCGCCCTTGGTGGAATTTGAAGACAGCCTGCTGGATGGCGCTGGAACGGCCACGGCCCCCCATACATTCCGCCTGATGGACCCGGTATCCCAGCGCATGATGGGGGTGCGCGCCGATATGACGGTTCAAGTCGCACGCATCGCCACATCCCGCCTGATCAAGGCCCCCCGCCCGCTGCGCCTGTGTTATGCCGGGCCAGTGCTGCGCGTGCGCGGATCGCAATTGCGCCCGGAACGCCAGGTGACCCAGGCGGGTTGTGAAATATATGGGGCGGATCAGGCAGAGGCGGATGCCGAAATTATCGCCGTTGCCGCAGATGCCCTGCATGCAGTCGGTGCCAAAGATCTGTCTGCGGACCTGAGCCTGCCAACAATCGTGCCTGCGGTATTTGACGATCTGGGTCTGGATGCCAAAACCCGAAAGAACGCCCGGTTGGCGCTGGACCGCAAGGATGCCCATGATGTGGCCGCCCTGGGGGGAGAGGCCGCAACGCGGCTGGGGGCGCTGTTGGATGCATCCGGCCTGGCCCGGCGCGCTCTGGAGAAATTGAATTCAATCCCGCTGCCTCCCGCTGCTGAGGCGGAACGCGCCCGCCTGGCACGGGTTATGGACCTGTTGGAAGATGCAGTGCCGGAGCTGGCCCTAACAGTCGATCCCGTTGAACATCGCGGTTTTGAGTATCAGACAGGGTTGAGCTTCACCTTATTTGCCAAGGGCGTGCGGGGCGAATTAGGGCGTGGCGGTCGCTATAGCGCCGGGTCTGATGGCACAACGACCGAACCGGCCACGGGATTTTCCCTGTATCTTGATTCCGTACTGCGCGCGGTCCCCGCAGCCGCGCGACCGGTCACGGTCTATCTGCCCGCAAACACGAAACCCAAACAGGCGGCCGCCTTGCGACAGGCAGGCTGGTGCACATTGTCGGGGCTGATCACTGTGTCAGACATAAAGGCAGAAGCCCGACGACTGGATTGCACGCATTATTTTGATCCGGCACAGGGTGATGCTCCCTGTCCGCTCGACTAAACAACACCCGATCAGGCGCAAGGACAAACGCGATGACGAATGTAGTGGTTATCGGCTCTCAATGGGGCGACGAAGGCAAAGGCAAGATTGTTGATTGGCTGTCAGAACGCGCCGATGTGGTGGTGCGGTTTCAGGGTGGTCACAATGCCGGTCACACCCTGGTCATTGATGGCAAAGTCTACAAGTTAAGCCTGCTGCCGTCTGGCGTTGTGCGCAAAGGCAAGCTGTCAATCATCGGCAATGGCGTCGTGGTTGATCCCTGGGCCTTAATGGAAGAAATTGAGCGTATTCGCGCCCAAGGCGTTTCGGTCAGCCCCACAACACTATTGGTCGCGGAAAACGCCGCCCTGATCCTGCCGGTGCATCGTGAGTTGGACAAGGCACGGGAACTGGCGCGCGGCGAGGGTAAAATCGGCACGACCGGGCGCGGTATCGGCCCGGCCTATGAAGATAAGGTTGCCCGCCGGGCCATTCGTGTTTGTGACCTGGCAGATCCCGCCACCCTGCCGGATCGGGTGGACGTGCTGTTATCGCACCACAACGCCTTGCTGAAAGGCATGGGCGTCGCCCCCGTCGATCCCGCACAAGTGATTGCGGAACTGGAAGAAATTGCGCCCAAACTGCTGCCTTATGCGGGCGTGGTCTGGAAGAAGCTGGACGATATGCGCCGGAAAGGTCATCGCATCCTGTTCGAAGGCGCACAGGGCGTCATGCTGGATGTCGATCACGGCACTTACCCCTTTGTGACCTCCTCCAATACAGGTTCGGGCCAGGCCGCGACCGGCTCTGGCATGGGTCCGGGCGGATTGGGCTATATTCTGGGAATCACCAAGGCCTATACGACCCGCGTCGGGTCCGGCCCCTTCCCAACAGAACTAACCGATGCGATTGGCGAACGCCTGGGCGAACGCGGCCGGGAATTTGGCGTGGTGACCGGGCGCAAGCGCCGCTGTGGCTGGTTCGATGCCGTTCTGGTCCGCCAGGCGATGAAGGTAGGCGGCGTGAATGGCATCGCCCTGACCAAGCTGGATGTGCTGGATGGTCTGGAGTCCTTGAACGTCTGTACCGGCTATCGCATCGATGGGCGTGAATACGACCACCTGCCCGCCTCCACAGCCCTTCAGGCGCGCGCTGAACCAATCTATGAGACGCTGGAAGGCTGGGAAGAAAGCACCTATGGTGCGCGCAGCTGGGCTGATTTACCCGCCACTGCGATTAAATACATCCGACGCATTGAGGAACTGATCGAAACACCGGTCGCCCTTCTGTCCACCAGCCCGGAGCGGGATGACACAATCCGCGTGCGGGATCCCTTCGAAGGCTAGTCGGACCAACCGCGATAGGCTGTTTCAGACCATCGCAGGCAAAGGGAACCTTTGATTCGACACGAATCGTGATAGCTGCTGTTATAGTGTCTGATCGACACGCGGGCAGGCTTTTCGATGGGGATTAATATACGATGGCGCTGAAGGTAAGCGGTGGCGGTGCGTCTGAACCTGCCATGACAACCGGGCGCATCATCGACGTCAGAGAGCGCTATGACGTCGATTCTTCAAAACCTCTGCCTGCCCTCGACTCCCAGCCTGCCGTTGCCTATCACTGCCTTCATAAACGGGATTCCAAGCGCGCCCTTTATGCCCTGATCTGTGACCCCAAGCTGCCACCCCGCCTTGAAGCAGTCGGCATGATGCGGCGCATCGATCATCGCAGTCTTGTTCGATGCCTAGACTGGGATGTGATCGATTGGCCGCCAGAGGGTAGACGATGCCCTGTCGTCATCCTGGAACGCCCAGGCGGGGAGCGTGTTTTCACGAATTTGGAAACACCCCGCGCGCCTATGCAGGAAGAGCTTGTTACTCGAAATTTTATCGATCCTGCTACCCAGATCCTACGAGAAATGCATGGATTTGGCATGTATCATCGGATGCTGCGCCCGGACAATCTGTTTTTCCAAGGCCCTGAAAAGCAGGAAATGATGATCGGGGAGTGTTTCTCTTCACTGCCCGGCATTACCAATCCGACCCCCTACGAAACGCTGGAATGCTCGTTAGCGACAGCGGCGGGGCGAGGGGAAGGCAGTTCTGAAAACGACCTGTATGCCTTAGGTGTCACGATCCTGGCCCTGCTGACCGGACATAGCCCGCTGGTGGGATTTCCGGATGAGGAGATTTTGCGTCTGAAATTGACCATGGGGTCCTATGGGGCGCTGGTTCAGAACCATCGTGTCTCTTTAACCATGATGGAACCTTTGCGCGGGCTTCTGAATGACGATCCTGCGGAACGATGGACTTTAGACGAGCTTGGCCTGTGGTTGAATGGTCGGCGTTTGTCCCCGAAGCAACAGACCATGCCGTCAAAAGGATCACGTGGCCTGACGATCGCTGGGAAAGATTATTCAACGGCCCGTGAAGTAGCCAATGCCATGCACAAAAACTGGGATCAGGCCGCCATTCTGATCAATAGCGGTGCACTGGACACATGGCTGCGGCGATCCCTGGGGGAAGAGGATAGAATTGAAGCGGTCAATCTGGCGAAAAGCGGCGGAAATGAAAATCAGGACCGACTGATCGCCCGCATTCTGATTGCCCTGGATCCTGAAGGCCCGATCCGCCTGAAAGAACTTTCGGCAACGGTTGATGGTATCGGCACCTTCATCGCCTCTTTCTCCGAAGAATCGTCCGCGCGACAATTATTTAGCTCTGTGTTGTCGATGGGACTTGTTTCTTTCTGGATGGAACAGCAAAAAAAATTGCAACCGAACCATCTACGCAACACCAACCGTCTGGACAAAATCCGCGCAGTATTGAACCAGACAACATTGGGGTTTGGCATTGAACGGGTTATTTATGAGCTTAACTCGTCAATGCCCTGCCAATCCACCTTGTTCGAGCGGGATTACATACCCTCGGTGGACCATCTGCTGCCCGCTTTTGAAAGATTGTGCATGGGGGAGACCCCGCCAAAGCGCCTGATTGATCGCCATATCGCCGCCTTCCTGGGAACCGGTTTCAAACGCGCCATTGGGGGCGAGTTACGCGATATTGATCGCGGGGCCGATGAAGAAGAAGGTCGCTTGGCGCAAGTCAAGATCCTTGCAAGTCTGCAGGATACAATGCATCGGAATATCAAGTTTCCATATTTATGCGAGACTTCCGCGAAGATGCTAGAACCCGCAATCAACCGCTTCTTCAGTCGGGATCGGCGCAAAAAAGTGCGCGGGAAGCTGCGCAAAGCGGCGAAATCCGGGCGGATGCAGGAGCTTCTGGACGTCATTGACGATACCAAAGAAGTATCCGAGGACAAAACTGAGTTCGATCATGCGACCATGCAATACACCCGAACAACACATGATCTTATTGCGTTAATGCGCGACATTCATAACAAGGAATTACTGGCGGAAGAATATGGTGGTCAATTGGCCTCAGCGATATCCCTGTTATGCTGTGTTGCTGCAATTACTCTGACAGGGTTTTGGGCATTCTTATGAGGAGTCCGTGCGTCAACGAATCTCGATTGCAGTTTAGGGAGACCAGCAGGTAGCAATGGCACAGGCACCCAAGAAAAAAAATGCGGGCGCTCAAGACGACCCGGCAAAGGGCGCTGCTTCGGGAAAGCCAAAGCGGTCTGCAGGATTCTTCACGTTTGTGATGATCGGGTCGATCCTGATGACCGTCCTGTTCAAGGAAACTGTTCTGTTGCTGACCATTGGGATGATCCCAACTGGCGTCGCCTATCTGATTGATACTCATCCCAGACGCCATGCCACAAAAACGGTGGCCTGGGCCAATCTGGCTGGGGCATTGATCGTTGCCTTGGAATTATGGAAGGGCGAAATCAGTCTCTCGTCTGCGATTGATCTGCTTCAAAATCCGATGAACTGGTTAATCATGCTGGGGTCAGCAACAATCGGATGGATCATTCATTGGATCGTCCCGCTGATGGTCCTGCGTTATCTCAGCATGTCGATGGAGATGCGCCGTCGCACCATGCGCGAGAAACAGAAGGAAATGGAAAAAGAATGGGGTACCCAGGTGCGCGGCAAGGCCCCCTTGGAAGAGCTTGCGGAATTAGAGGCGGGGCCGATCATAGACGATGAGACCACTGAAACCGACGAGGAAGAAGCCATGGAGCGCGCACGTGAAGAGGCGATGGATGACGAGACCTACGCGGAATTCAAAAAACAATGAACCAAAATGAAACCGCCGTCGATCATTCAATCAACGGCGGCTCCTGAATTAAACCTGACATGCGCATCATTCTCAAGACACGACGGGATCACACCGTCTGGATGTTTTGATCTATGGCTTTGTTCCGCATTGAACGCTGTAACTTTTCAAAGGCCCGCACCTCAATCTGTCGCACCCGTTCACGGCTGATGCCATATTCCTGGCTCAGGTCTTCCAGTGTTTTCGGCTCATCGCTTAGACGGCGTTCCGACAGGATATGGCGTTCCCGATCATTCAGGCCACTCATTGCCTCTTTCAACATGCCACGACGTTGGGTCAGTTCTTCACTTTCGCCCAGAACCGTTTCCTGGCTGTCCGTGTCATCTTCCAGCCAGTCCTGCCATTCGCCTTCACTGTCAGCCCGCAATGGCGCGTTCAGCGAGTTATCACCGCCGGCCAGACGTCGGTTCATGGACACGACATCCTGTTCCGGCACGTCGAGTTCCTGCGCGATTTTGGCAACTGTGTCGGGATGCAAATCCCCTTCATCAAAGGCCTGCAAGCGACCTTTGATCTTGCGCAGGTTGAAGAACAGTTTCTTCTGGGCCGCCGTCGTCCCCATTTTCACCAGAGACCAGGAATGCAGGATATATTCCTGGATCGCAGCGCGAATCCACCACATCGCGTAGGTCGCCAGTCGGAAACCACGTTCAGGATCAAACCGTTTTACGGCCTGCATCATACCGACATTGCCTTCTGAGATCAGTTCTGCAACAGGCAGACCATAGCCGCGATACCCCATCGCAATTTTAGCAACCAGACGCAAATGACTGGTCACCAATTGATGCGCTGCATCACGGTCCCCATGCTCCCGCCAGCTTTTGGCCAGCATGTATTCCTGTTCCTGTTCAAGCATTGGGAACTTGCGGATTTCATCCAGATAACGCTGAAGATTACCCTCCGGCGTTAAAACGGGAATATTCGCTGTATTGCTCATGTCTATAATCTCCCCAATGTACGGGCCCACAGGCCAATCTACCGCAGTTTACAGATAGGAATGCGCGCCCCTTTATTCAAGATGGGACGGCACGGATGTTTAATCATTCTCCATCACCTGTTCGTGAATGGCACGGATCATTTACTGTGAACATCCCCTATAATTTGCATTTTGGTCCGTTATTAAGGCGAAACTATGTCCCTGTGGCGACGATCCCATGACACCAAGGGCCCCCCCTTAGGAAATGCCCAACACGCCCTGCAATTCGGTGAAATCCTTAGGCGGGGCGGCTTCAAATAACAAATCTTGCCCCGTGATCGGATGCGCAAACCCCAGCGATTGCGCATGCAGGGCCTGGCGGGGGAAGGCATCAATCGCTTCCCGCCGTTCGCGCGTCAACGCCGCCCGCCGGGTACGGGTAGTTTTATTATACAGTCGATCCCCGATCAAGGGATGACCCATTGCGGTCATATGAACGCGGATCTGGTGGGTTCTGCCGGTTTCCAGGGTACATTCCACCAGACAGACCGATAAGTCAGCCTGCCCCAGGACACGATAATGCGTGATTGCTGTTTTGCCGGAATGCGGGCCAACAGACGCGAAACGCACCCGGTCGGTTGGATGACGACCAATATTCTGATCAATTGTGCCGCGCAATGTATCCGGCACGCCAATCACCAGCGCCCGATAACGCCGATCAATATCATGGGCCGCAAACAAGGCCGCCAGACCGGCATGGGTCTTGTCAGACTTAGCCGCCACCAACAGACCTGACGTATCCTTATCAATGCGGTGCACAATACCTGGCCGCAGCACACCCCCAATGCCCTGCAGGCTTTCGCCGCAGTGATGCAACAGGGCATTTACCAGGGTTCCATCCCGATTGCCGGGGGCCGGATGGACCACCATGCCAGCCGGCTTATTGACAACAATCAGATGCTGATCTTCGAACACGACATCCAGAGGAATATTCTGAGCTTCCGGTACGGCCGCTTCAGGCGGTGGAACAGCAACACTGTAACGTTCTCCCATCTTCACACGACCAGAAGCATCGGTGACAACGCGGCCACTGCCCATGCGCACACAATCCGCGCGCAACAAGGCCTGAACGCGGCTGCGCGACAGGTCTGGCAATGAATCAGCAAGATAGCGATCCAACCGGGCACCGGCTTCCTGTTCTGAAACCACCAGATCGACCAAACTGCCGCCACTATCCGATACCGAACCGCTGAAGATCGCATTATCTTCATCCAAATCGCCATCAACCTCTGGCACTTCACCTTCTGTCTTGCTATCGATCACGGATACTGCCCTTTGGCCACGCCCTATCAGATTTAAGGATTATCACTTATGCCTGCCGATCCAACCACACCGCCTGACGAAAAGGCGGAAAGCGTCATCCGCAACAATCGCGGCATTGTCATCGTTGTTGCGACCCTTGGCGCATTAATCATTCTGGCGGTCGGTGCCATGATATACGGTATTATGACAAAGTCGGGCAAGCATAGTGATGCCCCGGCCATTGAACAGGCTGATGCCGCGCCATCAAATCCCCAGGCTGCGCCGATAACGGGGCTTGGAACAATCCTGGAAGTCAACAGCCAACCCGGTCGCCTGTATCTGCATGTTCGTACCAAATCTGGCGCAGAAATTCTGCGGATCTATGACGAAAACGGGATCCTGATATCAGAACTGGAACCGTAAGGATCAGGAGCGCATTCAGCCGGGCAGTGGAATGAAATCAACCTCTCCGGTGACGGGGGCAAACCGTCCCTCCTGCCAATCTGTTTTGGCTTGATCGATCCGATCCTTGCGGCTGGACACGAAATTCCAGAACATGTGACGCGGGCCGTCCAAAGGCGCGCCGCCACACAGCATCAGCCGGGTGTCCTGCTGAGCGGTCACACTGACCGACACACCAGTATGCAGAACAACCATACGGTCACTGTCAAACACCGTACCGGCAATATCAATCGATCCTGACAGAATATAAACAGCGCGCTCTTCTGTTGCGGTCGGCAGGTCGACCGTTGCGCCAGCATCCATACTGATATCAGCATACAGCGTTTCCGATGGCGTCTCCACCGGTGAACTGTGGCCCCAGGCATCCCCGACAATCAATCCAATACGATATCCGGGCCCATCGATCCAGGGAATATCCGTGGCGGCATAGTGCTGAAAGGATGGATCGATTTCTTCCTGATCTTTTGGCAGCGCGATCCAGGTTTGAATGCCATAGATTTTACTGCCCGCATGACGGCTTGCGTCGGGCGTGCGCTCAGAATGCACAATGCCCGATCCCGCTGTCATCCAATTGACCTCCCCCGGCCGAATGGGCTGAACATAGCCCAGACTGTCCCGGTGCAGGATTTCCCCTTCGATCAGCCAGGTGATGGTCGACAGGCCGATATGGGGGTGGGGGCGGACATCCAGATAGGTATCATTCTCAAAGACAGCAGGACCCATCTGATCAAAAAAGACAAATGGCCCAACCGAGCGGCGCTCCGCTGCGGGTAACACCCGGCGAACGCTGAAGGCCCCAATATCCTTAGCCTTTGGCACCAAAACGCAATCAACCGGGGCACAATCTGGAACAGCAACCTGGACACATTTAGCAGCATCAAGACGACTCACGGTCCCTTGTCCTTTCAAACATGCATTCATGAAAGCAGTGTAATTGCCGGGGATTCTATTGCGTCTCTGTAGGATTTGCCAGTGATACCGATTTGATTAGTCCAGATCACCCGTTTCTCCCCGATCGCGCGCGGCCAGATAGTCTTCGGTCGTGCGAACTTTCGGGCGCTGACCAGACGCCATTTGCGGGGAATCGTTAAAGACGGATTGAACACGGCAATCCTCGCACATTTTCAGGCGATCCGCACCGGCCCCTTCAAACATCCAATGTTTGCCGCTTAATGTCTCAATCATTTTCTCTATGGTTGATTTAGACGCGAACGCCTTGCCACAGGAGATGCATTCAAAGGGTTCCTCTTCCTTGATCACCACACGGTCGTTTGCTTTTTCTCCAAAGCGATACCGGGACTCCAGCGTGATCACCTTTTCAGGACAGGTATTCTTGCACAGGCCACATTGAATGCAGGCGCTTTCCTGAAAGGACAGTTGCGGCTTGTCTGGATTATCCGCCAGCGCATTGGTCGGACAGGCCCCAACACAGGCCAGACACAATGTGCAGCCATCTACATCAACATTGATGGTGCCAAAGGCGCTGCCGGGAGGCAGGCTGATCATATCCGTCGGGCCGGGTGCATCCTTGCGCAGATGTTCCGCAGCCAGGCGCATATTCGTGCGCTTTTCCGGTTGAGGCAGGAAGGCAGACGGGGTTTTAAGCCCTTTCTTCACCTTCGGCGCATCATACAGCGCCGCTTCCAATGCATCCGGGTCATCTTCCACCAGCACCGTCACCAGGCCCGATTGATAGTCCAGGCCAGACAGGATCGATTCCGCAAGCCCAGCCTGTTGCGCCAGCCCATCCAACTCGTCACGACGCTTCTGTGGCACCAGAACAACCACACGATCTGCACCAAAAGCAAAGGTGGACAGCAGGAATTCAGCGCCAATCTGGGTCGGCTCATGCACCGCCAGCGGAACAGCGCGCGACGGCAGGCCACGTCCAAAACGGGCGCTGGCCTCCATCATGCCAAAACCATGCTCTGCGGCATGCACCAACAAAACAGCGCGCGTGCCACCTGCCTTCAGATAGGTGGATAACAATGTCTTGGCGCGGGTTAATAAATGCTGATCACTGGGATAGGCATAGGATGCAGCCTGGGTCGGACAGACGCTGTTGCAACTGCCACAGCCACCGCACAGATAGGGATCAATTGAAACCGCATCACCATCTGGTGAAATAGCAGCAGCCGGACAGACATCCAGACACCGGGTACAGCCCGTAATCTGGCTGCGGGAATGGGCACAAAGGTCACTGCGAAAATTGACATAGCGGGGCTTTTCAAATTCCCCGACCAGATCCGATGCGGCAAAGATCGCCTTCTGTACCGCAACCGGGTCTTTGGGGTCGGCGCGCAAATAGCCATCCCGCCGTTCATGGGCGGTAAACAGGGGCGCACGACCAGACAAATCCAGAATGACATCGCATTTCGCCGCAGCGCCATTGCTGTGCAGACCAAACGACATCTTATCCCGGGATGCCGGATTAAGCGGCGCATAGCTGTTCACATTGATTTCAAAGTCACCCAGATGCCCTGCCGCACTGGCAATCCGTCCGGTTGCGGTCATCAGGTCCATCATGCCCAGCGGCATCAGGTCCCCGACATCCGTCAGCAGCAGCGATACCGTCATGCGCCCATTCAACTGGCGCGCCGCATCCAAGGCGACCTGACCCGCGCCATATACCAGACAGATGCCCCCAGACTCCATGCTGACGGTCGATACATCCGGTGCTTTCAAAGCGGCTTCGGCCAGCAGGGCAGCAATCTTGGGGGTTGCGGATTTGGCTTCTCTGGACCACCCGGCAAATTCCCGGATATTGGCCAATTGAAGGTCCGGGGCCAGGCCCTGTTCGTCCAGGGCTTCGGTAAAGGCCGCCCCTTCCTGGGTACAGGCAACAATGACATCCCCGTTCCGACCGGCCTCTACAACCCGCCCGATCTGGTCCCGACATAACAGGTGATGGACGGTACAGCTTTCCGCACCACAGGCCTTCGCGATGGCTGCGCCATCCAATGGCATCGTCTTGGCGCAATCACAAACCAGAACCGTTTTGTCACCCAATTTCATTCGATATGTCGCTTTTCTATCGTTGTTGATTTATCCCAGCGCTTTGAATGCCGACCAATTGACGAATCCATGAACACCTGCCTGCATCCCCGGGGCCTTACGATGCTTTTTGCCCGGATGCAATTGAACAGCCTGATACTGGCTGGCATTCGGATGATCGAAGGCATGCTGTATCGCCATCTGCTCGCTGATTGCACAAACGATCATCACAACAGTTGGGTCGGCCTTTGGGTCTGGATAGCAATCCAGGGCATAAACCCTTATTTCACCGGGCAATGGCGGGATGGTCATCGATCCCTTACCCCCCGGTCACGCTCATATGCCGCGACACGCTTTTCGCACCACGGCGGCGGTCGATGATAAAATCGTGACCCTTTGGTTTACGGGTTATCGCCTCCCGGATCGCATCCTCAACCAGATGATTGGCTTCAGACGCCCGCAAAGGGGTCCGCAGGTCGGCTGCATCCTCTTGACCCAGGCACATATACAGGGTGCCCGTACAGCTCAATCGAACCCGATTACAGCTTTCACAGAAATTATGGGTCAGGGGCGTAATGAAACCGATCCGCCCACCGGTTTCCTTGACCGTCACATAACGCGCGGGTCCGCCCGTCGCATAATCGCTGTCTTCCAGGGTCCAGCGCTTGGCCAGATCAGCGCGCACCATGCTTAATGGCCAGTACTGATCAATCCGGTTTTCATTGCCGATGTCGCCCATCGGCATGACCTCAATAAAAGTCAGGTCGAAGCCTTCCCCACCGCACCAGGCGACAAGATCATGAATCTCAACATCATTGACGCCTTTCAGCGCGACGGCATTGATCTTGACCTTAAGACCTGCACGCTTTGCGGCCTGAAGGCCTGCCATCACCTGATCAAACTTGCCCCAGCGCGTGATTTCGACAAACTTCTGGGGATCCAGCGTATCAATCGACACATTCACGCGCCGCACGCCGCAGGCATAAAGATCATCGGCATATTTCGCCAATTGACTGCCATTGGTGGTCAGCGTCAATTCCTCCAGCGCACCAGTTTCCAGATGCCGCCCAAGAGACTTGAACAAGGACATGATGTTGCGCCGGACCAGCGGTTCTCCGCCCGTGATCCGTAACTTTCGCACACCCATGCCAACAAAAGCAGAAGACACGCGATCCAGTTCTTCCAGGGTCAGAATCTCCGACTTTGGCAAAAAGGTCATATCTTCCGACATGCAATAGACACAGCGAAAATCGCAACGATCGGTTACAGATATCCGGAGATATTCAATTTCACGCCCGAACGGATCGATCAGATCGGCCATATAAAAGCCACCCTTCCATTCCCTAATATGAGACCATTGTTCTTGTAGGGTCATCTTATTGCTGGCCATCCTAAGGCCTATACGATGTCCCTTCAACTGGTATTACCACTTAAAGATTTGTCCTGTTGCAGACATCGTGGCGTTGCTAAGGACCACTACATATACAGGGATATGGCATCTTAAGACCCAAACGCCAAGGGCCTGTGCCGCATTGATCATGGTGCTTTAGGGAAATTCTGGTAGAACGGGTTCAAGGTCATTCTTTAAGGCTTTTCATGTTGCGCCGCACCCTGACATTCCTTGCCCGAAAGGCGCCATTGCTGTTGGCATTGGGTGTCTGTATCGGGCTGATAGTGCCCGAGTTGGCGCAATTCTGTCGCCCGGCATTGGGCCCAGCGGTCTGGCTGTTGCTGTTTCTGGCCGCCCTTAGGATCGATATTCTGCGTTCCGTCACCCTGCTACGGCGACCAACGGCCCTGATTACGACGCTGGTTTGGCTGCTGGCGGTCTCGCCGGTTCTGGCCTGGGTAATTTTGACGGCGCTGCCACCCGGCGGGGGATTAATGATCGCCCTGATCCTGATGGCAGGCGGCGCGCCGCTGATGTCGACACCGTCTTTGGCCCAATTGATGGGGCTGGATGATACAATTGCGCTGTTGGTGATGATTGCCGCAACGGTCTTGGTGCCCTTCACTCTGCCTTTCATTGCGCTGCACCTGTTGGATTTAGATCTGGGCATCGATCCCCTCACTTGGAGCATGAAGTTGAGTGTTTTCGTCGGCAGCGCGGTTGGCGCAGCATTCATCCTACAGAAAATTCTAGGATCCCCCCGGATCGCCCGCGCGAAAGAGCCTTTGGACCTGGTGATCGTGTTCATATTGGTCCTGTTTGCGATTGCGATCATGGATGGGGTCACCGCGCGCCTGCTTTCTGAAACCGGCTTTGTCCTGCGCGTGATCGGCATTGCCTTCACAGCCTATTTGTTAATGCTGATCGTCAGCAGTGTTATGGGCCGGGTATTTGGCGCGCGAATTGGGGCCAGCATCGGTTTTATCTGTGCCAATCGCAATATCGGTATCGTCCTGGCCGTCTTGCCTGCAGGATCTCATCCCGATATTTTTCTCTATTTCGCAATCTGGCAGATGCCGATGTATATCATGCCGTCCCTGCTGGCCCCGTATTACCAGCGCATCTTCAAACCGGCACCGCAATAACCGCGACGATATCGCCCATCCCGATCATGCCAGGAAAGTGACGCCCGGTAAAAATTCCGGAAATGCCTGCGAAATACAGGGCAGGCGGACGCCCGGTTCGGGTGATTTCATGCACAACGGCGATCAGCTCACCTTCCTCAACAGTTGCGCCCAGATCGACCTTATATTCGATCAGGCCGGGCGTGTCGCAGGACACGTAACAGCGATTGTCTGGCATATCCAGATTGATCGTCGGCCCGATCTCCAACTCACCCGGCAGGATTTCCGCATGTTTCAGGAAATTCTCAATCCCCTTGCGCGCGATACCAACGGTGCGCGCGCTGGAAGACCCGCCACCACCCAATTCGGTAGAGACAAAGACCAGACCCAGATTTTCCGCCGCGGTATCATACATGCCAACAGAATCAATCTCCAACAGCATCAGGGAATAGGGCGCATTAAACGCCTTCATCGCCTCCACACAGCGGGCCTGTTGGGATTGGTCAGACAGAAAGTGAGCCGCCGCAAAGGGGACGAAATCCAACGTCTTGCCGCCGGAATGAATGTCCAGGACATAATCCGCCCGGGCCAGAATCTGGTTCTGGAAAAAGTCCGCGATTTTTTCGGTCACCGTGCCGTCTGCCCGACCGGGAAAAGTCCGATTCAGGTTCCCCCCATCAATCGGGGACGTTCGTGACTTGTTCAGAAAGGCCGGATAGTTAAAGGCCGGAACAATGATGATCCGCCCCGTTACATCCTGGGGATCAATGCGAGAGGCCAGGTCATACAGGGCAATCGCGCCTTCATATTCATCGCCATGATTGGCCCCGGTCAGAACGGCAGTCGGGCCGCTGCCATTCTTAACCACGGTGATGGGGATCATGATCGATCCCCATGCGGATTCGTCGTGGGAATAGGGTAACCTTAGAAACCCGTGCTGCACACCATCCTGATCAAAATCAACGGTTGGCGAAATTGGGTTGCTCGCCATACAGGTCCCCTTTTCCCAGACTTAATCTTACAGACTTAATCTAATAGACTTAACCCAGCACAGCTTTCACCGCCTCGACTGTCTTTGCAACAATCGTGTCGGCTTCGTCCTTGGTCACGCATAGCGGGGGGGCAAAGCCCAGAATGTCCCCCTGTGGCATCGCCCGCGTGATCAAGCCGCGCTCCAGCGCCGCAGCCGACAAGGCCGGGCCCATTTTCTTGGCCGGATCAAAGAATACCCGATCTGCCTTGTCATCGACGAATTCAACCGCGCACATCAGGCCTTCACCGCGCACTTCGCCAACATGGGGATGATCCGCCAATGCCTGTTTCATGGTTTTGTTCAGATAGGCCCCAACGGTTCCGGCATTTTCAACAAGGCCCAACTTGTCCACCAGGTCCAGATTGGCAACGCCGGCAGCGGCGCAAATCGGATGCGCAGAATAGGTCCAGCCATGGCCAATCGCGCCCATCTTGTCAGAACCCTGCTCCAGGATCGCCCACAACTTGTCGGAAATAATCGACCCGGACAGCGGCGCATAGGCAGAAGTCAGGCCCTTGGCGATGGTGATGATATCAGGCTTCATGCCGTAATGGGCGGAACCGAACATGCTGCCCAGACGTCCAAAGCCGGTGACGACCTCATCAGCGATCAACATGACATCATACTTGTCCAGGATCGCCTGAATTTTCTGCCAGTAACCAGGGGGTGGCGGCACAAGACCACCGGTACCCATCGCCGGTTCACCGATAAAAGCAGCAACCGTATCCGGGCCTTCCGCCAGGATCATTTCTTCCAGCTTATCAGCACAATGCTGCGCAAATTCTTCCGGCGACTGATCCAGGTTTTCCCGGCGATAGTAATAAGGGGCTTCGGTATGCAGGATCGGCGCACGCGGCAGATCAAACGCATTGTGGAACAGTGCTAGACCGGTCAGTGACCCCGTCATGATCCCCGACCCATGATAGCCCCGCCAGCGAGAGATGATCTTCTTCTTCTCCGGGCGCCCCATGATGTTATTGGCATACCAGACCAGCTTGATATTGGTCTCATTCGCATCAGAACCCGACAGACCGAAATAGGTGTGGTTCATGCCTTCCGGGGCGCGATCCGCAATCATCTTCGACAAACGAATGGCCGGCTTGGACGCATGACCGACATAGGCATGATAATAGGCCAGTTCATGCGCCTGTTCGGAAATCGCATCTGCGATCTCTGTGCGACCATAGCCGACATTCACGCAATACAGGCCCGCAAAGGCATCCAGGCAGCTCTTGCCATCCGCATCAGTGATGTAAACACCCTTGCCGGTTTCGATAATGCGGTGAGGCGTTTCGCCCCGCGCATGGGCACCCATTGCGGTGGACGGGTGAAAAAAGTGATCCCGGTCCCATTCTTCCAACGGCTCGTTTCTTAACATATCAATTACTCCACAAGGGTTAGGTCGCCGTAGTCGCGGCAGACATATTTAACATCAGTAAAGGCTTCCATGCCCTGGCGTGCGCCTTCGCGGCCAAGACCGGACTGTTTCATCCCGCCAAAGGGGATCGGTGCGCCTGTCACCTTCGTTCTGTTCACCGCGACCATGCCGTATTGCAGGCCGCGGCTCATGCGAAATATGCGTCTTGGATCGATCGTATGCATATAAGCGATCAATCCATATTCCGTGTCGTTTGCCCGTTCCAGAATGGCCCCTTCGGTGTCAAAAGGCGCAATCGCCGCGACGGGACCGAAGGTCTCTTCCTGAAAGATCAGGGCATCCGCCGGCACGTCGACCAGGACGGTCGGTTGATAGAATAGCGGCCCCTGCTCATGCCGGGCACCCCCCACCAGACAGCGCGCCCCTTTGGACAGGGCATCTGCAACATGGGCTTCCTGCTTAGCAACCGCGCGCTCATTCATCAATGCCCCGATATCCGGGTCATCCATGCCATACCCGACAGTAAGCGCTGCGGTGCGTTCCGCAAACCGTTCACAAAATTCCTTATAAACACCACGCTGCACATAAAACCGGTTCGCCCCCAGGCAGTCCTGACCCGACGTTGCGAATTTAGCGGCAATGGCGCTGTCCACGGCGCGGTCCAGATCCGCGTCATCAAACACAATGAAAGGCGCATGCCCGCCCAGTTCCAGCACCAGGCGCTTCACCGTCTTGGCGCTGCGGGCATACAGCAATTGACCGATTTCCGTAGACCCGGTGAAGGACAGGGCCCGCACGCGGGTATCGTCGGTCCAGGGGGTGACAACGGTCTCAGGCTCCCCCGTCACAACATTAAAGACGCCCGGTGGAATGCCCGCACGACGGGCGGTCTCTGCCAGGGCCAATGCTGAAAACGGGGTTTCCTTGGACGGATGAACAACAACGGTGCAGCCCGCCGCCAGGGCGGCTGTCGCCTTACGGGTGATCATGGCGCAGGGGAAATTCCAGGGTGTGATCAGGGCCGCGACGCCAACGGGTTCGCGCCACAATTCAACCTCTGCATCCGGCAGGTGAGACGTCACCCCCTCAATATTCGGGCGCTTGGTTTCTTCGGCATAGAATTCCATGAAGGACGCCGCATAGGCGATTTCGCCCCGCGCCTCTGAAATCGGCTTACCCTGTTCCATTACCATCAGGGTCGCCAGATCTTCCCGGGCCTCATTGACCAGATCAAACCAGCGGCGCAACAGGGCGGCACGATCCTGGGGCAGCATCACAGACCAGGCAGGGAACGCCCTTTGTGCCGCATCGACAGCCTTGCGGCTTTCAGCGGCGCTCATCGCAGACACATGACCGATCACTGCGCCATTGCCAGGATCGGTGACGGCGATCGTCTCCCCCGACGCGGCATTGACCCACTGGCCATCAATGAAGCTGGCAGTTTGGAACAGGGACGCATTGAACAAACGATCCCGCGGAGAAGACGACTCCTGCGACATGGCACCTCACTGATTCTAAAGAGCAACGGCCGAGCAGATAGTGACATCTGCGACGACGCGTTTGCAGAAAAACAACACGCTAGAACACCATGTGCGAATGGATACGCCCGCATGATACTCTAGAAAGCGGATGGGTAGACTATTCAGATGCCTGGATTATAGACCAGGATGAGGCGAAGAACCGATGTAAGCCACAATGATTAGGCGGTGTTTCGCCGATATTTCAGGCTGGGGACCGACGATTCTTCGGTTCACTCATGTCCAAAAGGTCAAGGGGAACGGCCGTTCGCTTGATGGATTTGGTGACGACATAGCTGTAGTAACGTTTCACCCCGATACCAGTAGATAGCATTCCATCAACCAGGGCTTGATAGGCGGCGATATCCTGGGTAACCACCCGCAGCATATAGTCTATTCCGCCCCCAACGGCCCAGCATTCAACCACTTCCGGGATCGCCTCTATTGCCTTCTCGAATGCCTGAAAGTCGCTGGAACGATGACTTTCCAGTTCCAAAGACATCAAGACTTCCGCTGCGCCAGTCAACAGTTTTGGATTAATCCTGGCCTCATAGCCGATGATGATTCCCGCTCGTTCCAGGCGCTGCAAGCGCTCCCAACAGGCGGCAGGCGACAGGTTCACACGCTCCGCCAGGGCCGCCTTTGTCAAACGTCCTTCGGTTTGCAGGATTGTCAGTATTTTTAAATCACGATCATCCAGACTGGTCATGCCGCTTTCCCTTTTTTGCCGATTGTGGCGTCGGCACGGGCACTTGTCACGCGTCACAAGTCAATGCACAGTTCCGTCCTCACCCCTTTGGTAAAGGAGCACTATATGCCGGGAACCGATCTACCCTTCTCTGCCGCTGAATATGCCACGCGCTTGGCCAAGACCCGCAAGGCCATGGAGGCGAAAGGCGTTGATCTTCTGTGGGTAACAGACCCATCAAACATGTCCTGGTTGACCGGATATGACGGCTGGTCGTTCTATGTTCACCAGGGGGTTCTGGTACCGCCGGACGGGCTGCCAATCTGGTGGGGGCGCAATCAGGATGCCAACGGTGCCTACCGAACGGTTTACATGAGCGACGATTACGTCCTGTCCTATCCCGACATTTATGTGCAATCGACAGAACGCCACCCGATGGATCAACTGTCGGGCATTATCGAAGAGCGGGGTTGGGGGTCGTTGCGCATCGGCATTGAGATGGACAATTACTATTTCTCCGCCAAGGCGTTTCAGTCCCTGCAACAACACCTGCCCAATGCAAAATTTGTCGACACGACAGGATTGGTGAATTGGCAGCGCGGCATCAAATCGGAAACTGAAATCGAGTATATGCGCAAGGCCGCGAAGATCGTGGATCGCATGCATGGCGTGATCGCGGCAAAGATGGAACCCGGCATCCGCAAGTGCGATATTGTGGCCGATATTTTTCATACCGGCATTGAAGGGACGCCAGAATATGGCGGCGACTATCCCGCCATCGTGCCCCTATTGCCGACCGGCCCGAATGCCGCAGCCCCCCATCTGACCTGGGATGATGCGCCAATGGAAACAGGCGCTGGCACTTTTTTTGAGATTGCAGGCTGCTATAAACGCTATCACACCCCGCTCAGTCGCACGGTTTTTCTGGGTAAGCCGCCACAGCATATCATTGATGCGGAAAAGTCCCTGCTGGACGGATTGCAGGCGGGTATTGAGGCGGCGGTGGCAGGCAACCGTGCCTGTGATATCGCCCATGCTCTGGCGGAAGAATTGCGCAAGGGCAAGATCGAACGCTCAGCCCGCTGCGGCTATGCGATCGGCATCAGCTATCCCCCCGATTGGGGCGAACGCACCATCAGCTTCCGCGAAACCGACCAGACCGAATTAAAACCCGGCATGACGTTCCATTTCATGCCCGGCCTGTGGATGGAAAGCTGGGGCCTGGAAATCACCGAAAGCATCCTGATCAAAGAAAGCGGCCCGGCAGAATGCCTGACCTCCTATCCCCGCGAAATGATCGTGAAGGAATAGTGAGGGTATAGCCGTGGCACTGCGGGCACCTGCACTCCATTCCAGGGGTTGCGAATAGCTAGTCGGGCCACGGTAGGCTTTCATAAAAGGTGACAACAACTGCGAAGCACATGTCGAACATTGGCAAATCACCAATTTCAAGCCGCATCGTGTTCCAATCTCGCTCCGCTCTGCGACGTACTTCTGGCTGCGTCAATGAGCTTCTTGTCGGCTCGATATCCCGGGCATGACATTTCTTAAGTAGAGTTTCGTAAACTTGCTTTCTTTCAGGGTCATTAAAGGTCGATTGATTGATTAAAATGCTGAGGTCATAGAAATCCTGCCGCCGGTATCGATTGCGGCTCTCTTGTTGCAACAAAGCGCGGATTTTCTCAGCGATAAGATCGGAAAGCGAATAGGCCCGAAACAAATACTCATCCGGCGCCATCTTTATGATTCGGACGGCGCAAATTGGTTCTCGAAAGCTGATATCGACCTCCAGCTTATCCGGAGAACGGCCCAGATGGAAGAGCCTCTCCTGATTTGAACCCCGTTTCGCATAGCCAATCCCTAGTTTGATGGCTGGACCGTCATTCTTTGGAAATGCCTCTCCCCTGGGAAAATATTTGTGCGATTGCACGCGACACATTAGGTCAGGATATCCTATTTCGGCCGATACATGCGGAAATGCGTCATTTAATGCCTGGGTGAATTCTTCCGCCACGCCTTGCTTAGGCTCCAGTATCGTTGTCAGATCAATATCACCCGTCTGGCGATGGCTTTCGTAAACCACCCCCATAAGAATCCCACCTTTTAGAAATGTACTGGTACGATACGGTTCGATTGTCGCCAGCGTCGCAAGAAACAACTCTGTCGCTTGACGCTCTAAATAGGCGACTGGATCCGTCTTTGCACGTTCGACCCAATCACCGACATTCACGACTATGCTTTCTTCGTAATCCGGTTCAGTCGACATTGATCGATATCATCCATTTTGCAGAATATCGATCAACATAAGCACGACTAGGATCAAGAACCCGACTGCCGCCTCGCTGCGCAAATTTTTGCCATGCGGCGACTCTCGAATCGGAAACTCCGAGCCTTTCCTCTAATATATAGCCGGCACGCACTTTATGGATGGATTTTGGCGCACCCGTAACGCTGTCGATGATCTCATCGAGATAGGTCTTCGCATGTCCCTCCCATACGGAAAGAATGTGATGTGTGCCTCCGCAGCGATCCGGCTGGTCTAACATGTCCAGAAAGGTCTGACCGATTGTGCCAATTCTAGACGGCGTACCTTTTATCTTCCGCCAATCACCATAAGTCACAGTAGCAAAAGGCGCCACCTTACGTCCTCTTACGACACTAGGATGCCGTACTATCTGCGCAGGTTCCTTGTACAAATTTGAAATCTCAAGCGCATCGCCATAGTCCAGTCTCATTTTCTCTTTAAGACTTTGGCGAACCATTTTTGTTGCAGGCACGGTGACGGTCAGCGTCTCCGGGCGACGGTTGGTCAAGCCATAGCGTTGCATTGCCGAGTAATGTGAAATGTAACAGTACGGATCAATAAAACACACAATTTCGTCGGCGGAGGCTTCCGGAACAGCAAGGATACGCCAACATCCCGCATAGTCTTGATCTTTGCGAATCACACCTTCACTTTGAAGAATTGCACGTACTCTATTGAACGACGCCTTACTTGGCCAATTGCTCCTTAAGTACTTAACGTTCCCTGCCTGATAGAATTCCAACAAGAGATGAAAGAAATTATAGTTAGATATTAAAGAGTAACCCGACTTATTCAAACGATGCATCAAAGCCTCGCTGAGTTGGGTCATGTCTTTTCGACGTTGAAACGGTACAAGAGATTTATTCATATCTATTGCTCACTACTTCGTAGCAAGAACCTTATGTCCTGAGGACATAAGGTTCTTGCTACGAAGTAATTATATCAACATTTTCCAAACCGTCAATAGACTCGACATAACATATGTTAACTGCTATCAATTATCATATGTCCTTAGGACATATGATAATTGATAGCATGTAAACCTTAATAATGCATACACTTACCATTCTAGGTTAATGGCTTCCGTCTGCCTCAAACGACACTGATTAAAAAACCGGCGCGCCCAGTGCCGCCATATCCACCGTGACGCCCAGTCCCGGCCCAGGCGGTCCAAACAACATTCCATCCACAGTCGCTGGCATCCCCGTTGCGTTCTGTACTGTGACCCAGTTCATGAAATCAACAGTATGGGCGCGATGCGTTTTGGGGGTGGACAACATCATATGGGCGGTGGCGGCGGTGTTGATCGTGCTGCCGCCCGTATCTTCGATTGTGACTTTCAGGCCCAGAGAGACGGCGACATCGCGCATCAATCGGGTGGGACCTATGCCCCCGATCCGGGCAATCTTAAGGGTCGCGCCGGAAATCACACCATCCTGATGGGCACGCAACAGGTCGTCCAGCGTCACCAGTCCTTCATCCAGCACCATGGGCTTGCCGCAGCGCCGCGCAATCGTGTGATTATCCGCATAGGACATACAAGGCTGTTCCAACCAATAATCAATATCGCGCGTGTGATCGACAAACCGCAGCCCGTCTTCCAGTAACCAGCCACCATTGGCATCAGCATATAACGGCACATCGTCCGGTACAGCGGCACGCACGGCCTTCAGTCGTTCGACATCCTCTAAAGGATCAGCGCCAACCTTTACCTGCAGGCGTCGATATCCACGCGTCACATAATCCTTGGCCTTGCGGGCCATAGCATCTGGATCCGCCTGACCGATTGAGCGATAAAGGGGCACAGACTCACCATCGGCGCCGCCCAGCAAGTCACTCAGCGGGTACTTCATGACCCGCGCCGCCAGATCCCAGGCCGCCATATCAATGGCAGACTTTACGGCGGGCTGTCCCAACATGGCATGGTTCAGGGCATCCGCCAGCCTGCCGGGGGCTGTCGCGGAAAGACCGATAGTGACCGGCAACAACCGCTGAATCCCTGCCCGCATTGCTTCTGGAAAGGCCTCTGCATAAAAGGCTCCAAGCGGCGCGGCCTCCCCCCAGCCAATCGTCCCATCCTCTGCTTCCAGGGCGACGATGCAGCTATCAAATCCATCCTCGGTCTGGCCCCGACAAATATAGGGGCCATCCGCAAAGGGCTGATTCTGGCGATAGAGACGAGCGGTTTTGATTTTCATCTGCCGACACTACGCTGAAACGAAAACAGCCCGCAAGACTGCGGGCTGTTTCCAGATGATTGTGCCACCAAATTACTTGTAAGCGGGGCTTTGCGCAGCCTGGAGTTTCGCTTCGGCGGTTGCCAATGCCAGACGCGCCTTGGCCTGTGCATCCTCATCCTTAGCAGCCCCGACATCGTCGGTGCAATCTTTAACCATCTGCTGAGCGGCGGAAACATCAATATCTTCCACCGGTGTCGCGGTATCTGCAAGAACCGTGCAGCGTTCCGGTGTTACCTCCAGAAAGCCACCAGCGACGAACAAGCGCTTTTCAACAGTGTTGCCATTGAAAATGCAGATCGTGCCTGGACGAATTGTGGTGATAACCGGTGCATGTCCGGGGAGGATACCCATATCCCCCTCAGCGGCAGGCAGCACCACCATATCGACCTCACCAGAGAAAAGCAGCTTCTCTGGGGAGACGAGTTCGAAGGTCACCTTGTCCGACATATCTTCACTTCCTCTGCGGTAAAAAGAGCGTCTGAGTTAAAGCAGCGATTAGGCTGCAGCAGCCGCCATTTTCTTCGCTTTCTCAACAGCCTCTTCGATCGTGCCAACCATGTAGAAGGCCGATTCCGGCAGATCGTCATATTCACCGTTCACAATCGCCTCGAACCCTTTGATCGTGTCGGCCAGTTCAACGAATTTACCAGGGGAGCCGGTGAAGACTTCCGCAACGTGGAACGGCTGGGACAGGAAGCGCTGGATTTTACGGGCGCGCGCGACGGTCAGTTTGTCTTCTTCCGACAATTCGTCCATGCCCAAGATCGCGATGATTTCCTGCAGACCCTTATACTGCTGCAGGGTTTCCTGTACGCGACGAGCAACACGGTAATGCTGTTCGCCAACGGTCGCGGCATCCAGAATGCGCGAGGTAGAGTCCAACGGATCCACGGCCGGATAAATCCCAAGCTCTGCAATGGAACGAGACAACACGGTGGTCGCATCCAAGTGAGCGAAGGTCGTAGCAGGCGCCGGATCGGTCAAGTCATCAGCAGGCACATAGACAGCCTGGACCGAGGTGATCGATCCCTTATGGGTAGAGGTGATGCGTTCCTGCATCGCGCCCATGTCGGTCCCCAGAGTAGGCTGATAGCCCACAGCGGACGGAATACGCCCCAACAGCGCGGACACTTCCGAGCCAGCCTGCGTAAAGCGGAAGATGTTATCCACGAAGAACAGCACGTCCTGGCCTTCTTCATCACGGAAATATTCCGCCTGAGTCAGACCAGTCAACGCCACACGGGCACGGGCCCCAGGAGGTTCGTTCATCTGACCATAGACCAGCGCCACTTTCGAGTCGCCTTCCAGGTCGATAACGCCTGATTCCATCATTTCGTGGTACAGGTCATTCCCTTCACGGGTCCGTTCCCCGACGCCGGCGAAAACAGAATAACCACCGTGGCCTTTAGCGATGTTGTTGATCAATTCCATGATCAACACGGTCTTGCCCACGCCGGCACCGCCGAACAGACCGATCTTACCACCCTTTGGATAGGGGGTCAGCAGGTCCACAACCTTAATCCCGGTGACCAGCTGTTCCGTTTCGGTTGCCTGATCGACATAGGCCGGGGCTTCGCGGTGGATCGGGTAAGTCATCTTATTGCCGATCGGGCCACGCTCATCTACCGGCTCGCCAATCACATTCATGATACGACCCAGCGTTTCGGGACCAACCGGCACCTGAATGGAATCGCCGGTATCCAGCACTTCCTGACCACGAACCAGACCTTCAGTCGTGTCCATGGCGATGGTGCGCACCGTTTTTTCACCCAGATGCTGCGCGACTTCCAGCACCAGCGTACGATCGCCAATTTTGGTCGTTACCGCGTTCAAAATCGCGGGCAGGTCACCGTCAAAGGCAACGTCGACGACGGCACCCAGAACCTGCGTGATCTTACCGGTAGTCTTGCTCATGTCGTGCTCCTGTCTCGGACTTCTAGTCTGTTAGAGCGCCTCAGCGCCCGAGATGATTTCGATCAGTTCTTTAGTAATCATAGCCTGGCGTGCGCGGTTATAGGTAATGCTGAGCGAGTTAATCATATCGCCTGCATTCCGAGTCGCATTGTCCATAGCGGTCATCCGCGCCCCTTGTTCGGAGGCAAAGCTTTCCAGCAAGCTACGGTAAACCTGAACCGCAAGGTTCTTAGGCAACAAGGCTTCCAGGATAGCTTCTTCATCCGGCTCAAACTCATATTGAGAGTCACCGATGCCCGCATCCTGTTCATCATCATCTTTCTTACCGACCGATGTGAACGGGATCAGCTGCAACGGTGTGACTTCCTGAGTCAGCGCGGAAATGAACTTATTGTAATACAGGGTGCAAACATCGAATTCACCGGCCTCGAACATCTCAACGACCTTCGCGACGATTTCGTCTGCTTGCTCGAATGCCGGGTAGGGTTTCACCAGTTCTTCAAACGTCGCAACCAGCTTGTCCCGATGATCGCGACGCAACAGGGATACCCCCTTGCGACCAACCGCAATCACCTTCACCGTTTTGCCCTGGTCCGTCAGTTCAACGATCCGGCGCTTTACCGCACGAACGATTGAGCCGTTGAAACCACCGCACAAACCGCGGTCGGAGGTGATGACGACCAGCAAATGGGTCTTGTCATCCCCGGTTCCGGCCAACAGTTTTGGTGCACCCTCTTTGGACACGCCATCAGCCAGCGATCCCAGCATCCGCTCCATACGCTCTGCAAAGGGGCGTGCGGCTTCAGCCGATTCCTGACCACGTTTCAGTTTCGCCGCAGCCACCATCTTCATCGCTGAAGTGATGCGGCGGGTCGACTGAACGCTAGAAATGCGTGTCTTTAAGTCCTTAAGAGACGGCATGTCTTATCCCGATACCTGCAGTGTCGTTTCCAGGTCAGGCCGAGGCCTGCCCTGAGCGAGCGCCTTAATCCTTACGCGTATGTTTTCACAAAAGCGTCCAACAGGGCGACGATAGCCTTTTCCGTGTCTTCATCCAGAACACCGGTCGAGTCGATCTTGTCCAGGAGCTTCTTGTGTTCCGCCCGTGCATGATCCAACAGCTTGGATTCAAAGCGATTCACATCCCCAACCGGGATTTTGTCCAGATAGCCCTTGGTACCGGCATAGATGGACAGAACCTGCTCAGACACTTTCAGCGGTGAATACTGAGGCTGTTTCAGCAATTCTGTCAGACGGGCACCACGGGCCAGCAACTGGCGGGTCGAGGCATCCAAATCCGACGCGAACTGAGCAAAAGCTTCCATCTCACGATACTGGGCCAATTCCAGTTTGATCGAGCCGGAAACCTTCTTCATCGCCTTAGTCTGGGCGGCGGAACCAACGCGGCTAACCGACAGACCGACGTTAATAGCCGGGCGAACCCCTTTATAGAACAGGCTGGTTTCCAGGAAGATCTGACCGTCCGTGATCGAAATCACGTTGGTTGGAATATAGGCCGACACGTCATTTGCCTGGGTTTCAATAACCGGCAGAGCGGTCAAAGAACCAGCGCCATGCGCATCGCCCATCTTTGCGGCGCGTTCCAGCAAACGGGAGTGAATATAGAACACATCCCCCGGATAGGCTTCACGGCCTGGCGGGCGGCGCAGCAACAGCGACATCTGACGATAGGCAGTCGCCTGCTTGGACAGATCGTCATAGAAAATGACCGCATGCATGCCGTTGTCACGGAAATATTCACCCATTGCGCAACCGGTATAGGGTGCCAGGAACTGCAGAGGTGCAGGGTCCGAGGCGGTTGCGGCAACAACAATGGTGTATTCCATGGCGCCTAAGTCGGTCAGGGTTTTAACAACCTGAGCAACCGTGGAACGCTTTTGACCGATAGCAACATAGATGCAGAAGAGTTTCTTCGTATCATCATCGCCCGCATTGGTCGGCTTCTGATTCAGAATGGTATCGACAATCACCGCCGTCTTACCGGTCTGACGGTCCCCAATGACCAATTCGCGCTGACCACGGCCAATCGGCACCAGGGCGTCCAACGCCTTCAGGCCGGTTTGAACCGGCTCGTGCACGGATTTACGCGGGATAATGCCAGGGGCCTTCAGTTCAGCCAGCGCACGCTCGTCTGAGTCGATCGGGCCCTTGCCATCAATCGGATTGCCCAAACCATCGACAACGCGACCCAACAGGCCCTTGCCGACAGGCACATCCACGATGGACCCTGTGCGCTTAACCGTGTCGCCTTCTTTAATGGCGCGGTCACTGCCGAAAATCACGACACCGACATTATCGGTTTCGAGGTTCAGGGCCATGCCCTTCACGCCGCCGGGAAACTCAACCATTTCCCCGGATTGGACATTGTCCAAGCCGTAAACGCGCGCAACGCCGTCACCGACGGAAATCACTTGCCCGACTTCAGCAACATCGGCTTCGGCACCGAAATTCTTGATCTGGTCTTTGAGGATTGCAGAAATTTCTGCGGCCCGGAGTTCCATCTCTTTAAGCTCCCTTCATCGCAAGCTTCAAGCGCTGCAGTTGTGACGCGACCGACGTGTCGATCATCCGACTGCCGACTTTGACGATAAGACCGCCGATCAACGACGGGTCCACTTTTTGCGAGACGGCGATTTTGCCGCCCACAGCTTTCTTCAACGCCTCTTCCACAGCCGCCACCTGCTCTTTGCTGAGCGGCTTTGCAGAGGAGACTTCAGCGCTTACCTCACCGCGGCGCTTTGCCAGTTCGGTCAGATAAGCCTGTGCAATTGGTTTGATTGCAGCCAAACGCCGGCTTGCCGCAGCATAGGCCACGAACCGGCTGGTCAGATCACTCAGCTTGGCCTTTTCGACAACAGCCCCCATCGCCGCACCTTGATCCGCGCGGGAAATAACGGGGCTGCGTACCATGCGCCGCAAGTCATCTGAGCTGTCTATAAGAGAACTGAGCGTGCGGAGATCATCCGCAACGACATCCAGTTGTTTGTTTTCATCGGCCAGATCGAACAGCGCTTTCGCGTAACGATCGGCGATTTCATTCACGCCACCTTTGGCTGCCACGGCTGGGAAACCCCCTAAAAAAAATTCGTTGCAGTCACGTCCAGCGATTTCACCCCATCCTGTCATCCCCCACCGCATTCAAGCAACAGAGACAGTTCAGACTGAAATCCGACGGGAAACACCGAAACCAGCAGCAAATCGCCTTTTTGGTAACAGTACGCCCCAAGTCCGAGCGGGATTTAGCATAAGGGTCCGACCCGTGCAACAAGACTCAGGCATGGTTTTTCCGCTAAAATTGCTGCAACGCATAAAATCCGCAGAAACACAGGAAAAGTGGGGGTTACAAAGGGCAAAAAAACAGGGGGCTTTCACCATCATCCATTAAGGATCAAACTGGAATTGGAAATTGGGGTGGATTCCAGGTCGATTTGAAGTTTGCGGGGGATACGGTGGCGATTGGTTCCGATGCTGTATGGCTGCGGCGCATTAAAGCGCCCGGTGCAGAAACTCTGGCTTTTTTATATGGACTTGAGGCAGTCGCACGAGGCACGGCATCGGCGGTTCTACCCATTGATACAGTTCGCCTTCTGGGATCGGATGAGGCTGTTAGTTTTTGTGTGCTGGCAGCGTCCGCCGTCTCGATCCCCTCCGTCCTGGCGGCCCCGGCCCTGGCCAGTCGGTTCGGACGGCCAGCACTCCTTAGTATTTTTTGCAGTGTTGGCGCCCTTTCGGCGATTCTGTTTTCACTGAATATCGCAGATGTCCAGGTTCTGGGCTTTATCCTGCGCGCCCTGGGTGTCGGGCTGGTCAGCATCTGCTTAAATTTGTTTGTCATGGATTATGTAAGGCGCGGCGATCTGGGCCGATCCGAGCCGATTCGAATGCTGGCGCTTGGGGTCGGATGGATCATCGGGCCCATGATTGGCGTCTTGCTGGCACGCTATGTCTCTCATGCGGCCCCCTACTACTTTTCTGCGGCATCGATGCTGACCCTGATGGCGGTATTCTGGCTGCTGCGATTCAAATCTGCGCCTGGTGTCCGACCAACGAAGAATCGTGCTTTTCGCAATGTCCTGGGCCATCTGGGTGAATTCATGCGGCAAAAGCGATTGTTGCATGCCTGGATCAACGCCACCGGCCGGGCCTTTTTCTGGATGTGCTTTTTTCTGTACACACCAATCTATGCGGTAAAGACGGGAATGGGCGAAGTTGTCGCCGGTGCCCTGTTATCCCTGGGTACATTTGGTATGTTGGCCATGCCATTCTGGGGCAGAATAGCCCGACACATTGGTATCCGGCGCATGGCGATGGCCTGCTTTACAATTGGTGCAGCCGGGTGTGCCGTGGCCTGCGCCTTTGTCAGCATGCCGATCATCGGCGCGGCGGGGCTGTTATGCGCTGCCCTGGCAATGTCGGCGAATGACAGCTATGGAAATTCTCTTTTCTTTCGGGCATGCCGCCCCAGTCGACGGACGGAAATGACCCCGGCCTTTACCACCTATCGCGATATTGCAGAACTGATCCATGCCGCAATTTTCTCAGTATTGTTAATTTTTTTCGATATTCAGGTCGTTTATCTGGTTCTGACCATTATCTTAATCGGACTGGCTATATTGTCGCGGCGCATCCATCCCAGGCTTTAGTGTATCTTGTTTGAGCTCATGCGAGCGCATGATGCGTATCTTGTTCGAGCTCATGCGAGCGCATGATGCGTATCTTGTTTGAGCTCATGCGAGCGCATGATGCGTATCTTGTTTGAGCTCATGCGAGCGCATGATGCTCCAGAAGCTTTGATTTTATGGTCGAAGGGGCGTTAGGTGTCGCCAATTAAGGTCGAATAAGAAGATAGGTTGAATCGTGGCAAGAGCAGCAGGTGGCCGGTTTTCCCCGCAAGGACCAGAGCGTCCCAAGGGACGTGATATGAAAGTCCTGCGGCGCACCCTTGGATTTCTAAAACCCTACAAAAAACAGGTGTTTTACGCCCTGACCGCCTTGGCAATTACGGCCGGATCGGTTCTGGCATTAGGTCAAGGCGTGCGTGTGCTGATTGATGGCGGTTTTTCCAGTGGCGACCCAGATGCGTTGAACAAATCGCTTTTGGCGCTTTTGGGCCTGTCCATTGTCATGGCGGTTGGCGGTTACTTTCGGTTCTATATGGTCACCTGGCTGGGTGAACGGGTTGTGGCGGACCTGCGCAATGCCGTATTCGACCGCGTATTGCGTCTTGACCCTGCCTTTTTTGAGATCACCAAAACGGGGGAGATCCTGTCCCGGCTGACGACAGACACCGCCTTGCTGCAATCCATCATTGGATCCAGTGCCTCTATGGCCTTGCGCAATGCGCTGATGCTGGTTGGGGGTATTGGCATGATGGTGATCACCAATGCCAAGCTGACCGCGCTGGTCCTGCTGGTCGTGCCAATCGTCGTGATCCCGATCATGACCATAGGGCGGCGTGTGCGTGTCCTGTCGCGGCACAGTCAGGATCGAATTGCCGATGTCGGTTCCTTTGCCGAAGAAAATCTGAACGCCATCCGAACGGTTCAGGCCTTCACCCATGAAGGTGTTGACCGTCGCCGCTTTGGCGATGAAGTCCGGAATGCTTTTGATACGGCGATCCAGCGCACACAGCTGCGCGGTGTTCTGACGGCTGTTGTGATATTGCTGGTTTTTGCCTCCATCGGCGTCATTCTGTGGGTCGGGGGCAATGATGTGATGCAGGGCGCGATCACAGGCGGCGAATTGGCAGCCTTTGTCTTTTACGCCACGGTCGTCGCCTTTTCCGTTGGTATTATTTCAGAAGTCTATGGCGAATTACAGCGCGCAGCGGGCGCAACGGAACGGTTGGTTGAATTGCTGGAAGCGGAACCGCAGATCAAGCCCCCCGCCAGCCCCATCGCCCTGCCCGAACCACCGCAAGGGCGGGTCGTATTCGATAATGTGACTTTCAAATACCCGTCTCGTCCAAAATCCGCGGCGCTGAAGAATTTCTCCCTGACCATCGAACCGGGCCAAAGCGTTGCCCTTGTTGGTCCATCGGGGGCCGGCAAAAGCACCGTCTTCCAACTGCTGCTTCGATTCTATGACCCGCAGGATGGCCATATCCTGCTGGACGGTGTGGATTTGTCCCAGACTGACCCTCAGGCGCTGCGTCAGCGCATGGCGCTGGTACCACAGGACCCTGTGATCTTTGGCACATCGGGCAGGGAAAACATTCGCTATGGCCGCCCAGAAGCCGGGGATGATGACGTGATGCAGGCCGCCCGAGATGCCGCCGCCCATGACTTTATCACCGCCCTGCCCGAAGGGTATGACACATTTCTGGGGGAAAAGGGATTGCGACTGTCCGGCGGCCAGAAGCAACGCGTCTCCATCGCCCGTGCGGTATTGCGCAATCCGTCGGTCTTATTGCTGGACGAGGCAACCAGTGCCCTGGATTCTGAGAATGAGCGCCAGGTCCAGACCGGATTGGAGCGTTTGATGCAGGGCCGCACGACACTGATCATCGCCCATCGACTGGCGACCGTTATCAATGCGGACCGGATCGCGGTTATTGAAGAGGGGCGCATCGTTGCAACAGGCACCCATGACGAGCTGATGACCACCAGCCCCCTGTATAAGCATCTGGCGGAACTGCAGTTTGCCAAACCAATCCTGGCGGGCAAGGAAGATGCTTGATTTCTGAAGTCCCGACAGGCTGAATTGCGACCACGCCGATTTACCCATTGCATGAACCGCCGGAAGAGGCCGCCATTATGAACATGTCCAATCTTGATCGTCTTCGCCAGAAATACCGGTCCGACTCCGCAGAAGCCTTTCATGATCCGGATTTCAAGAAAGTGGCCGCTACGATCTTTGATGATGCGGGTACGCGCCAGGCACCATTTGCCGGAGTCTCCACTTTTCTGGATGCGCCCTGGCATGAAGTTAATCCGAAATCACCGGATTTTGGGGATCTGCAAGTCGCCATGGTCGGCGTGCCGATGGATCTGGGTGTCACCAACCGCCCAGGCGCGCGATTCGGTCCCCGCGCCGTGCGCACGATTGAGCGGATCGGCCCCTATAACCACGTCCTGAAATGTGCGCCCGTATCGGAATTGCGGGTTGCGGATATCGGCGACGTGCCGTTCCGAAGCCGCTTCAGCCTGAATTCCTGTCACGAGGATATCGAAGACTATCTGGCAAAAATTGTTGCCGCTGGGGTTATTCCCCTGTCTATCGGCGGCGACCATTCCGTAACACTGCCGATCATGAAAGCCATCGGCAAGGATGCCCCAATCGGGATGATCCATTTCGATGCCCATTGCGATACCGGCGGTGAATTCGACAATTCTAAATTCCATCACGGTGGCCCGTTTAGGGAGGCTGTGCTGGAAGGGGTGCTGGATCCGGAACGCTGCATTCAGATCGGAATCCGGGGACCGGCTGAGTATCTGTGGGAGTTTTCGGTCGATTCCGGGATGACCGTGATCCATGCCGAAGATGTCGCCGAGATGGGCCCCGCCGCCGTGATCAAGAAAGCACGGGACGTAGTCGGGGATGGCCCGATCTATGTCACCTTTGACGTCGATTGTCTGGACCCGGCCTTCGCACCCGGGACTGGCACACCGGAAATCGGGGGCGTGACCAGCCGGGAAGCGATGACCATGCTGCGCGGGCTGGCCGGATTGAATATCATCGGTGGCGATGTGGTCGAGGTCGCCCCGCAATATGACAGCACCACCAACACCGCCCAGGTCGGTGCCCAAATTCTGTTCGAGATCTTATGCCTGATGCGCTTTAGCCTTGCCCTTTCAGGCAAATAGGATCAGCACAGGCAAGCTGACCCCTAAAATCTCTCTCCCTCTTTAGATTGCGGCCACCAGAGCGTGTTCGCGATCTATTCCCGGCTGTATTTTCTGTACTATCCAAAACATATCAAAAAATTATAATGCAACCGTCATGACTCTACTTTAAAATGTTGTATCCATCAAAAACAACATAACAGGGAGGTTCTGATGCCAGTCAACGTCGAAATCGATGGAAATGAAGCCTATGATCAACTGATGAAGGATCTTTCGACTCTATTTTCCAACACGAAAGAGCCAAAAACACTCCAAACCAGCATCTACAATCGTACCAGCAACTTTGAAATTCACCCCTATTGGACCTGTTTGGGATCGACAAAATGTTTTGTTGTTCCAAATTTCCCCCAGGACATGGACATTTCCCTCAACCCACCAAATCCTGAGATACCCCAGAATGGTGAGGTTGAAGTCTGCGCCTATGAAGGCTCGACCCGCATTGTAACGGGGAATGCTTTCTTCATTGAAATCAATGATGGCAGCGACGACGCCCTGGCTCGGGAATTGATGCTGTTTGAAATCTATGCACTGGTTTCAAAGAATGAAGGGGGAGATACGATCTTCGCAAAAGCCACGCCCGTCTATGGGAGTTTGCTCAACATGCCCGGTATCCAGCCATTATGGGAACCCTTCCAGAAGTATCCGCCAAACATTCCCAAGGGCTGGTTAACCTCTTATGCCTCTTTCATGCTGCAGCAAGGTCAGCGACAAGGACGGCTGGAGAGCTTTGTAAGCAGTTGTTACGACACATTGGACCCCAGCTTGTCGGCCATCAGCAATGCCGACACATCCGGCGGGCAACGCTTCAACATTGCGGCAGAAATGTCGGGTAAAAATCAGTGTATTGTCGATGTCTATATCTGGGATGGCACCAGCCCAACGCCGCCACGCCCGATCGTACCGGATTAACGGTCATCGCTTGAAGATTAAGGATTCCAGGGCTTCGTTATGCTGGTATAGGCCCAGCACGGAGCCCTGCATCCGCACCAGGGCGGCAACGGCATCCAGGGTTGGGGTCGGGATGTCCAGCTTGCGCGCCAGTTCCAGAACCGTTGACGTCAGGGCGTCCAACTCCATGGGGCGCCCTTTCTCTACATCCTGCCGGGTGGAAGGCTTGTGCCCGATGATTTCCGTCCCGCCTTCAATCCGGCGCTCGACATCAACGGCAAAGCGCGCGCCGACAGCTTCCCCCACCGCCTTGCATTCCAGCATCATGCGACGCACGACGTCGGTACAGGCTGCATTTGCCCCGATCTGATCCAGGCTGGCCCCGGTCAGGGCGGAAACCGGATTAAACGAACAATTGCCCCATAGCTTTATCCAAAGCTCATCGCGCAAGCGCCCTTTGCGGGGGGCCTTCAATCCGCCCTTGATAAACAGGTTGGACAAGCGTTCCAGCCTTTCCGACTGGCTGCCATCGGGCTCGCCCAAGGAAAACCGATTGCCATATTTATGCTCTATCACGCCGGGTTCCGGCACATCCGCAGCCGGATACACGACACAGCCAATGGCGCGTTGCGGCCCGAATGCTTTCCATTGGGCAGCCCCCGGATCGACTGTCTCAAGCGGATTGTCATCCAAAACGGTCCCGGTATCCGCCTTATAGAAATACCACCAGGGAAGCCCGTTCACGGCAGGCACAATTGCCGTTTCCGGCCCCAGCAAGGGCGTGAACTGATCCACGATCGCCGGGACGGAATGGGCCTTTAACGTCACGATGACATAATCCTGCTGACCCAAATCAGCGGGATTATCGCTGGCTTTGATTTTATAGGTCGTCTCCTGACCATCCTTGCGCAGGATCATTCCCTTGTCCTGGATCGCCGCCAGATGTGGGCCGCGCGCGACCAGGGACACATCCGCCCCGGCCTCGCTTAAAGCCGCGGCCATCAATCCACCGATCGCGCCGGCACCATAGATACAAACCTTGGTCATTATGCCTCTCCCAGGCCCAGTTTTTTTGCCAGGCCGATGCGCTGCATCTTACCGGTCGCGCCCTTAGGAATTTCGTCCAGGAAAACAAACTTCTTCGGGATTTTGAAGGGGGCCAGAAGATCAGCGGCATATTCTTTCAAATCCTTTTCCGTCACTGTGGCCCCTTCCACCAGAACGACGGCAGCGGCGACTTCCTCGCCCAGCATTTTGTGGGGCATGGCGAAGGTCACGATCTGTTGGATTCCAGGATGTTCCATAAAGACGTCATCGACTTCCAGGGGCGATACTTTCTCTCCCCCGCGATTGATGATCTCCTTTATCCGCCCGGTGATCTTCAGATAACCCTCATCATCCAGATAGCCTTGATCCCCGGTGCGGAACCAGCCATCGGTGAAGCTTTCCGCATTCGCCTTTTCATTATTCTCATAGCCGGGCGTGACATTGGCACCGCGAATACAAACTTCGCCCACCGTGCCGGCAGGCTGTTTCTTTCCACCCATGTCCAGTATGCAGATTTCCGGCCCGGCTGGCAGACCAACGAAACCCGGCTTCTGCTTGCCCGGTGGCAGCGGGTTAGAGGCCATCTGATGCGTCGCCTCTGTCATGCCATAGGCTTCGATAACCGGGCAGCCAAAGGTTTCCACCAATTCATTGAAAACGGCCGGTGGCAGGGACGCAGAAGACGACCGCACAAAGCGGAACTTCACCTGGGACAAGGCCTCTGGATTGCGCTTCGCCCGCAGCAAAATGGTCTGATGCATGGTTGGAACGCCTGAATACCAGGTCGGCTTTTCAGCAACCGCAAGGTCGAAAAACTTCAGGGCGTTAAAGCCTGGCGTACAGCAGACAGACGCCCCAGCCTTGATGGAAGACAGGACCACCGCGATCAGGCCATGGATATGAAACAAGGGCATAATATTCAGGCAATGATCCGCCGGTGTCAGGGCCAAAGTGCTGGCGATATTGCTGGCGGAAGCGAAAAGGTTGGCCTGGGTCAAAGGCACGACTTTCGGGCGCGACGTCGTGCCCGATGTGTGCAGTACCAGGGCTTCATCCCCCGGACCTGGCGCGGTGTCATCGGCCTCTTCCGCCCACAGGGTGAAGGCACCGGCAGGATCCTCTGGCCCCACCAAAGCCTCAGCGACAGGAATATTCAGCGATCCAGCCGCAGCCCGGACTGGATTGTCACTATCCTGGGCAACGATCACCAGTTTTGGCTTCAAATCTTCCAGATAAAAGGCATATTCAGACTCTTTATATGCGGGATTAAGGGGCGCCGCAGACAGGCCAGAGGCAACCGCAAAGAAGGCACTGGCCATTTCCGGTCCATTGGGCAATACGATGGCAACCCGATCCCCTGGCCCGATATCGCGCGCCGCCAATTGCCGACGGATGCGCGCGCAATGCTGTCGCAAGGCCCTAAAGGTCATATCAGTGCGCCCCGGTGCTGCCAGCGCCGCCGCATCGTCCGCCCCCTGCCCCAATAAATCAAATACCCGCCCTGTCACATCCATCTGTTCTTCCTCCCTTGATCGATTGTTTCGATCTGTCTCGTTTGATCCTGTTGTTATGGTCCCGTGGCAGAGATCAGGCAACAGTCCTGCGACCGGATGTCAGTATAGAAAAAGGCATCGCTCCCTCAAGCCAACCGCATACTGAAAGAAACCGGGCAGAGGATTGAAAATCAAGTGAAAAAACTCAACCATGAATAACCATACGAAATTAATGGAAATAATAAAACGATATTTAATAATTTTATTTCGTAGACTCATGTTAATTTGTATGTAAATTACGTTTCATGTTTATACCCCTATCGACTCCAATGTCTGGTGATTAATCCCATTCATTCCAGGAATTCATCACAACGATAGCGGCATGGCATCAGGGTAGACCAAAAATTGGCACCCGATCCAACACCGGATACGCCGGTTCGGATTGTTTGATTGAAACGGAGGAAACCATGAACAAGCACATGCGTTCATTTCTGAACACGGCCGGGGCTTTAGCACTTTCATTTTCCGTCGTCACGGGACCAGCCCTTGCCTTTGAGCCGGACAAACCTGTGGAATTTGTAATTATGGCCGGACAGGGCGGTGGGGCCGACAAGATGGCCCGCTTGATCCAATCCATTATTGAAAAGGAAAATCTGGCATCGCGCCCGCTGATACCGGTAAACAAGCCCGGCGGATCCGGTGCGGAAGCCTTAACCTATATGAACAGCGTATCGGACCCGGACCATACGGTCATGGTGACACTGAATTCCTTTTTCACGACCCCATTGCGGCAACCGGGCCTGGGCGTCGATATCATGAAATTCGCGCCGGTTGGTCGCATGGCGGAAGACACATTCCTGCTATGGGTTCACAAGGATGAAGGTATCAAAACCTTCGAAGAGTTTGTTACCGCTGCCAAAGACCGCGGTCGTGGATGGGTGATGGGCGGCACCGGCAAGGCCGCAGAAGATGAAATCATCACAGACTATCTGAACAACAATTACGATCTTCAGATCAAATATGTCCCCTATAAGGGTGGCGGAGAGGTTGCCAAGCAACTGGCCGGTCGTCAGATCACGTCTTCGGTAAACAACCCGTCCGAGGCATTGGGCTTCTATCAATCAGGGGATTTGATTCCGCTGGTTGCGTTCACAGCGGAACGATTGCCCCTGTTCCCGGAGGTCCCAACGCTGAAAGAAGTAGGCGGAGATTTTGTCTATACGATGCAACGCGCAGTCGTTGGGCCGCCGGGAATGTCCAAAGAAGCCCTGGCCTATTACACGGAGCTGTTCAAGAAGGCCTATGATACGGCTGACTGGCAGACCTATAAGACCAAGCAATCGCTGATGGGCAGTTTCATGGCCGGTGATGACCTGAGTAAATATTGGTCAGAACAGCTGGTGCGGCATGAAGCGATCCTGAAGGCTTCCGGCGCCATAAAATAATCCAACACACATCACCGTTAAACTGAGAGAGGAGCGCCAGGTTATGAGGCGAGCTGAAATCGTGACGGCCTTTTTCCTGGGGCTGCTCTCTCTGTATTTTATGTGGAAAAGTGGGGAAGGACCGGGTTGGGACCCGGATGTCGCCCGGTTTGACAATATCGGCCTGATCCTGGACGAGGGACCGGGCAGTGGCTTCTGGCCCTTCTGGCTGTCCCTGATCATGTTGCTATGTTCGATCTGGATCGGGATTAACTGGTATCTGCGCAAATCCCCCCCGTCTCAATCCGAAGAACCCTTCCTGGACCATCACGCGAAGCGCACATTTCTGCTGGTTGGAGGTGGCTTGCTGGGATTCCTGATCCTGATTGGCATTATCGGATTCTACGGGGCAATCTTTGTTTTCATGATCTATTTCATCGGGGGATTGGGGCGGCATCGCCTGATTCCAACGCTGATCATTTCCACCGCGATTCCGGTCTTCAGCTTCTTCTTCTTTGATATCGCGATGCGTATCGTGCTGCCAAAGGGATACCTGGAACCCTTGTTCCTGCCGCTATACGACCTGTTCCTGTAATACCGTTGATCCCGGCGACCGATTTGATTCACCCGGATTGGAGACTGCATCATGGATATCCTGTTAGCCCTGATTGACGGAATTGGCGCGGCAATGCAGCCCACAAATCTTGGCCTGGCCATTGCGGGCGTCATGGTCGGATTGTTTGTCGGCGCCATGCCCGGGCTTGGGTCAGTCAATGGCGTTGCAATTCTATTGCCATTCACCTTTGTTATTCAGGAATTTACCGGTTCAGCGACCTCCCCCATGATCTTTCTGGCGGCAATCTATTACGGGGCCATGTATGGTGGTGCCATATCCTCTATCACGTTGGGTATTCCAGGCGCATCGACCGCCGTGGCGACAACCTTTGACGGTCGACCAATGGCGCTGGCGGGGCGGGCCGACCGGGCATTGGTAATTGCCGCCCTAGCATCCTTCGTCGGGGGAACGATCTCCAATATTCTGTTCACCGCATTCGCCCCACCGCTTGCCAGCGTTGCCCTGAAATTCGGTGATCCGGAAATTTTCGCACTCATGCTCCTGGCATTCGCGACATTCATAGGATTGGGGGGCGACGACATTCCCAAAACGATCTTTTCGATCTGCTTCGGCCTGGTTCTGGCCTCGGTTGGCTTTGACATCGTGTCGGGGGAACCGCGTCTGGTCTTTTTCGACATTTCCGGTTTCAGTCACGGCATCCGCTTTCTGGTGCTGGCCATCGGTGTCTATGGCATTGGAGAGATGATGTGGACGATGATGGCGTCCCAATCCCATTCGGCAATGAGCTATGTTAAAATCACGCGTCGGGGGCTTATTGCCGCCTGTAGAGAGTTTGCCAGTGCCTGGCGCGGTACGGCGATTGGCTCCTTTCTGGGTTTCTTCGTCGGGTTGCTGCCTGCGGCGGGTGCGACCCCTGGCTCCCTGATGGCCTATGGCGTTGCCAAACTGACCGCGCGAGATCCAAAATCCTTTGGCAAAGGGAATCCCGATGGAATATCAGCGCCTGAATCCGCGAATAACGCGGCCTCGACCGGTGCCATGCTGCCGATGATGACGCTTGGCATTCCAGGCTCTCCCACCACGGCCGTGTTGCTGGCAGGAATGGTAATCTGGGGATTGCAGCCAGGGCCGTTACTGTTCTCCAGCCAGCCGGACTTTGTTTGGCCCCTGATCGGATCTTTCTATATTTCGAATGTGATCGCGGTGCTGGTTAATCTAGCCTTCATTCCCGTCTTCGTGTGGATGTTGAGAATGCCCTTCACAATCCTGGCCCCGGTAATATTTGTGCTGTCGCTGATCGGGACCTTCGCGGCCTATCAGGATATGTTTGATGTCTGGCTGATGGTCCTCTTTGGGTTCGGGGCCTTGTTACTGCGCAAGCTGGACTATCCTTTGGCACCGGCGGTTCTAGCCATCGTTCTGGGTCCAATTGCAGAACCGAAGCTGCGACAATCCCTGTTATTCTCTGATGGGGATTTCAGCATCTTTTTCACACGCCCGATTGCAGGGCCAATTACCATTGTGGCCCTGATCCTGATCCTTCTGCCCATTGTGAAATTCGCGTTGGCGCATATCCGTCCCGCCAATCGGTAATACATCACCTAGAAATCCGGCATTCCCCGATCTGCCTGGACGGGCACATTTCCCCGAAATTGAGGCGGATTGCCCGTGATACGGACGGAAACGCAATTTATTCATAGCATTGCGACGGGTTCAGGGATATGAAACGTCATTTGTAACATTGGCTTATGTTCAAACTGGCAGGCTCACGAATTTGATCTAAGTAGAACATGCGAGACAGCGCCAATGTGACCCACATTGTTTTTGGATGGGATTTAATCAGACATGTCGCCTGCAAAGCAGATTATGATTTTGATCGCCATCGGCGCCATCGCATTAGGCGGTTATGAAGGCTGGCAACACTACGATCAGAAATTGGCGCAATCCGATGCCGCGCCAAACCGGTCCGCTGCCAGAGTAATCCCCGTCGAAACCGCCCCCGTTATCATGCGCCCGATGGAAACCACCATCGAAGCAGTAGGGTCGACACGGGCGAAACGCACCGTTGAGATCAAACCCTTTGCCGATGGTCGTGTCGTCGAAGTCGCCTTTAAAGCAGGACAATCTGTCGAGGCAGGCGAGACCCTTTTGCGGTTGGATGACGAAATCGAACGGGCCGATCTGATTGAAGCGCAAGCCAGACTGAAAGACGCACTCAGCGCCCTGAAACGCGCCGAGACATTGCGTAAGTCCAATACTGTGGCCGAAGCGACCGTGGACACGCTGGTCGCCAATGTCGCCATAGCCCAGGCAGAGCGGGATCGCGCTACTCGACGCTTGCAGGACCGAACGGTCAAGGCCCCCTTTGCAGGCGTTGTCGGTTATTCGAATGTAGAGCTTGGCGCCCAGGTGGAAACCGGCGACACGATCACAATACTGGACGATTTGTCCGTTGTTGAAGTGGAATTCTTTCTGTCGGAAGACATGTTCGGGCGCATCACGCCCGGGCAAAAGGTAGAAGCCAATGCGGCCGCCTTTCCAGGTCGGAAATTCAATGCGGAAATTCTCTCGTTGGACAGCCGTATCGCGCCGATCTCGCGATCATTTCAGGTCCGAGCGTTTATCCCGAATCCAGATCGTACCCTACCTGCGGGAATGTTTATGCATCTATCCATCGTCCTGGATGCGGATGAGACTCTGACAGTCCCAGAAGAAGCCGTCGTTGTGGATGGCAATCAATCCTATGTTTTTGCCATTACCCAGCGTGATGATGGATTGCGGGCCTCACGGCGCAATGTCAGCATCGGGCGACGCTCGATTGGATATGTCGAGATATTGGGCGGATTGGCCCAGGGGGAGGATGTCGTTATACGTGGCGTGCAGAAAGTTCGGGAAAACTCTCTGGTGGCCCCAAAGTCTGCAAGACAGGAAACGGTAACCAGTGAGGCTACCGGCACATGACCCTTTCCGACCTTTCGATCCGCAGACCTGTCCTTGCCATCGTTGCCAGCCTGTTGATCATCACGGCGGGCATTGCCTCGCTGATGTCCATTCCAGTGCGAGAACTGCCCGATGTCGATTCCGCCGTCGTGACGGTGACGACGACCTATACCGGGGCGACTCCACAGATTATCGATACGGATATAACGGAAATACTGGAAAGTTCTATTGCCGGTGTCTCTGGTGTGAAGACGATAACATCCCAAAGCCGCCGCGGGCGCAGTCAAACGGTTATTGAGTTCGAAACAGGCCGGGATATCGATCAAGCGGCAAATGACGTCCGGGACGCCGTCGGGCGGGTTCGGGGAAACCTGCCAGATGGTGCGGACGAGCCTCAGATCGTTAAGAATGACAGCGATGCCGATCCCGTAATGCGGCTGGCCGTATCGTCCACCAATCACACGCCCGAGGAAATTACCGATTATGTCGACCGTTTCGTTGTGGATCGACTGACAACTCTGGACGGTGTTGCCAGTGTCGATATCCAGGGGGGACGCCGCTATGCGATCCGCATCTGGATCGATCGGCGCGCATTGGCGGCCCGCAACCTGACGGTTGGGGACATTGAAGCGGCAATCAACCGCAACAATGTCGAACTGCCTGCGGGCGAGATTAAATCCAGTCAACGCCTGATCGATATCCGGTTGGATGGACGATTTTCAACAGTTGATGGATTCAAGAACATCGTTCTGGACACCGTTGACGGTTATCCGGTTCGCCTGAGTTCCGTTGCGACAGTAGAGCTTGGCGTGGAGGATGATGAAACCATCATCCGGGCCAACGGCCAGCCTGCTGTCGGCTTGTCCGTCATCCGCCAAAGCCAGGCCAATACGATGGAGATTTCCACCGCCATCCGGGCCGAAGTCGCGAACCTGGCCGACTCTTTGCCGCAGGGGATGACAATTATCGTGGGGTCCGATGACGCCCTGTTCATCGCCGCCTCCATACGCGAAGTGATGATCGCGCTTGGCCTGTCATTGGTTCTTGTTATTCTGGTGATCCTGCTGTTCCTGCGTTCTGTTCGCTCAACCCTGGTTCCAGCCGTTACCATCCCCATCGCGCTGATTGGCTGTTTTGCGCTGATCTCTGTCATGGGATTTTCAATCAATGTGCTGACACTGCTTGCACTGTTGCTGGCGATTGGTCTGGTTGTCGACGATGCCATTGTGGTGCTGGAGAATATCCAGCGCCGTATTGATGAAGGGGAAACCCCACTGGTTGCGGCGGTGCGGGGCACCAAGCAAGTAACCTTTGCGGTATTGGCAACCTCTATCACATTGGTTGCTGTTTTTATTCCAATTTCCTTCCTGGGCGGACAGGTCGGACGGCTGTTTAGCGAATTTGGCATGGTGATGGCCGCCGCTGTGTTGATTTCCACCTTTGTCGCCCTGAGCCTTGTGCCGATGATTTCATCGCGCGTTTTGCGCGCCGCGCGCAAGTCGGCCCGTTCGTCTGAAACGGCTCAGGATGGTGATACGGCCATGGCCCAATCGACCATAGGGCGCAGTTATCGATTTCTGTTACAGCGGGCCGTTGGGGCCCCCCTGATTGTCATCGCGCTGTCCCTGGTCTTCGTTGCCGGATCCTTGGCATTGTATGAACAATTGCCGCGCGAACTGGCTCCTCAGGAAGATCGAGGTGTTGCCTTCGTGCCAATCACCGCGCCGCAAGGGGCAACCGTAAACTATACCGATGAGCAGGCGAAAATCATCGAAAAGGCACTTCAGCCGCAAGTCGATAACGGCAATATTACAACCGTGTATTCCCTGGTGGGCTGGGGCAATCGACCTTACCGGGCCTTCGTCGTGCTGCGCCTTGCCCCTTGGGAAGAGCGCGAAGACAGTCAGGCAAAAATCGTCAGTTCTGTTCAGCCTGCAGCATTGGGCCTGCCGGGCGCCCGTGCTGCCGTGGCAAGTCCGGCGGGCTTGGGTCTGCGGGGTAATTCATCCCCGCTACGGGTCGTTGTTGGCGGCCCCGATTTCGAGCAGGTGAAACAATGGGCGGCCGCCTTACTGGAACATGCCGAAGCCAATGATAGCCTGATCAATCCGGAAATTGATTTCGAAGAAAACCAACCGGAATTCAACCTGTCGCTCAATCGCGCTCAGGCGGATGATCTGGGCATCAGCGCCGAAACGGTCGCGTCCACATTACAGATCATGTTCGCGTCAGAAGAACTGACCACCTATATTGATCGCGGTCGGGAATATCCGGTGATCGCCCAGGCCCGCCTTGAGGACCGCCGGACTCCCAATGATCTGACCAATATCTTCATTCGCAGTCCCAATTCCGGTCAGGGTAGTCAATCCCTGGTTCCGTTGAGTTCTCTGGTCGGCATAGAATCCGGTGCTGCATCTGCTGAGTTGCGTCGGTTTGACCGATTGCCTTCTATCACTATTCAGGCCGCGCTGGCCCCGGGTTATACACTGGGAGACGCGCTGACTTATATGGAAGATGGTGCCGCCAGAATACTTCCCGACTCCGCCAAGCTTGGCTATGCAGGACAGTCCGCCACCTATAAGGATACATCCGGGGATATTCTGGTTACATTCGCCATTGCGCTGTTAATTGTCTTTCTGGTCCTGGCGGCTCAATTTGAAAGCTTCATTCACCCATTGGTCATCATGCTGTCGGTGCCCCTGGCCGTAGCCGGCGCAATTTATTCGCTGACACTTGCCGGCCTGTCATTGAATGTCTACAGCCAGATTGGGATCATTCTTCTGATTGGGCTGATGGCCAAGAACGGCATCCTGATTGTCGAATTTGCCAACCAATTGCGCGATGAGGGTAAATCTGTGCGGGACGCAGTGATTGAAGCCTCAGTCCTGCGCTTCCGCCCCATCGTGATGACAGTCATTTCAACCATTCTGGGCGCTGTTCCTCTGGTCATCGCCAGTGGCGCCGGGGCGGAAAGTCGTATCGCGATTGGCTGGGTCATTGTAGGAGGGCTCAGTTCCGCCCTGGTTCTAACGCTGTTTCTGACGCCTGTTCTGTATGACCTGATGGCGGGCCTGTCGAAACCACGCTCCGCAGTGGAGAAGGCGCTGAACGAAGCCCTGGCAACGCCCAAAGGACATCAGGCGGCAGAATAGGCCAAATCAAAGTCGGCTTGTTTGGTAACTATCAGCGCGCCAACCCCACAAACAACCGGTGTTTTGCATCCTTTGCGCGTTTGGATCCCGACACGATCTCTATCAGGCGGCAAAAATACAGGACGCTTTCTTCAGCCAGTTCCGGATTCGCCGCATGATGCTGATCCAGCCATAATTTCAGGCGGTTTTCAGACGCAATCAGCATCTTATCCAGTGCCTGGCGCTCCCGTTCAAAGGATGATTTTGCGCCAATCCGGTCGGCGATGCCATTCACCCGTTTGAAGGACAGAGCGATCCGTTCGGCATTTTCGATCATGTCCAGGACGTCGTCTGTTAGATCGGTGCCCGACTCCACCAAATTCAAAAGTGTTTCGATGGTCGGGGTAACCGTTTTCTTTGCAGACCGTATGACCGTTTCATCAACCAAAGCAGAAATGGACCGGATGTGCCGCAAGGCCGTCGCCCTGGTCGCATCGATATTCCCTTTTGATGCGCTGCCTTTCAATCGGTCCATTTCGTCCAGATAGGTTTCCAACTCGTTAAACAGGGCGTCGGGCGCGATACGGCCCCGCTTGATTGCTGTTGCCAGATCGTCAGCAGTTGAGTCCAATTCCTGCAGCAGGGATTTTTCGATCCGGTCCCGAACTTGCCGGATCCCGGAACACCAGACGGTTTTTGTGACATCCATAGACCGAAAGATGGTCATGATGTCCGTCTTTGTCTTCAATCGACGATGGATGGTCCAAACGACCATTTCCGCAGCCTCTGGCTTGTCGTTATTTGCCTGGCTCAATACAGAAACAAACGCTTCGACCATATCCTTCTTCAATCGGACAATAGGTCGATTTGGATACAGCAATCGCACATCACGGATGGAAGCCGCGACGTGCAGACATGCAGCGGCCTCCAGAATATCCTCGTAACGATCGGTGCCCCCCAATTCAATCAGCAGGGCCTTTTGTGCCTCACCAGATTTCTTGGCCGCAAATTCGGCGCGCCATGCCTCATCGGCGAGAGCCCAAAGCTCGGCCTTTCGTATCTCCAGATCATTCCAGCGCTCGGCCTTGAAATCCTCGATCATCTCCTTTTCAGCCGCATCCAGTTTTGCGCCTAACAGGGCTTGGCTCTTTTTAATGAAGGGCGCGATACTTTTGCGTTCTATCAATGCCTCACGCTTCACATCCGGCACATAACTGATGAACAGGTCCTCGCAGGGCTCGCATAAGACACGGTCGCGGGTGGGAATATGTTTGGGGCGGATTTCGACCAGGGCTGGACGAATCATCTCCAGAATTTTCGCTGCGGGTATATCCTGAAAATTGATAGACCGACCATATTCAATGGCGCGTGTCAGCGCATGCAGTTCGCCATCGCCCAATGTGACAAGATACTGCTGCAGCCGCTTTAACTTGTCTTCGGAAATCGATGTCATATCACTGATCAACCATTTTGAATTGTGTAAGCCTGCCCAGCATTTCCTGGTCCAACTGTTCAGTGCGCCAGTCTGTGTTGGCTTTCACCCATCCTTTCTGGGTGTCGCGAATACCATTCAATTTATCAATTTGATCGCCAATCAGAACACTTTTGGGAAGGATTGGAAGATTCTCGTAGATCATCTCCAACACTTTCCGACGCTCTCCCCTGAAACTCTCACTGGACTCATTCCAGGCTTCAATCAGTCGCGGCCATCCGTCAATGATCCAAGAGATCGTCTGGACGTGCTCTTCCATCAGTTTCATGGTTAGGTCGGCATGGGTCAGCGCAGTCCCGATATCATGCTCGAAAGACCAGCATTTTTCCATTTCACGATTGGCAATATCTGACGTCAGCTTGGCGCTGTCATTAATGCCGCGCCCCATAAACTGAACTTCCGGCGGTTCCTTCGACAAATACTCTTTTATATCCGCAGTCATCGTCTGCATATGAATATAGGTCTGGCGCAAATAGCCGGGATGGTCCGCATTCCGAACGCCAATTGTCCCCGTCAGACGCGCCCATCTCTCAAGCTTCTGCATAATTTCATCGGGCGTTGTGTTGGACTTTTCAGCATAGGATTTGAATTGCTCCTTTGCCAACTTCTGGCCTTCCGGCGTAATTAGAACTTTCAAGTCCAGATCCAGGGAATCATCGGCCAGCAATTTCAAAGCCCGAACGATCAACAGGCATTGATTGAACAAGCGCACATCTTCTGCATTCTTGATTTCACGCTTGGCCGCACGCGTTCGCGGCACGCCCCCATATCCACGCGCATCCATGTCCAAGACAACCTGACGCAAATCAAACGGTGTGATCGATGTCAGTTCACCCAAACTATCCAAAAGCGCCTGATCGTACATATTCAAGTCAACAAGACTGCTCAGTGCCTTGAAGGGGACAACATAAGTTCCCTCGCCTCCACTGAGGCCAGGTAAAAGAAACTCGCGATTTTTGGCGGTGCTGCCTCGAAGCCGGGCGTTACGCACCACCTCACTGGTGAAAGGCACGTTTACGCCGCGCTCATCAAAGGTACTTGGCAAATAGTGCATAAACGCTGCCTCACCCGACTTTGTGCCGTTAAGCTTATATTTATCAAAATATAGTATTATTCACTGGTCATCGAAAGAAAATACTAGAACCCTGCATATAGGGTTGTTTTAGAGGCGTTCACAATCTGGAAACGTAAAATTAGGCCCGTGAATATAGGAGATACTTCCCCTAAAGTTGACGTGAGAAATCTTCGGGTTGAAAGAAGCCGTCGGACACGACAGACTCCCTCCGATACTGGCGGGACATAAAAATCTCGCCTTCCTTCTTATGCCAGGAGTCCCTGAATGCGGTATGAAAGTCCGACTACAGTACAGGCAGCTGTCTCCTTGCTGGCCGATGCGGCTGGCAAGGCGCATATTTTGGCGGGGGGGACAGATTTGCTGGTTCGCCTGCGGTCCGGATTCATTGAACCCGACTTGATCGTCGACCTGAAGCGGATTGATGCCCTGAAATCAATCACAATGGAAAGCGATGGCCTGCGTGTCGGGGCTGCGGTTCCCAGCGCTATGCTGAATGAACATGCGCAAGCGGTTGCCGGATGGCCAGGCGTGTGTGAAGCCGCCAGCCTGATCGGATCGACGCAGGTTCAGGGTCGCGCGACGATTTCAGGCAATCTGTGCAACGCCTCCCCCGCCGCTGACAGCGTGCCCGCCATGGTCGCCGCCGGGGCTGTCGCCCGCGTCATCGGCCCAAAGGGCACCCGCGATGTTCCGGTTGAAGATATTGCAACGGGTCCTGGTAAAACATCCCTTGGGAAGGGAGAGTTTGTCGATTCCATTCTTTTGCCCAAGCGCGCCCCTGGAACTTCGGACGCCTATTTGCGATTCATTCCACGAACCGAAATGGATATCGCGGTCGTGGGTGTCGGCATCTGCCTGACCGTTGATAAATCAGGCACCTGCACCGCAGCCCGGGTTTCCCTGGGCGCAGTCGCCGCAAAAGTCATGGTGGTGGAGACCGCCGCCAAGGCCCTGATCGGAACCAAGATGGATGACGCCGCGTTGAATGCTCTTGCAGCAGCGTGTTCCGCCGCCGCTACCCCGATTGACGACAAGCGCGGAACCGTTGCGTTCCGTACCGATATTGCAGGCACACTGGCAAAGCGTGCCGCCAAAATCGCGCTAACCCGTGCGGAGAAAAATCTATGAGCCAGCTTCACGTCACCACGACTATCAACGGCGATCAGACAGAATATCTGTGTGACGCAGAAGAAACCCTGTTGGATGTCCTGCGGGACCGGTTACAAATGACCGGATCCAAGGAAGGCTGTGGCACAGGCGATTGCGGTGCCTGCACCATCATTCTGGATGGGCGTCCCGTCTGTTCCTGTCTGGTGCTGGGCGCTGAAGCGCAAGGCCGCAGTGTCGAGACCATCGAAGGCATGGCCGATGGCGAGGACCTGCACCCCTTGCAACGGCATTTCCTGAATGGGGCCGCCCTGCAATGTGGTATCTGTACGCCAGGCATCCTGGTCGCCGCAAAAGCCCTGTTGGCGCAAAACGCCAATCCGTCGGAAACCGAAATTCGCTATTGGTTGGCGGGCAATCTGTGCCGCTGTACCGGGTATGATAAAATCATCCGCGCCGTTCAATCCGCCGCTGCGGAGATGAGAGGAGAGACGCATGCCGCTTGATCGTGATCCTGCCGACCGCACCTATAAAGTCGTTGGTCATCGCCATAACCGCCCGGATGGTATCGACAAGGTAACAGGCCGCGCCAAATTCGGGGCAGATCTGGCCGCGCCGGGCCTGCTGCACGGGAAAATCCTGCGCAGCCCCCATGCCCATGCCCGCATCAAATCTATCGATACCTCCAAGGCGCTTGCCCTGGAAGGCGTAAAGGCCATCGTCACCGCGGCAGATTTCCCGGACCATCCGCAGGTCCTGGAAGATGGTGAACTGACCAATATCCGCTATAACGTCATGGCCCGCGAAAAGGCTCTGTATGATGGCCATGCCGTGGCAGCCGTTGCCGCCAGCAATCCCCGCATCGCCGCCAAGGCGCTGAAACTGATTGAGGTGGATTACGAGGTCCTGCCCCATGTTGTCGATGTTGAATTGGCTATGAAGGATGATGCGCCGATTCTGCACGACCACATCCGCACAGAAGGCGTGGAAGATGCGCCAGACCGCCCGACCAATGTCGCCGAGCGCATTGAATTAGGCTATGGCGATGTCGAGGCAGGCTTTGCCGAGGCTGATGTCGTGATCGAACGTCAGTTCCGCACTGGCGCGGCGCATCAGGGCTATATCGAACCCCATGCCTGTCTGGCCAATATTTCCGGTGATGGGTCAGGCGATCTGTGGTGCTGTACCCAGGGTCAATTCATGGTCCGGGACGTCTGTGCCCAGTTGAACGGCATGGATGTGTCAAAACTGCGCGTTACCCCCTCTGAAATTGGGGGGGGCTTTGGTGGCAAGACAACGGTCTTTATCGAACCTGTCGCGGTCGCCCTGTCCCGTAAGGCCGGAAAACCTGTGAAGATTGTCATGAACCGGGGCGAAGTTTTCCGCGCCACCGGCCCGACAGCCTCCAGCGCAATTTGGGTTAAGATGGGCTGTAAGAAAGACGGCACCATCACCGCAGCTCAAGCTGAATTGAAGTATCAGGGCGGGGCCTTCCCAGGCTCACCCGTTTCGATGGGGGCCATGACGGCCTTTGCCTGCTATCAGCCAAAGACCCTGAAGGCGATTGGGTGGGATGTTGTGACCAACCGTCCGAAGCAAGCGGCCTATCGCGCACCGGGCGCCCCAATGGCGGCCTTTGCCGTGGAAAGTATTGTTGAGGAGCTTGCGCATACAATCGGCATGGACCCGGTTGATTTCCGTTTGAAGAACGCGGCAACATCGGGCAGCAAATCCGCCTACGGCCCGACCTATAGTGATATCGGACTGGTGGAGACGTTGGAGGCTGTGAAAGCGCATCCGAATTACGCCATCAAGCTGGGGCCCAATCAGGGACGTGGCGTTGCCAGCGGCTTCTGGTTCAATTTCGGCGGACAAACGGCGGTCACTCTGAACCTGAACATTGACGGCACCGTCGCTCTGTCAGTCGGCACGCCCGATATCGGGGGCAGCCGGGCGTCCATGTGTGCCATGGCAGCCGAAGAACTGGGCATTCCCTATCATCACGTTCAGACGATCATCGCCGATACCGGGTCCTTGGGCTTTAACGATGTGACCGATGGCAGCCGTGTGACCTTTGCCAGTGGATTGGCGACGATTGAAGCCGCGCGCAATGCAGCAAAGGTTCTGTGCGAACGTGCCGCAAAAATCTGGGGAATACCTGCTGATGCTGTGACCTGGGAAAATGGCTGTGCCGTCCCAGCCGGTCCCAATGCGGGCGAGTTTCCCCCGATGACTATCAAGGAGCTTGCGAAGAAAGCAGGTGAAACAGGTGGCCCGATTGCGGGACATTTTGAGGTCAGCGCCGATGGTGCCGGCCCCAGCTTTGCCACCCATCTGGTGGATGCGGAAGTGGACCGGGAAACCGGGCGCATCACCATCCTGCGCTATCTGATCGTGCAGGATGCCGGAAAGGCCGTCAGTCCCGCCTATGTCGAAGGACAGATGCAGGGCGGCGCTGTTCAGGGCATCGGCTGGGCTCTGAACGAGGAATATATCTATAACGACAAGGGTGTGATGGAAAATCCGGGCTTCCTGGACTATCGCGTGCCGGTCGCCTCGGACCTGCCGATGATCGATACGCAGATCGTGGAAGTTCCCAATCCGGGCCATCCCTATGGCGTGCGGGGCGTTGGAGAAACCTCCATCGTGCCGCCTTTGGGCGCCGTTGCAAACGCGGTGGCCGCTGCGGTTGGGGCGCGACCGGAAGAATTGCCCATGTCGCCACCACGCCTGCTGAAACTGATGAAGGAGCAGGCCCAGCCGCTTGCTGCGGAATAGGAGGCACCATGGCACGGGTCAAACTCTGGGGATCCCTCAGCCGCATGGCCGATGGCCAGAAGGAATTTGAGATCGATGCCCCGAATATTGACCGCATGCTAACTGCCTTGGGCGAAGCGGCCCCAAAGCTGAAACCAATTCTGGCAAAGGGCGTGACCGTCTCAATCGACGGCACGCTCTATCGCCTGGATAAATTCCAAGCAATCCAGCCCGACAGCGAAGTCTATATCCTGCCGAAAATGGCGGGAGGGTAAGCGCCTTGGAAACACCGGAAATACTCTATCGCGACGGGTTGATCCTGGTCGTGAACAAGCCCGCAGGCGTGAATGTCCATGCTGGACCGTCGGGGGGGCCATCCCTGGAGGATACGTTTGATGCCCTGCGCTTTGGCCTGCCCAAGCCGCCCGCCCTGGCCCACAGGTTGGATCGGGACACATCTGGCTGTCTTGTGCTGGGACGGCATGCAAAGGCTCTGCGACGGCTTGGGATCTTGTTTTCAGAAGGGCGAGCAAAAAAGACCTATTGGGCGGTCGTCCGCGGGCAACCGCCCCAGGAAACAGGACGCATTGATTTCCCCTTAACGAAGATTTCCAGTGCCGAGAAAGGCTGGCGCATGGTTGTTGCCAAGGACGGCGAAGGCCAAGAGGCGATCACCGACTATCGCATACTGGGCACCAGCAAGACCGGCCTGACCTGGCTGGAACTCTCCCCCCATACCGGCCGCACCCACCAGATCCGTGTCCACTGTGCGCAATCAGGTTTCCCGATCCTGGGCGACCCCTGGTATGGCACCCCAGAGGATCGCTCAGCCACCTCAGAAATCCCCTTGCATCTGCATGCCCGCGCGATTGAATTGCCGCTCTATCCGAAAAAGCCCCCCATTCGCGTGGAAGCGGACGTGCCAGAGGCAATGAGGGAAGGATTTACATGCTGCCAACAAAACGCCTAAATCTTCAAAGGCACTTCGGTTCCCAAGAGAAGTAAATCCGAGATTTGGCCTCAAAACAGTCTCAGGTCTTGAAGCGCGACAGTGATCTGTTTACAGATACGGCACTCGCTTTGACGCACAATGACACGGTCGACAGGAACATCCTGTCTGCTCAGTTCCGGTCAGAATATGCTTTCGGGCAATAGGGGCAAATTTTAATTTTAAAGTGGATTTCCTAGATCATGAAAAAACGTGTCTATATTGTTCATAGCATCGATACAGAAGGTCCCTTGAATGAATCACTGGCCTCGACCTTTGAACGGCTTGAAGAACTTTTTGGGATCAAAAATCTCCCCAGAACCCGTGACACGCTGGCAAAGCTGCAGGCACGAGAGATTGATCTGGGAAAGGAGCTTACCGCAAAAATTGCGGAAGCACTCAGCGGGCATCGCCTTCGCATCAATGGTACATGGACGGAAGTCCTGGCAATGCTCGACAGAATTATGGATAATCGTTTCCGGCAGAAAATGCCGGATTCCCAGGGTAACGGGTGGGTCTACAACTGGCATTGCCTTGATCTGGTCGGCTACGAAAACAATCCGAGACGGCGCGATTTAGGATATCATAACATATTTGATCGCTATATTGAGGTGATGGGCGAGTATGCGGATTGCCCGGATGGACTTCATTTTCATTTTCACCCAATGTCTATCTATCGTGATGCTCATCGGTGCGCGACCTCCTACATCAACTCCCCGGAACTCTGGCAGATTATTTGCCGCAAAATCCTGGAGCGGAACTGGTTTCCAACGGTCTTTCGCGCCGGGTTCCAGGCAGAGCGTCCCGATAGCCACTGGATACTGGAACAGTGGATTCCGTTTGATTGTTCTAACATGGCAACCGATACGCCGGAAGAATTGGAGCTTTCTGTGGATTTCAGAAAGGGGCGCTCCGGCGACTGGCGGCGGGCGCCAGCGGATTGGTCAGTCTATCATCCCGCCCATGACGACTATCAGACACCGGGGAACTGCCGTCGGGCAATTTCCCGTTCATTGAATGTAATGAGCCGCACCGCCAGCATTGACCAACGCGAAGTCGACAAGGCTTTCGCGCGTGCAGACTCTGGCAAACCAACAATCATGGGCCTGTGCAGCCACGATTTCAGGGATATTGGAATTGAAGTGGATCATGTCCGTGACATGATTGCCAAGGCCGCTGAGAAATACCCGGAAGTCGAATTCGAATACGCCGAGGCACTGCATGCTTTCAGGCAGGTTCTAAACCTGGATATGAGCCAGCCCGCTCTCGATTTCACGATCAAACTTCATGCAAATCCTGAAGATGACGTCCCTTACCTGGAAATCCGCACACGCGCAGGCAAAACATTTGGACCGCAACCTTTCCTGGCGCTGGAAACCAAGGCCAGGCGGTTCATTCATGACAACCTTGATTTTGGAAACGAGCCTGGTGTTTGGTACTATGCGTTTCATGGGGATACCCTGCCGCTCGCCGACGTGCGACGCATCGGTGTTGCCAGCAACGATGCATTAGGAAATACCTGTATTCGGACAATTAATGTTGCCGATTCCTAAGGTTCCTTAAACACAGAATCCAGTTTTCCCCCCGGTGGATTTATAAAAGCCAAGCCCCAAGAACACCTTCAACCAATGCATTGATCGGTTGAACCCCTTTATAACTTGTCTTATTCTAAAACTGTGAGAGGTAGATAATTTCTAAGGTAGCGAGAATTTGTATCTTACTGACGCATATCAAAGATAAAATTCACAGAGCACATAACAGTTTTGAGTCCAGCATCCTGGACAGGAAATGCCGCTACCGTCCCGACATTTTTGCGAATATCCTCCAATAAACAGGTTTCCGAATTATGGCTTTAGGGACAAAGAAAATTAAACTACTCAATTTTCCCAAAAATTTACGGATGATTTTTCCAGCAATCATCAGCATAACATTAATTTTTTATTGTTACAAAATACTCGATTTTCAAAGTTTTATATCTTTTTACAAAGAAATAAGTTTTATTTCTTTTTTTTCCATAATATCATTATTGTGTATTAATATTATTATAGTTACTTTTCGTCTGGACAGACTTTTAAGCCACTTTGGCTACCCAATTGATTTCATAGAGACTCTGAAAGCGTCAGTGAATGGTTTTTTCTCCAGCCTGTTCATATTCTCATTTGTTGGATCAATACTAGGGCGTCAGTTCTTTTTGCATAGGAAGAAAGTCCCTCTCTCGGCATGCACTCTAATATCTACTTATGAGAGAATAATTATTTTCGCGGTCAGTTCAGTGCTTTTTGCACTTGGTGCGGTTTCTTTATTAGATTCAAGCGTGATTTTTAATACACTAAACAAGTTTCCTTTATGGCAGATTTTTTGTGCTTTAACCCTGATTATCATTACTGTTAGTTTTTTTACACGATCACCATTTGAGGCTGCGCTTTGGCGAAAAATCCGAACATTGAAAAACATTGTTCGTATTGGAGAAATATCCCTTCTTTCAGTAATTGCCCAAACACTTGTGTTATTTGCCTATCTTATAGCTGTACTACAAGTCGCCCCCGATGCTTCATTCTTAAAAGTCCTGGCCGCCTCGGCTGTAGTCAGCTTTGCCGCAAGTTTACCCATAAGTATAAACGGATGGGGTGTACGCGAAATCGCGGCAAGTATCGCATTTCAGAAAGTCGGATTAACAGGGACCGAGGCAATCGCAATTTCCGCCTTCATCGGGATATCTTCAACCGCTGTCATTTTAATTTTCTCCGCCTTTCTTCTTCGGCGCGTACAGGACAAGGAAAGGCAATTCTTTGAGGCAAACAAATCTCTCAAATCAAATAATAACTCAATTCTAACAACTGCAGCGGATGATTTTTCAGACCGAACACTCGCCTTAATTCTTCCATCAATCACAACTATCTTGGTCTTCTTTCAGATCCATGCTCAAATTGGATCAGGCTTAATTACCATAAATATTGCTGATGCATTTGCAATTCTTGGTTTGTTTTTGATTCCTATTATATATTTACTATCCAACTCTAAATTTCTAACCCTATCAGGGAATGTAAAAACCTGGCTTATTGCCATGACCTCCTTATTGATCTTCAGCTTCTTACACGGGTGGTATAATTATGGTTTACATAACTGGGCGCTTCAAAACAGACTGATCGGCTGGTTCGTATTATTGGGATATTTCTGTATTGGTGCACTCTTGGTCGAGAAATGGGGCACTCATGGCCTACGCCGAATGGCGGAACTTATCGTTGTCTCTGCAGCCATTATCACCACATTCAATCTGGCGCTTGTATTTATAGAATGGGTGCTGGGAATACCTGTTCTTTTTGAATCAAACTTTGAAGGGTTTTCCGCCAACCGGAACACATTTGCATTTCAGCTGACCCTGGCCCTTGTATGCGCCTTTACGTATTCAGACAGGCGTGGGAATGATTGGGCGGCTGTCTTCTGGACAATCCTTACCGCCGTCCTTTTATATGGTGTGTGGCAAACACAATCCAAAACGGGGATCCTTGTTAACTTTGTTCTGATCGCCACGTGTTTATTTTTTAATATCGGCAGCAGAAAAAGAATTATCCACGCTATTGCACTAGCGATCGCTGCTTACATGAGCATCCGGATGATAGGTTTGCTTTTGAGTCCCACAGCCGAGCTCGCATACCAATCACGAGCCCTGGCACCTAATCTAGAAACTTCAAGTGCAGCCACCTATATCGAAAGGCTGGAAAGCTTCAATCTGGCAATTAAAATCTGGTCAGATAACATTATCTGGGGGACTGGACTTGGTGGATTTCTGAATCATGTCCAGTCCACAGATATTAGCAAAACCCCACTTGTTTTACATTCTACTGTGCTTTGGATTCTTGTTGAGTTCGGTTTGTTTGGACTCCTTGTCACGGCTTCTTTACCCATCTATGGAATTTTTCTGATTGTCCGGCGCAAAGTGAGCTTAAGAGCCCCATCGGTTCGAATTATGCTGGGGGCGTGTTTATGCTTGCTTGCATTTGGTTTGGTCCATGAAATTTCTTTTCAGCGACTGTTTTGGCTCATGCTAGGCGCTTTGATAGGGGCGGCTAGTCTACAGACAAGACGGTATCTTCTTGGACAAAGCGAAGAAAATTCTCTACAGCGTCCTGTTATATTTCATGTAATTAACTCGTTGAATCGTGGTGGCGCAGAATCAATGCTGCTTGCCTTAGCAAATCATCAAAAGTCCGTTTTTCGACCTGTAATCATTTCGCTCATGAAAGAAGGTGCCCTGACAGAGCGTGTCCGGTCGATGGGAGTTGAATGTCATCATCTCAATTTCAGGAGAAACCATCCAGACATATTCGGAATGATAAAGCTAATACACCTTATCAGAACCCTAAAGCCAGCAGTGGTTCAAGGCTGGATGTATCATGGGGACCTGGCAAGCTTCTTGGCTTTGTTCTTCTCTGGTCGCCGCCGATGCACCAAATTGATATGGGGAATACGATGTTCCGACATGGACCTTTCTCAATATCGCCGCGCCTTGTGGTGGGTTATAAAAACATGCGTCTTACTGTCTCGTATTCCTGATTTCATCATCGCCAATTCGCAGGCAGGGGCACGGGTTCACAAGAATTTAGGGTATCGCCCGGAACGAATGGGTGTGATCCACAACGGGATTGATACAAGCGTCTTCTATCCAAGGCCAGAATTGCGTGAGAAAATGCGCCTTGAATTGGGATTACCTCAAGATGCCCGTGTGCTTTTTCACGTCGCCCGCGTCGATCCCATGAAAAACCATGCCGGGCTGTTACAGGCTGTGTCTGAGATACAGGACGTCTGGCTGGTCATGATCGGGAAGGGCACACAGGACCTGCCGCCTCAAGAGCGCGTTATCGCGCTTGGCCAAAGGGCTGATGTAGCTGACTTATTGCAAGCCGGTGATGGGGTGATATCAAGTTCACTCTATGGGGAGGGTTTTTCGAATGCTCTCTCGGAGGGGATGGCGTGCGGGTTAACACCCATTGCCACGGAATCGGGCGATTCCAGCATTATCGTCGGAGAGACAGGGTGGTCCATTCCAACGAATGATCCGGCTGCATTGAAAGCAAGTATTCGTGCTTTCTGCACTCTTCCAGAACAGGAGCTACGGCGAAAGGGAAATGCCGCATATTTAAGAATAATGGAGAATTTCGGACTGCCCGTCATGGCCCGCGCCTATGCCGACCTTTATGGGATTAAGAATCAAGAATCTCAGAAAATATCGCTTACCCAAATCACTGTATCGGAAACCTGATGGAAAACCACAACTGGACTAGTTTCCATCAACGGCGCCTATCTCGCTGAAAAGTTCTGATAGTGAGGGAGCAAGAACTAATTTCGCCCCATAATCAGATAAGTGATCATCATCGTAGTAAAGTGGTCTCTGCCCAATTTGAGCGACGCATCTGTTGGATACATATGTGTCACACAATACTTTCTCGGGACGAATGTATATTAACTTGGATCGGGACGGGGTATTTTCAAAAACATCATTCACAAAGCGATTACGCTTCTTAAAAACCTCATAGGAGATTGAAACAAATTCAGGCACCTTCAAACCAGATAAAACGAATTTTTTGAAATTGTAGTTTGGCACATGCCAGCCAATTTCCGGGACCGGCAAGACCACCCCAATCGGGTGCCCACTGTCTACTAACCGTGCCAAGAACTCATTCAACATATTCCGTTTTATAGTAGCGTCGTTGTTTAGCCCATTCTGATCAAACGTAAGATTCTCTCGATATCGCGGCCCGACCTCGACACCCCCTTCGCCATTATCAAACAGGAGAGTCTCTATCGAATTTTCAATTGGATACAGTTGGAATGACCATCGAACAGAAACGATAGCCATATCTGTTTTTTCTTTAAGGAATAAAAACAATACCTTGTAGACTTCCTGACAGAAGGGGCCAAGTGTTGGCCTTTGATCATCAACAAAACCAGGGATGGGATGACACTGCCCCGCAGCCAAACGAACACCACGCAACTTTCGATCCTTAAGTTCTTGATCTAGGGTCGAGAACAAGGCCTCGGCATGGGAATCGCCAATAAGTGCAACAGTTTTGTTCGCACTCTTATCTCCAAACTCACAGTAACTGAAACGCGTCTCCTTGCCATAGGGATAGTGCCAGTTGTCTTTGCAGGCCGTTTCCATATTTGTTTGCGGCGGTGCGATCTGTTCCTGAACATCCGAAAACCGCGCGGGGAATCCCTTCGCAATATACCCAGTCAATCCAACCACAAATAAAACAGCCCCTGTTACAGCTGATGCGACAAAGACCGTTCGTGTTTTCACCAGGCCTTTCTTCCTGAACGGCGTTTCAACATAGCGCCATGACGCCCATCCCAGGACCAATGCCAAAACACAAAGCCCAACCATCATCCATAGCGATGGTTCATTCAAACTGCGCAAACGGGCAAACGCAAAAACCGGCTGATGCCACAGATACGCGCTGTAGCTAATCAATCCGATACTGACGAATGGCCTGGCGCTCAAACAACGCCCCACCAAGGATGTGCTTGAGGTGCACGCGATAAGCGCAGCGGTACCAAGAACCGGTATGAGTGTGAAAAGGCCCGGCATCGGGGTGGATTCGTCAAATAAGAAAACACTTCCAATAACAGCCAAGAGCCCACAAAACGAGCCGATGGAAGAAAAAGTATTGGACCTGGGGCTGGGTATCCACAGGGCAATCAAGGCACCAACCATCAATTCCCATACGCGACCAAATGTCAAAAAGAACGAATTTGGTAAGAAGTTCAATCTCTCTAGGAATTGATTTTTACCGTCCGATGAAAAATTCAGATCCAAACCAAATACAGCAATGTACAAACTGGCCAGGAAAGCGATCAGAATCCCGACTGTTAGCGCTTTTAAAGATCGCCCCCTTAAGAGCAAAGCCATAAGGATTGGGAAGAACAGATAGTATTGCTCTTCAATGGCTAAGCTCCATGTATGCAGCAAAGGCACAAGTTCCCCGGCTTGCGCGAAATAACCCATTTTCAGATAAAAAAGGATGTTTGAAAGAAACAGCGTTGTTGCCGTTAAATTCTGAGAATGATCCCGTAACTGCTCAGGGGACATCCACATCCAGGCAAACGGTATGGTAACGCCCATAACCAGAAAGAGTGCAGGTATGATACGTCGCACCCGTCGATCATAAAATTTGATCAGCGAAAACTGTGCCGTCCGAATATCTTTCAGAAGTATCGATGTAATCAAATAGCCGCTTATTACGAAAAAAACATCAACACCGACATAGCCACCTGAAAAACCCGAAAATCCGGCATGAAAGAAAATCACGCTCAACACGGCAATGGCCCGCAAGCCATCTATCTCAGGGCGATAATTCATACATAAATCCAATCAATATCGGGATATCGCGATTGCGTGGCTAGGCCTGGACAGCGGCGAGAACGGTTTCGCAGACCGCATTGATCGCCCTATCTGATAAATAGGGATGCATCGGCAAGCTGAGGATTGTTTCGGAAGTGTTTTCGGAAATAGGAAGCGATCCTTCTCCCAAGCCAAACTCACGATAGGCCGTTTGATGATGCATCGGTCGCGGATAATAGATGGCAAAGGGCAATCCCTTATGGCGAAACGCCGCCATAATCGCATCGCGTCGATCAGACCGGATCGAATATTGCGCCCATACGGAGTTCGTCCCGGTCGGGATTTCAGGCGTTATGACATGACCTCTCAGTCTTTCGGTATAGGCGTGCGCGATTCTTCGACGGGCATCGATTTCACCCTGAAAAATCTTCAGCTTCTCCAAAAGAATTGCCGCCTGTATCGTGTCCAGCCTGCTGTTTAATCCCACCCGGACGATATCGTATTTCTCATCCCCCTTTCCATGCGCGCGCAGAGACTGATAGAGCCTGGCCCGCTGCGCATCGTCGGTGAACAAGGCCCCGCCGTCGCCAAAACATCCCAATGGTTTTGCGGGAAAGAAACTGGTCGTTGTGACAGGCGCCAGAACACCGACATTGCGATGCCCCTGAGCGGCTCCAAAGGCTTGCGCGGAATCAGCAATCAGCAACAATCCCTCCTGGTCGCAATAGGGGACAAGCCGCGCATAATCTCCGGGCAGTCCGAACAGGTCCACAGAAATGACCGCGCGGGGGATTAATTTTCCCTCCTTACGAACACGATCAACCGCGTCCTTCAAACTTTCCGGATCCAGGTTAAATGTGGCCGGATCAATATCGCAAAATACCGGTCGCGCACCCAGAACAAGCACCGCTTCCGCCGTCGCCGTGAATGTAAAACCGGGAACAAAGACGGCATCCCCGGGACCAATGCCATCGGCCATCAGGGCGATTTGCAAGGCATCTGTACCATTACCGCACGTCACTGTATGAGGCGCGCCACAAAACTGGGAGAGCGCCTCTTCCAGTTCCACAACTTCTGGGCCCATAATGAACTGACCATGCGCCAAGACATCGGCAATCCGCGCTGAAATCTGCTCACCGATTGACGCCATCTGCGCCTTGAGATCAACCATCTCAACTTTGACCATTAAACACCTGCGCTTGGAAAAATTCGTAAAGAGGTTCTAACGTCACTCACAAAGCGAAAGACCAGAATCGGACAGCTGATATCGCTCGCCGGTTCGCGGGCAGACTAGATTTTCATCCAAACGATCGCCACTGCGACCGACCCATCCCAAGTGTCGGGCTGGATTCCCAACAACCAATGCATGATCCGGGATATCCTTGGTGACAACCGCCCCTGCCCCGATCATTGCATAGCGGCCAATCGTGACACCACAGATGATGGTGGCATTCGCGCCAATTGTCGCCCCCATGCGAACCAGTGTTGGCAGGAATTCATCCTTGCGTTCAACAAATGCACGCGGTGTCAGGACATTGGTGAAAACACAGGATGGGCCGCAAAAAACATCCGCTTCCAGCGTAACACCTTTGTACAATGAGACATTGTTTTGAATCTTGCACCCCGACCCAATGGTAACATTCGGGCCCGCCATAACATTTTGACCAAGAACACTGCCGCGCCCAATGCTGGTATTGGATAAGACATGCACAAAATGCCAGATTTTACAGTCCGCATTAACCACAGCGCCTTCGTCAACGATGGCAGAGGCATGCACAAATGCAGTCGGATCAATACCCATTAGACTCTTACCTCGCGCAACATTCGAAATCTATCCAGACCGCCCAGTATTCCCAAAGCCGTCCAGACAATAAGGACAGGATCAAAGGGCAAGGCGTATTTTGCCCCCAATACCGGGCCGGTCAGCACCAGATAGTAGGCACAATATCCCAGGCCCAACAGGGTCATTTTTGGATACTGACGCCCGGATAGTATAAGTCCCCACACGGCAAACAGGCTGCCAATAGCGACAATTGTAAGAGAGATTATTGTAATCGCTACATACCCGCTGGACTGTCGTTGAACAAAGCTTGTGACGCGATCTATAATGCCGGTACCAGAAGAGTTGGAGAAAGATTCAGACTTCAGGTTTTGGACCACCGGATGCACCATAAGACTGGGCAAGATCAGGTTCATTGCAGCCGCGCGGCCCCAAGTGACGGCTATATCCAACGGCGCAATCTCTGAAAGTTTCTCCCATGCCAAAGCAACACGAATATCAGACTGTTTAAACGCAGCTGTGTTTGGAATATCCGCAGCACGATGGATCGCCTCCTGCTCGAATTCGCTGGCCCATTGGCCCCGGGTTCCTCCCCGACTCTCGGCATAAATCTCCGCCGTAACCCAGTTCAGTAAATGGGTCCCTTGCTGTGCTGTAATGCGATAGGTTCCAAAATTCTGCTCAATTCGTAAAACCTGCGGCATGAGAAACAATGCAGCAAATACAAGTGGCAAAAACCCGACAACGACCGCAAGAAAAGGGGATCGCAGCGTTCCGTACCAGAAGAAATACCCGCACAGAATCACGGATATGACTGGAACTAGGGGCAGTGCCGCCGGTCTGATCGCAAGCGACACTCCAAAGCAGACCGACATCCAGACCGCTTGTTTAACAGACCGTCGCTCCAAAGTGCGTACAAAAAAGAATATTCCCCCAACGCTCGCTGCCAATGCCAGGGAATCTGACAGCAGAAGCGTTGAATGCAGCACCATATTCGGCCACAGAATGGTCAGAATGGCCGCCAAAAGACCAACCCGCCGCCCAATACGGGAGGCAACCGCCCCGATCAGGCACACTGTTACTGAATCGACAAGCGATTGAAAAATAACCGCAGGCAACAAGATACTGCCAAAGACTGACTTCAGTCCGGCCAGGACCAATGTATAGCCATAAACCCGTTCATAATCGGGTACGGGGGCACCTGCAGGGCCGAATAAAAACGCACCCGTTCGAAAAAACCAATCTGCCCTATCAAGATACAGACCTGAATCCGGTGCGGTCACGCCGACACCAATAGCGACCAAAAAAATAATATGTGCCCCGCGGATGATCAGGGCCGCCAAAAATATTTTAATGAAATCATTCCGTGTCAGCACGCCCGTGCCTTTCATGAAGCGCCTTTTCGACCAAAGACATAAACTGCTGTCGCACAACCGCGCCTTCAAAGGCGGCTGGCAACAGGGAGGGGGCCAACTCGTCAGACTTTGACCCTGAAATGGCCGATGTGGAGAGTAAATCCACCAGTTCTTGACTGTTTGGTGCCAGCAACACCGCCCCTTGTGCGGCCTGTTCTTGAATCTCTCCTAACCCGTCCACGCTTTCCAATCCATAAACTGGAACACCACATGCCAACGCCTCCAGCGCGACATTAGGCAGGCCTTCCCAACGTGACATCATGACAAGGCCTCGACTGCGCGCCAGGATTGCCCAGGGATTGTCCTGAAAGCCAATAAATCGCGCTTGGGGGGATACATTCATGCTTTTGGTCAAACTCTCTAACCGACTCCGTTCCGGCCCATCACCAATGAAAAGCACCTTTACCTGCGGCGGACACTCAGACAGGACCTCCAGTAATCGGTCAAAACCCTTTGCTGGCGTCAGCCGCCCGATAGCGACAAACCACCCCTTAGAGAATTCCTCCGATATCGGTTGTATCGCCTGTATTCGAAGTCCGGGTACATCGATGGGATTTACGATCAATTCGACCAACCGGCGCAATCCAGGGCACAGTGCCTCCAACTCATTAGCGACATGGCGGGCATTGCATACGACAAAATCCGCGCGTGGATAAAGCAGACGATAAGCCAGTTTCCCAACACCAATTGGCAACCAGCGCAGCGTGCTATCAACCGTATTGGCTTCACGCACGATTACAGAAGGGGGCTGAGACAAGGTCGCGCAAACGCCCAGCACGGCCAGATTCAGATAACCCATCGTGCTGACCAGAACATCCGGCTTCTCTTTGGAAATACAGTGCCTAAGGCGAAACAGAGCGGTTCTGAGACGGGACGCGCCAAGATCAATCAACCGAACTGATTTTGAGAGGGAGGCACGAAGTGGTCCTTCCCCCGTTAGGACGATAAGAACAACCTGATACTGTTCTGGCTTCAGGCTGTGCAAAAAGTGCAACATAACCCGCTCAGCACCCCCCCCTGCAAAAGAGGGCAGCACAAAAGCGATTTTTCGCGGCGTCATCTATAGAAGTCCCCAAGGCCGATCATTCGCGATTGATCGCAACAAGGAAACCTCCATCTTAATCCGCAGGGACCATGTCCGAAGTGTCCTCTGACAAGACTTTCATTGATAATTTGAATCAGTCCTACGGACACGGATAATCCAGCGTTCATAATGTGATGACTTTACGGACAATACGAAATGCCTCAGCTGCGGAAACACCGCTCTGCGTGCCGCGCAGGGCCGCCTGCGCCCGAATGGCGTCCAGACTTCGGGGATGTGGAAAGTCTCTAAGCTCCTCTTTGTAGCAGGCCATAGCAGCAATCTTCACGTCCAGAGAGGATCCGAGTTCCACATACATGTTTGGCTGAATCTGATCTTCTGGAAGGGCATATTCCGTTGATGACAAAACCTCGCCATGAATAAGTGTCGGCGCGAAGCCAGGCAAGCTTCGGCAGGCTGTTTGGACGGCTTTGGCGGTTATCTGGTGATCCACATTCAGATCCCCCGCATGATGCGTGAAAACCGCATCTGGTTTAACCCCGTCCAGAAAGGCCTCCACCCGGTGAACCACATCCAGCAATGCTACCGTATCCATGCGGTTATCAGGAAAATCTGCGAATTGAAGGTCTCGCACACCCAGCAGGGTGTTAGCGCTTTCCGAGTGTTCCCGCAATTGCGCCAAATCTGAGGGGTCTGCGGCGCCAGAGGTCTGTCGCGCGGCAAGACCGGTTGCAAGTATCAGCACAGAAACGGCCCCACCCTTTGATGAGATGCGATGCATCGTGCCACCAAATCCCAGCACCTCATCGTCCGGATGCGCCGCAATGACGGCAATGTTGGTCAATCCCTCAATCATTTGATATCCCCTATTCGGACGAAAAAGGTGGAATAGTCTGGTCCCGCCTGTTCCATCGTAAAGCCCAGCCGATCAAATAGTTTCAAGGATGCTTGATTCACAGCCTTTACATCAGCCTGCAAGATGGCCGAAGGCTCTCGTAAGGCCAATAGGCCCGCAGCAGTGCGAATTGCATATTGCGCCGCGCCAGATCCACGGCACGCAGCATCTATATAGATATCAATATTCCAGCGCGAGCCATCCGTTTTCTGAAACCGAACCTGACCAACAGGTCTTCCTTCTGCTTCCAGAATCCATAGCAGGCAGGCTTCGCTTTCTAGCGCGCCGGCAAGCCATGCAGAGTGCTGATCCGCCTCTATTGGCTTTGTCGTCTTCAGTTTATGAGCCAGGGAATCTGGTTGGTTAACCCAATCCAGCAATATCCCAGCATCATCCATTGTCGCAGGACGAAGAGAAATGGATGGCGGCATCCCTATTTCCGAACTGAGAATGTGGGCTGAATCATATCGCCTTTCAGGGCCATCCTGGGATCCGGCAGGGCCATATGCTCCTTCACTTGCTCCATAGCCGCCCGCATCCCTTGTTCAACATGCTTTTGGAAGCCGTCATCCTCCTGCGCCAGACACAGATTAAAAGAAGCCCCCAGCAGTAAACCATTTGCGACAAATTCCTGCCGCATCAAACTGGTCAGTAACCCGCCCGAAATCGGTGCCTCAGAAAAACTCAATCGTGGCCACCAATCAATATCGGTGACCTGAACATAGTTATCCATGCCGACATCCCGGAAGATACCATTGGCCATTGTGGCAAAATTAGCTCCGACGGTCTTCAAGCGTGGAATGACATTCTGGCTTTCCAATTTATCAATTGTTGCAATCGCTGCCGCCAGAGAAATCGCCTCCCCCCCAAATGTGCCGGAAAAGAAAATATCCTCCATTAGGTCCATAATATCTGACCGCCCCACGACGGCTGCGATCGGCATCCCGTTGCCCATGGCTTTCCCGACACAGGCCAGGTCCGGCGTGACCCCATACACAGCCTGTGCACCGCCCAGATCCATCCGGAATCCGGTTACGATCTCGTCAAATATCAGCACAACGCCGTACTGTTCCGTCAATGCGCGCACACGCTCCAGAAATCCCGGGGCCGGATTCACTGTTCCAGCCGGTTCCAAAATGACAGCGGCAAATGCATCGGGCTGCCCTTTCAGAATATCCTCCAGCTGATCGGCATCGTTAAAGGCGAAATTCTCTGTCAGATCTTGCACCACTCCGGGCACGCCAAGGCGGCGGGCGGTGGATCCAATATACCAATCATGCCAACCATGATAGCCACCGACAACGACCTTATCGCGACCGGTTTTTGCGCGGGCCAATCTGATCGCCGCTGTTGTCGCATCAGAACCATTTTTACCAAAACGAACCTTTTCGGCACAGGGGATAAGCCGAACCAAGCGTTCCGCCAATTCCATTTCCAGGCGCGTCGGCAATGAGAATGTTGCACCGCGTTCCATCTGGTCCATCATCGCGGCATTCACGTCCGGATCGGCATAGCCCAGAATGACGGGGAGCAAGCCCAGGACAAAATCCGCATAGCGATTGCCGTCAACATCCCAAACCCAGCCGCCCCGACCGCGATCCAAAAACAGGGGCGTCGACCCCTTTACCCATTGCTGGTAACTTTTGGAAAATGTCTGACTGGCCAGCGGTATTGTCTGGCGTGCGCGTTCAAACAGGCGATTGCTTTCCTGGTAACGCCCCCTCGACTCCTGCAGATCAAGGGTAGTTCCCTGATTATGGGGAATGGATCTATTGAAGAAAAACAGCGCTGGATTGGCCGTGCAATAGGCGATCACATCCAACCAGCCGCACTGTTCCGGCAGATCAGAAAACACCCTGCTCAGAAAATCAGCATCCGCTGCCTCATCCAATGTCCACCGCAAATGCCCATAATTCTGTGGCCATATGACTTGCTCCCGTTTGAAATCCCCCGCAGGGAAGCGGTCTTTTAAACGGCCATGAATGTACGGTGTTACATGCTGGCGTAAAAAGGGATCTTGCGCCTTTGACGCGGCCTCATTCAAGGCAGCAACGGTGAAAACCTCTACATCCAGGCCATCAGGAAAGCTGCGGCTTAAAGTATTGGAGACAAAATCCGCATCGGAGGCCCGGAAATGCTGAATGATACTGTCGACAACAACCGGATCAATCAGCGGGCAGTCGCCTGTGACACGGACAATCGCATCGGCACCGCTTTTCTGGGCGACGATGGCGAAACGGGACAAGACATCATTCTCATCGCCACGAAAGACCGGGAAGCCCAGCCCCTCCACCAAAGCAACCAAAGGATCATTCTCACCCTTATCACTGGTTGCCACCCAAATCTCATCAACCTGGTGCGCCCGCGCCAGCCGGCTTAACAAGCGCTCTATTGCCGGCTTACCCGACAGGGGCAAAAGAGATTTACCTGGCAGCCGAGTGGACCCCATCCGTGCCTGAACAATCGCAACAACTTTTCCACGCATTGAGGGCGAAGACGAAGACATCATTGGGCTCCAACCGGGAAAGAACAATCCATATAGGGTACAATCCGCCGACCATCTTCTGGTATCGCAACAGCGCTTGGCACGATCCCGGCTGCCAGATCCATCAGCATTTCATAGAAAGGGATTCCGGCATGGATGGATGCGGCAATGCTGCCGCTTGGGCGGGGATTGAGTTCGATGACAACAGGATTCCCATGCGCATCACTCATCAAGTCAATGTCATACAGCCAGGATAAGTTCAGGGATGCAACCACATCCTGCGCAATCCTGGTCAACGCATCTGTGTCCCGAAAAATACTGCCCCGGAAGGGAATGCCTGATGGATTCAGACGCTCTCTGGGGACCGCCTGTACGAGTTTTCCCTGCCAGGCCAGAACGTCGATATCCAGGGCTGGGAGAAACAGCCGTTCCATCATCATGACTGGCAGTTGTGCATTAACACCCTGGCGATAGGTCTTTTCAAACGTCGCCCAATCGGTATGACATTCCCGCGATCCATAATAATCGACCTGCCCAACAATATCATTCCGGATGACATAAACCTCTCGCCCACCACGCGATTGCATTGGCTTTATGACCAGTTCGGCATTGTCATGCATTGCCTTATCGATATCACGCTGCAGCGAGTCGACCGATTCAACGATATGCCATTTGGGAATCCGAATACCATGCGCCGACAAATGCCGCATCGAGGTGGCCTTGTTGCTCATCGTATGTAAGGACCACAGATCCGCGCAGGCAAGCAAAGCACCCGTTTGCTCAATGGTTTCACGATGTGTCGCCAGGGTGATTGCTTCTTCATCTGACCATGGCAGCACAATAGTCACGCCATACCGCTGGATCAGGGTAACAATCGCCGATACGTAACCTGGATCATTGGCCGGGGGAACAACGCTGAAGTGATCCGCGAAATCCTTGCCAGCCGCCTCAGGCCGCGAGTCGACGGCGACAACCGTCACCGCATGCCGACGACTTTCCCGAAGTAACCGGATGTTCAAGGGGGCCAATGTGCCCCCGGCCGCCGTCACAAGAATGCACGTCATAAAAGGATACCTTCTTTCACAAGGCAACGTAATTGGGCTGTCATTTCCAACCCTCCAAATGTTCTGGCCGCAGCACGGTTCCAGCCGTCAAGAATTGAGAGACACAGCACCCAATCACCCGCCGCAACTCTTTGGGAGGCAGACCGCCTGGCTCCACATCCTTGGCCGGTCGACGATAGGTGACGTCGCTGTCTAACAATGCGGTATGGGCATCAATATCCCGGGTGACGACCAGAACGCGATGCGCCCAGCGGCGCATTTCCAGTTCCGCGTCGCTCATTACACGACCGGGCGTACCAACCATTTTTTCCGCAACCCGAATCTTGCGGACCATTTCTTTGAAGGCGATCGGATCCAGGGATAAGTGATGATCGAAATCCGGTCGCGTCACATCCAACGTAAAGTGCTTCTCTACCATCGTTGCACCGAATACCACGGCAAGCATGGCCGCCTCGTCGCCCAGACTATGATCCGAAAAGCCGGGCCGTACATTCCATCGATCGGCCAGCCAGGGAATAGAAGACAGATTCAGCAGTTCAGGAGCGGCTGGATAAAGAGACGTGCAATGCAACAATGTGATATCGGTTGCACCACCTGCCCGCGCCGCCTCCATTGCGTCCTGGATATCATCTTCCGTCGACATGCCCGTCGACATAATCAGAGGTCGCCCCTTGGAAGCAAGATAATGAACGATTGGCGTTGTCGTCAGTAGGCCAGAGGAAACCTTATGGGCGTCGGGGTCCAGTCTATCCACCCAATCAATGGTAACGGGGTCAACAGCAGTCGTGAACGCCGCCATCCCCAGTCTTCTGGATTGTTGGAAGATTTGCGCTGTCTCTTCCGGCGTCAAGGCACTGCGTTTGAATAGCGTGTAGCTTGGGCTGTTTTTATCGTAGCTGATATCAGCATCGACAGTCTGAAGTTTAATCGCGTCCGCCCCGGCCCATGCCGCCTGCGCAACCATTTCCGCACATGTTTCAACGCTTCCCTCATGATTGATGCCAATTTCTGCTACGACGACACAATGGGATCGATGGATCATGATGCTGCACCTTTTGAAACCTGCGCTAAGATAATATCCACAGCCCGCCTGCCCGCATTTCCTTTCGGGCCCGATATGGCCTGATCCAGCAATTCTTGGCGCGCATTCTTCTTCGCAGCATATTGTTGTTCGATATCCTTGATCGGTTGAGACAGAAACGCCCGCAATGTCTGATGCATATCAGGATCATCCCAATCGAACAGAAACAGACTGTCAGCAAAAGCCTGACGATATTCTTCCCGTAATGGTGCATGCGTCGGGTGATTGATGAACACAACTGGAAGACCGGTCAGCAGACACCAGCTGACCGTACTGGTCGCACGCGCCGTAATAATGACCTTGTGATGATGCGCAATGTAACGCAAATCAATGTCCTGATCGAAAACCGTGATACCGGGTTCTTTAGAAATCGCCTCCAAGACTGGATCGCCATCCACGTAACAATCTCTCGCCGGATAGGGTTTGTACTTCACACCATGCGGCAGTTGACCGAAGACATTCCGAACCAGGCTTATTTCCCGGCGCGTCTTCTCCAGGTCCGACACGCCACCCGAAGCATGATTCACATTCCCAACAGGCAGCATGGTAGAGACATAAAGCAGAGGATGAGCACGATCCTCACCCGATGATCGCTGCATGCGTCGATATACTGCGGGCATGCCCACAGTATGAATTTGGGCCCTGTTGAAGGGGGTGTCATTTGATATGCGCGTGGCTTCCGGATTGAATGTCATAAACAGATTTGTTGCCGTATTCTCGAAATTGCACGTCAGTGCCTTATGAGAACCGGCAATTTCACGCGTTACGCCATGCTGAAAGCCAACAACCGGCACAGACAGGGTTTGTGCAATCCTTGCGGCGGCAATGGCTGAAGGGGCATTCGTAACGGTTGTCAGCACGACACTGTTTTTAGTGCCCACCAACCCTGGAAGCTTCCTTTCCCAATACTGCAACCCAACGTCATACTCTGCCAGGGCCCGACTTAAGACTGAGTTAAAATGGGCCAGGGCCGGTGCAATAACAGAGGGTGTGAAGTGGGTTTTCAAGAATGTGTCAAAAGGCTGCAACAGCCTCGCTGGAATTGCTTCTAACTTAAGACTCTCACCAATCGTATGTTTTGCCGACATCGTGCGCAGGGCATAGCCATGCCGCACCAATCCAAAAGCGGCTTCCTTCACAAACTCTGAGTCATGAAAAACCAGCGCAACTGGACGGTTTTTTATCGACCGTGACCGCCAGAATCGCTCCACCAGCCGAAATCCGATATCCGCAAATCCGGACAGTACCAGTCTTTGCCGCAGGGAGGGAATGGCAGTCCCGATCTTTGGCACAATTTCATGGGGCACAGCGATCCGCTGGAAATCTGGATTGCCCTGCAACAGAACCGGCCATATAGCCTCCAACCGATGATCCAGGGCAAGCTGACCTGTCTGAGCCGCCAGATAGAGCCGGGGTTCCTTAAAATCTGCCTCTGCCAGGCACAGGGCACGGGTCAATTGATGATGGACAACGACACTGACACGGGCGGCGATCAGGGCTTGATCATGATCTTTCCCGGCATCACGCCAATGCGCGAATAGGGACGAAGCCAGATGGCCCGCCTGATACCAGTAATCATTCAGGGTATCTTCAGAGACCGGTTCCGGCTCAACCCCTGTCGTACCGGATAATAACACGGCTGGTGAAGCGCTGAATATCCGGGCCGTCTTAGGTAAATTGCAGCGTCTGGCGTACCTGATCGCCTCCAGACTGTCGCAAAAGACATGTCTGAAACGGCTGAAATCATGGTTGTTCATACTAAGATATCAATCCAGAAATAATCACTTGGAGTATTCGCTTCTTGTCCGCGAACGGCATCTAACCTGAAAAGCATGCGTGAGTTTACAGCAAAATTGGCTGATTTCATGTGTTCTAAGGAGCGAGGCATTGCCGAACCTTATCGGCAATAAACTCCTGATCCTGTTCTGTCAGTTGAGGGTATAATGGGAGACTGAGTGTGCCGTCATAATAGCGCTGTACCCCGGGGAGAACCTGCCCGCCCAAGGATTGGAAATAGGGCTGAGAGGAAACGGGTATGTAATGAACCTGTGTGCCGATCCCCACATCTGCCAGCGCGCGCATGACATCGCCCCGGCGGCGTTTCAGTCCAGAGAAATCAATCGACACGGCGTAAAGATGCCATGCATGAGACTCCGGATCATTGGGAATAAAGGGGGTCGACAGTCCCGGAATATCCGCCAGAAGGTCATTATACCGACGTACAAGGTCCCTGCGGATCTGCAACCCCTCAGGCAGTCGCTTCAGTTGGCTTAAACCTAGGCTGCAGGCCAATTCATCCGCCCGATAGTTCCATCCGATCTCCTGCATTTCATAATACCAGGGGGCGTTGGGCTCCGGCGCCTGTGTCCATACATCTGCGTTGCGCTCTAAGCCATGGTTCCGCAACAGGCGCATTCTGACAGCCAATTCGGGATCATTGGTCAGTACAGCGCCGCCCTCTCCCATTGTCACATGTTTTATGGCATGAAAGCTGAACGCCGCCGCTATGCTATGGGAACAATCTCCGATACGATGACGCCCTGCCGTCGAATTATATGCGGCGCCGGGCGCATGACAGGCATCCTCCACCAAAAGAATGTTATGGGCCTCTGCCACAGCCTGCAGGGCAGGAAGATCCGCGACGCGCCCCCCAAGATGAATGATACTTGCTGCACGGACCGGAAAATCAGCGCTTTCTATGGCCCGTTGCAAGTCGTCTGGTGTCATCAATCCCGTTGTCGGATCAGTGTCAGAAAACGATACGGGCGCACCGCACATCCGGGCCGCATTGGCTGTTGCGACAAATGTCAACGGGGACGTCACAAGACCGGCCTGTGGTCCAAGACCTAACGCCATGTAGATCAGATGCAGCGCCGCAGTCCCTGAGTTACAGACAACCGCCTGTTGACCGCCAAGACACTCGCAAAGGGCCGTTTCGAACGCTTCCAAGGCCGGACCTTGGGTCAAAAACTGCCCTTTAAGGGAGGATACAACGGCCTGTATATCCGCGTCTGATACATCGGGTCTGGAATATGGATATTTTATCATCGCGCTGACATCATTTCATCATTTCCCGTATTAAATCGGCAATTCGCTTTGCCCCTGCCCCATCGACCAAACGCATCGCATTGCAACGCAGGTCATTGCGAAGGGCCGCACCGCCTATAAGCGCCTCTGTCCGTTCTGCAATTTCCTGTAAATCCGGTTTTGAAATCGATGCCGCATGTAAATCCGCCCAAGCACAACACAGTGGTTTCTGGGCCTCATTTTGCGCTATTAACAGGCTGGGTAAGCCACAAAAAGCGCGTTCTGCCTGGGAGATTCCGGGGGCCCCAATGGCCAGGTTATGGGTTGCGTAAAGCGGACCCATATCATGGACCCCCTCCATAAGAGACATATCCGCATGACCAACAAGCCGTTGGCGAATGTCATCACGATGCGGCGCATGATCGCCCAATACACATGTAACCGAAATGTTCCAACGCCTTCGCACCAATTCCAATGCGGACAGCACAAGCGCTGTTCGGTTGGACGAGTCCCGCGCGCCAAAGGAAACCAGAATACGTGCCGCATCGCCAATCTCAGCGACCGACTTTCCACGATAGGAAGAAAACCCAGCAGAGACAATCTGGTACTCAAGACCCCCGTAAATGTTGTCTTCAGACTTCTGGAATGCCTGGGGTGCCACAACCCGGTGGACATCCGGAAAAGGCGGATAATCGCATATCGCCAGACAAGGGACTGATCGGGAAAGAGTTGCAATGGCCTCTGGTTTAAGAAGATAGGAATCCAGCAGAACCATGCTGACACGCCCCGCGTTCACGGCGACCTTAAGCGCGTCAATACTTTCTGTTTCCCGCTCAACCTGCACCGTATCGTCGGGCCCCCCCAGATCATGAACTCCCTGCGGATCGGCAAACCAGGTCACAGATTCATTAAAATGCGCGCGAATGGCCTCGCATCGGGCGATATGACCACGACCGGCAGTGAAGGACGAGGCAACCCGAATACCAAGCATACCGCTGCAGAACCTTATCCAGCCTCTACCGACGCAACAATCTGCTGCAATTCGTCTGGTGTAACCCACCAGTCATTCGTGCCGCTGGCATATTCCCATCCTGGTGTGACCTCTTCGCCCAAGGAGCTTGCCCGCTCGGCGAAGGCTTTCATATCCCACCAGCTATGTTGCGGCTGAATAACGTAGTAATCACCGATCCGAATACAATTCCGTGATTCTTCCGCGGGGATCATGACTTCGTGCAGTTTTTCACCGGCCCGGATGCCAACAACGTCGAAGTCCTGAGAGCCGGTAATCAACGGAACGAGATCTGTTACCTTGATACTGGGCAGGCGCGGCACAAAAATCTCCCCCCCCAGCATATCGCTGAGGGCGCGCAGGACGAGGTCGACCCCCTTATCCAGAGTGATGACAAAACGGGTCATGCTAGGATCTGTGATTGGCAGTCGGGTAACACCCTGAGCGGCCAGCTTTTTGAAAAACGGGATGACGCTTCCCCGGGATCCGATAACGTTCCCATAGCGCACGACCGAAAAGCGGGTCTTAACCGTACCGGAAAGATTATTCGCCGCAACAAACAGCTTATCGGAACAAAGTTTCGTTGCGCCATACAGGTTGATTGGATTGGCAGCCTTATCCGTAGACAGAGCGACAACCTTGGAAACCTTATTGGCAATGGCTGCCTGTATGATGTTTTCGGCCCCCAGGACATTGGTCGCGATGCATTCCATCGGATTGCGTTCGGCCACCGTAATGTGCTTGATCGCCGCAGCATGGATAATGATATCGACGCCGGAACAGGCCATCATCAGGCGGTCCTTGTCGCGCACATCACCGATGAAATAACGTAACGCTGGATGCTTCTCCTCGGACCAACGCTGTGCCATGTCAAATTGCTTCATCTCATCCCGGCTAAAGATGATCAGCTTCTTCACGTCATATTTTTCTAGAACCGTTTCTACGAATTTTTGACCGAAGGACCCGGTCGCACCGGTTACAAGAACAGTTTTTCCATTTAACATTGGCTTCTCCAGCACACATTCATTTCAAAGTGACTTCAATATCATTCAATGCCGTAAGCACAGCATCCACCACCCGTTGTAAGCCGCACCGCGCAATCTGTGCCGTTGCGCGGCTGGACCTTTCATCACAGCCAGATGATGTCTTCCTCAAAGCCTGAAACAACGCCTCAGGGGAGATCGTCGACAAGAGGCCAGCATTCACAGCAAAACCAGCCTTCTCCAGAAGAGCGCCATACTCAGCCTGAAACGGCTTTTGCCCGACAACACAGACCCCAGCCCCCAGGGCCATCGCCTCATAAGCAAAATGCCCATAAGAGCAAAGGACAAGTTCTGATCCCGCGATCAGCGGAAAAACAGATGGCAACCTGCTCCATTCCCGGAATGTCTGATGCGCGGCCAAACGCCCTTCAGGGGAAACATAGTCCCCAACAGGCGATTGCAAGATATCAACATGATGGACGCTCGACATACCTGCCACAACGTCCAGCGCCATAAGCATGGCTGAATTGCCCTGACCACCGCCCAGGGCAATCAGAAGGCTTCCCTTCCTGGGATTAAACAGAATGTCCTGTGGAATATCTGTCGGTGCGAATTCCAACCCCCATTGCACCATCGGAGGGATGCTATTCTGACCAGACGGTTTGTAACCAATCACCATCGTATTCGAGGGGACGGTGTTTGGGGCAACCAAACCATTGGCCATAAAAACACATAACGTCGATCGCTTTGCAACTGCCTGAAGGGCAGACAGATCAAAAATTTGCGGATCTTCAGTGTTATCCATCGTGTCATAAATGGCGAGCGCCATGGGGCGTTGATCATCAATGGACAGAATAGAGCCGGAAAAGCCATTTTGCTCTATCCGGTGCTGTGCGCCCTCACTGTAATGGCCTTGAAACCAAACACGGAAGCCTTTTTCTGACAACATGCGACCAAGCTGCAGACACCGCGCCAAATGCCCAAAACCATGCTGAGGCGATGCATCACAGCGAAACAGCACATCTGTCATCGGGCCGGATTGCCCTTTACAACAGTGCCTGCGGGCACATCCTTTGTGACAACCGCGCCCGCGCCGACAAGTGCGCCGGCCCCTATGCTCAGTCCTGGCAGAACAGTCGCATTCGCCCCGATGTAACAATGGTCTCCAAGCGTGACCTTACCCAGGACAACAGCGCCAGGCCCTATTGTTACGAAACGCCCAACGACACATTCGTGCATGATGGAGCCGCCAATATTGACGCGCACACCTTCAGACAAGATGCATCCCTCTGAAACATTTCCCAAACGCTGAAGGAACAATCCAGATGCGGGTTCAGCGCCCAGATATCCCCCGGATACCGGAGGGAAATCAAGCCCGGCGTCTATTAGGCTGCGATAAACCTGTTCGCGAATGCGTGAATTGTCGATCGCCAAAACCGCCGACGATGCATTGCTTTTCTGGCAGGCATCCAGGTCGTTCCCATATGCGGGCAAATCAAACCAGCGTGTCTGCCTGCCACCAAATATCGGATCACTGACCCCGGCCAGGGAAATCCCTAACGCATGACACAGGCCCAGGGCCTCTGGACTGGCACCGAAAAGAAGATAGGTCGGCTTTTCCATTATTGTACGTGCTACTTCTTGCAACCTGGCAATACGCTGGCGAGACGGTCACAGATGATATCAACTGCATCCTCTTCAAGGGACGGATACAGCGGAAGACTCATTGTTCGAGAGGCCACGTTCTCGGTTAAGGGCAGGCTCCAGCCAGCCTTGGCGTAATGACCGAAAGAATGTACCGGCTCGTAATGAATGCTGGTCTGAACCCCCAACTCGTGCATTGCTAAACGCGCGCGATCCCGATCGTATTCTTCGTCGACAATGACTGGTAAAACATAATGCGCAGGCGTGCCGCGCGCGCCATGATTGGGGAGAGAAACCCCCGCTATCTGCGCCAATCGTTTCGCATAATGCGCCGCCAGCCTTTTCCGCATGGTCAAGGCCACAGGCAGGCGGGACATTTGCGCCAGTCCGATTGCGGAGCGAATTTCATCCAGGCGATAATTGTAGCCAAGCTCGGTAACATCATAACCCATCGCACCCTTTACACGGTCATATGTCGTGTTGGTCATTCCATGCGCCCGCAACAGGCGGGCCCGTTGCGCCAATGCGGCGTCATTGGTAACCAGCATACCCCCTTCCCCGGTGGTGATTGCCTTGTTGGAATAGAAACTGAAGCAAGCGGTCTGTCCGACGCTGCCGATCATTTTTCCGGATGCGATACTGCCCCCCAGACCATGACAGGCATCCTCAATGATGGGAATGCCATGGGCCTGTGCCACCCGCTCAATAGCATCCATATCACAGCTATAGCCGCCATAATGCATGACACATATGGCTTTCGTTTTTTTCGTGATCGATGCTTCAATCGCCTCAGCGGAAATAGTCCAATCGCTATCACTCACAATATCTGCAAAAACAGCCTTACCGCCACAATATGCAACGGCATTTGCCGTCGCCACAAAAGTCAAGGATGGCACGATAACTTCATCCCCCGGCCCCACATCCGCCAGCAGGTAAGCGATATGAAGCGCAGAAGTGCAGGAACTGAGCGCGACAGCATACTTCACACCAAGGTATTGCGCGAATTCCTCCTCAAACTGCTTGCAGCGCGCCCCCATCGCCAGCCATCCACTGTCTAAAACAGACAAAACAGCGTCTTTCTCAATTTGACCAATATCAGGTTCAAACAAGTTGACCTTACGACCATCATCTGTCGAAGACATAGTACTGACTATCCATTCTCTATGTTGGAACGCTGTCGAAGCGTTGGCTATTAGTTGCTACTTGTTACGGCGTGGGGTCAGAACAGCTTGAGAAGATTAGACACTATGTTTGACAATCCTCTAATAGACAGAGATGTATGCGCAATATCACCATCTAGAAAGAGAAAACCATGCCATTAAGTGCCGAAACCTTTTTCACAGGAAAATCTGTTCTTGTTACAGGTGCCGATGGTTTCATCGGATCTCATTTGACGGAAACCCTGCTTTCGCAAGGGGCAAATGTCAGGGCGCTTGCGGCCTATAACGCTTTTGGCAGCAGTGGTTGGCTGGATGATCTGTCTTCCGACAATCGGGCTTCGATCGAAATCGTCCGCGGTGATATTCGCGACCCGGCCTATACCGATAAAATTGTGCAGGATATGGATATCGTTTTCCATCTTGCCGCGCTGATCGCCATTCCTTTTTCCTATGACGCCCCACAAAGTTACATTGATGTAAACCTGACCGGCACAGTCAATATTATGGAAGCTTGCCGGAGACACAAGGTCACAAGAATGGTTCACACTTCAACATCTGAAGTATACGGAACCGCATTGTTCACCCCCATCACCGAACTTCACCCGATGCAGGGGCAATCCCCTTACTCTGCTTCCAAGATCGCCGCGGATCATATGGTCGAAGCCTATGTAAAGTCTTTCGACTTTCCAGGCGTCATCCTGCGCCCTTTCAACACATATGGACCGCGCCAAAGCGAACGGGCAGTCATCCCAACGATTATTCGCCAAATGCTGGACCCAAACTGTGAGACCGTTAAAATCGGGTCATTGGATCCAACCCGTGATTTCAACTATGTAATGGATACCGTTTCCGCATTTTTGACAGCGGGGGGCCATCCCTCCATCGCCTATGGCACGGCTTATAATGCGGGTAGCGGCGTCGCCGTATCCATTGGCCAAACTGTTGACATTTTGAAAGAAATCATCGGCTGCAATAAGCAGGTTGTTACCGATCAGGGGCGATTCCGCCCTGCCAATTCTGAAGTCATGACGTTGCTTGCAGACTCACAAAAGCTGAACACGGCGACAAGCTGGAAGTCAGATGTGACATTGCAGTCAGGGCTGGAGATGACCGTCAACTGGTGGAAAGACCGCATTGCGAAAGGGCTTGTCCGACCGGATGCGAACTATCTCCTTTAATTCAACTAAGCCGCAACCCGGTTTCGCGCAACACCCGTCGAATAGCGTTTCGTGCAAATCCTGTCATTGTTGTTGATCGATGCGTCGCGCCACCACGCCACATGTCGGTGTGATCAATGTTAAACAGGCTGAATACATCATTGTATGCGTGGCGAATATCCCATAGCGGCAGCCGGTTGTTACCTGTTAACATCACAGTTTCCCAACAACTGTCACCCATCAATGGCTCAAGTGAAGCAATTTCCACCGAATGAGGCGCCACTTTATGTTTCATCTTCTTCCCAGCAGAAGAAGAAAAGCGCGTCAGAATGTCTTTTTCATAGGGGTTTACCAGAAAATAGGAATTTCCAACACCTGATTTAGGATCGACATGAGCGGAAGTATGAACCGCACAGAATTTTCCTGTCGCTTTGACAGATTCAATAATAAGGGGCCGGGCGTATTTCATATCAGGAATCACGGTCATCCATGCCCCAGATGTGAAGGAAAAGAAGCCGTATCCTGGATCAATCTGCACGCGCTGAAACACAGGGCGATCCGCGCAATTGATCATAATTTCTACATATCCCAGATCTTCTGCCTCAAATTGCAGAGACAGAACTTCTGGGGTTGCCACACCATTCTGTACAAAAACAGTTTCTGCAGCATTTGATATCTCTTTACCCGCAACCCAGACTTTCGAGTCGATATCCAGAGTAAAAGACCCCCGATCCGGCACCCGCTTGTCGATCACAGACTGTATATCCAACCCAACAGTCAATCGCGCGACATCTCTGGGAAATAGCGGAAAGATATATGGCGTTACATAGTGAAACAGTTTTTCAGACGTCATCAGTGTGCCTAATTCGGAAAGTGATCAATACTAAGGCTGCCATTGGGCTGCTGGATGAGAATATGTTTTCTGGTATCGATATCGGACGTGACAGTAACTTGTAATACGCCTTCGACGGGGGCCTGTGGAAAAAGATCATCCAGATCTACTATCGTCGCATTGGATGCGCCTAAATCCAAAGCATGCTCCATCTTCCAAGGGCCATACATATCGTGCATTCGCACCGTTACTTTACCAGGGCGACTGTTTGCATTGATGACAGAGATACAACTCTGAAAGCCGCTTTTCGCATGATACACAGTAATTTTGTTACGCGCCCCATCCTTCGTGGCCATTGCCTGTGGTTGGGTATGATATGTGGACACCCAATTCGCACCTTCCAATGCAACCTGCGGGCGGATCGACCCAACCAACCCTCGTTGTTTTGGGTAAAGGCTCAACAAGAACCAGCCATCTTCAATGTGGGGTGGCAGCAAATCCGAGAAGGACACATGCATTGTATCATTAAGGTTTAAATCCTGCCGATAGGTTTTCACGCATTTACCAGCCGCACTGACAAGACGTAACGAAACAGAGTAGGGAACACCGTGATATTTGGACTCAAACAAGACGGGGAAGTTGGAAACTCGCAGTGAGGTTTTGACATTCTGCCTGTTTAAGAAAAACCCGGATGACGTCAAATCTGCGGTAATTGAAAGACCTTTTGTCTTCTGCATTCCCTGCCCTAATCTGGAGGCAACGGAACGCCGCAACGCGACGGTATCATCGATAATCAAATCAAGATCAAGCAGACACGCCGTACATTTTGTCCCGATCTCTGTCTGTGAAACCAGTGATTCAAGTGTATTTTGCGGGTCAGCCAGATGCGCGCGTATATCTGCTTCTGAAACCGAAAAGCAGGCGCATACGATCTTACTTTTTTCGTCCATCCGTGACATGGCGATCAGGCCGTTTGCTTTTTGGTGAGCTTTAAAACCTTTGATACTGGTGACTTTTTCCCATCTTCCAGATCGTCGTCCCAATCTGTTCGTTCTTCATAATCATATCCAAGGGTATCGAGCATGTCATATATCTCTTGTGCCGGATATCGAAAGTCTTTTATCGACGGCTGCTCCAATACATCTGAATACGACTTGGAATAATTGAAAATAAACATACCATCGTCTTTTAATACACGACGCGACGCCACAAGTATTTCAATCATATCATCTTTTGGCATATGGGTGAAAACAGAATACGTGAATATCACGTCGATACTTTTATCATCCAGCCAGGATAGTTTATTGTCCGATCTTGTTAAGAAGACAGGGTTTTTCTGCTCTATTCCTTCTTTCTTCACCCATTCTTCGGCCATTTCAATTCGGCGTCCTGACAAATCAACACCGATATAGTTTCCAGCATCCAGGTATTTCGCCAGGGGAATCCCGGTGCGTCCATAACCACATCCGAAATCGAATACTTTGTGATGAGGCTTCAGTCCCAAACGCTGGAGAAACTCAACATGATACTCGCCGCGAGACCAATCGTACAAACCGCGCTCTTTACCTGAATTGGAGGGGTATTTTTCAAATATCTGCTCAAGCGAATTGTCACGTTCTAAGCGGTTTAACAGCCACGTATAGAAGGCATTCCAATCTTGACCGGTCAGACGAAACAGCCAGCGTACAAACGGCAATCCGTAGTTCCAGAATATTGACCGCATTGATTTCATAATGCCCATGACGAATTCCTTATGACTTAAAAAGTGGACAAAAACTATGAGTTTGCTGTTTCGACATCGCTATCTGAATGATCCTCTAGCGTGACGGCATATTTGTACCAGTTATCCCGTTTACGCATTTCAGCTGGCGCGCCGACATCAACAATTCTTCCCTTGTCCAGAATGACGAGAAGATCCGCGTTGCTGACCGTGGAAACGCGATGGGCGACGATGATGACCGTTATCTTTTGAACATGACTCATCTCTTCAACAGCGCGTTGAATCTTACGTTCAGATTCATAGTCCAACGAGCTGGTTGGTTCATCGAGGATCAAGACGCTTGGATGTACCAGAAAAGCACGAGCCAAAGCCAAGCGTTGCCGTTGACCGCCTGACAGCATAACACCGCCCTCTCCCAGCATTGTATTATAGCCGTCCGGCATCAATTCCACAAACTCATGAGCAAAGGCGGATTTGCTGGCGGAATGAACTTCTTCCTGTGTCGCATCCGGGCGCGCATACAGAATATTTTCATAGACCGTATCATTAAAAATGAAGGGCACTTGCGAGGCATAGGCCACACGTTGGCGCAAGGAAGCGGTGGTAAAATTCTCCAATGGTGTATCATTAAAAGTGATCTGACCGCTTGTCGGATGAACAAAGCGCGACAGAAGATCCACCAGTGTAGATTTTCCGGCACCGGAGGGTCCCATGATCGCGATCATTTTTCCAGCGGGAATATGTAACGTGACATCGTTCAGAACGGACTCATCTCGCCCGCTATATGTGAATGACACGTTGTTTAGTTTTATGTCCGCAGATCGCGCATCCATTACAATGTCGCCGGAACTAACATCTTTTTCTTGGCGTGCCTCCTGCAGAATAGACACAACATTGTTCAGGCTCATGCCAAAGGACGCGATTTGTTGACGCTGCGAGGCAAAGTTTTGGGCAACGGGGGTAAGCCGCAACAAAACAATCACAAACAGACTGATCTGTGAAATGGACAATCCAATGTAGTCCACCGATATATACAAAATTGCCAGGGCAAGGATGGACATAACCGGCGTAATGATCAGTTGTAGCCGCCCGGATATGCGAAACATATCAACAGACAGCGTGAAGAACTTCTGCGCCCATCGATCAAAACGCGCTTCCTCCCGCGACAAAGCACCATATGATTTAATCGTCCGCCATCCATGAAACCGTTCGGAAATAAACGATGAGAACTGCTGACGATGCAAGACCGTGCGCATGCTAAGGTTTCGGCTGATCCGAATATAGTGATTCAGGCTGACCAGGATCAGAACCGTAAAACCCAACGCAATCGTGCTTGCCACCGGGGCTGCAATGAACATAACGCTGACATATAAAAAGAAAGTTATGAACTGCTGTATCAATGTGGCATAGGATCGGATCAAGGCAGCCGTCGCTTGAGCCTGAACATCAATCAGATTCAAGAATTTCCCTGACTCCATTCTTTGCAAATACGATGGCTTTGTCGCCAGAATGGCGCCGAACAGACGTTGAGAGAGATTCTTCCCAACCTTCTGCTTCAGGGAAATCAGGGTCATTGTACTGTGGTAGTTCGACACCTGCCGCAATATCACCAGGCCAAGGATAATCAGGCAAAGGCTCAACAGGGAAATCGGCACATTGAGGAGCTCAGACCCCTTGATCAGAACGGACCAGAACCGGCCTTTTTCCGCCAGGACTTCAAGGTCTCTGTTATTCTCAATATACTCAAAGAGCGGCAGTATCATGGAAACACTGAATGCTTCCAACAATGTGGACAGAACAATCAGCCCGCCACAAAGGCACAGATCTCTCAGCGTCACCAAATTCATCGACCGAATGGTCCGGAGATGATTGCGCCATTCTTTTGGTAACAGGTAGCTTGATATTCGCAACGACGCCTTAATCATAATATCCTTCTTCAGCACTGCATAGCAGCGCCTCTGCAACCCGCCAGTCATAAGGCGTGTCTATATCCACGGAACAATCATCGGTCATGACAAGCGGCACGGTACGCTTTGGAAAGAATGTCTCTTCCGTGCGTAATATTTCGGTTCGTATCGCATAGAACGCGCCATTTGGCACAAATGCGTCTTGGACGCCATGACTCTTTACGTTTGAGATGGGCCCCAGAAAGCCATGATCGGCTTTCTGATAAATGGCGCGCAGTCCATGTGCCAACCGGGTCACACCAACAACTGCGTCCGCATCTGGTGTGGACTTTAACAGTGAAACACCCTGCTGCAGACAAGCCGACCCCCGTAATGGTGACGTAACCTGCAACAAAACAATAAAATCAGGATCCGCGCCGTGGTGGCTCTTTTGCCAGTCCAAGGCATGCAGCACAGTGCTGACCGTTGTTGTATCATCCTTGGCAAGGTCCGCTGGCCGTTCAAACGGGACATTCCAGCCTAGTCTTCGACCCTCTGCGGCGATAGCAGCATCATCGGTGGTCAACAGAACCGGCAGGCCCAGGCTGGATTGATCGACCCAATGGGCAGTCCATTCCAACAGTGTCTTATCGCCAAGTCGACGCAGGTTTTTTCCCGGCAACCGCTTTGACCCGCCGCGCGCAGGAACAACGATAAGCCCTGTTTCCAACACCAGGAGATTACTTCACTTTATGACGAAGAATCCATTCGCCATTGTCCTTGGCCCAAAGATGAGGAGACCTGAAACTATCGGCGATCTCCAAGAATTCATCCTTATCCATGCTCAAATACTCTAAAAATTCAGGCAGATATTTCTGCGGCAATTCACCGTCATACCGATGGACCAATGCAACGGCTTCATCCCGTTCGATATGGCGGTTTCGAACTTCCTGCGCGGCATCATAAGTTGCGCGACCGATGCCAAATTTTATAAATGTCGTCCAGTAATGGTACCCGTCTGTCTTATCATCAATGCTGTTGTACTTTGAATATGTACCTTCCGTTCGCTCTGTATTCGCCTCAAACCCTGTATGTTCCACCGCGTAATAGTAGCATTCCTGGGGAGTCCATTTCAGGTAATAGCCCAGATAATGAACCTCCACTTTCCCGCGTTCCAACGCTTCTGCCGTGATCGGCAAATAGGGATCCAACTGGCCCGGAAGAATGCCATGTTCAGGCAAGTCTTCCATCGCGACACCGCCAAAATACATTGTCTCCCCAGCCGCCTGCTGCTGGGCAAAGTACGAAGCCTTTCGTTTGGCATTGATGTTTTCATTAATTGGATTGCCGTATTCAGCCTCATTCTCCCCATAGAATACCAGCGGAATACCAAACTGCGCCGCCATTTTAGGGGCATAGTTCTTCTGTCCGATGATAAAGGGCTGAAAGGGATGTAAGAGATTTCGATAAGCCAGTTCGGTTAGCTTGCGATGCACCTGCCCGTCCGGCGTGAACAGAAAATTATCCAACCCGGCCATATGCAGCCAATTCTGGAAATTCTTCCACCCAACATCTGTATAGAGGTGCGGTGCCCAGGTTACCGTCAGGGGGTTCATTTTATATTTGTGCTTCAGGATATGGGAGGCGAAGACAGAATCCTTGCCCCCACTTCCGGGCACAAGGATATCATAGGACCCGTTCCTGGATCGATATTTATCCAGAAGTTCACGCAGATGCGCCTCGCGTTGATCCCAATCTACTTCGCGCTCCTTCATTTCGGCATAGCGACAGGCGTCACAAATACCATCTTCTCCAAAGCTGATCGTGGTTTTCTTGGACTTGGCGTTATGCGCAAATTCAACCGAAGATGACGGGCGCTGATTTGAGATTACACATTTTTTGCAGAAGATAACATCCCGGGGAAGGCCGTATTTGACCTCAAGTTCTTCGGCTGGCGTATCGATTTTGAACATAGTGTTGTCTTTCATTTTCATTGTCCTGCCTGCTGCCCTTCAAATCGCTCTGGAAATACTATGCGCATTTCCGTCAGATAGGGGTCGGTGCGATATCCTTCGCTTCCCTCACCTGTTTTTAACAGTTTGGAGAAACGGTCTCGTATTAGCGGATCCTCAAGGAAATCATACATCTGTGACCATTCTTCCTTTGTTGGGGGAAGACCATCCGCGTCATACCCGAATTCTGAGAGATATGGTTGGGTAATCATCTCGACAAACTTAATCTCTGCGGCACTCATGTTCTTGCGCCAATATTCAGAGGGTGGGTGAAATCCTGAAAGAGTTCCTCGGAAAGACGTGTTCGATTTCCAGTCCTCTCCCAGGATCTCGCCAAACTTATCTGGCTGCATCATCCGGTCCGAGACAGGAACATCCAGAAAGTTGCAGATTTCTGCAACATGATGTTCAGGATTCGTCAATAAATCCTCCGATTTCAACAGCAGTATCCGGTCCGGGCCAAGTTCCTTTACGAACCGACGCACAGATTGAATGGCATGGACTGTATTGAAGGCCGCATCCAGATAGGTATATCCCGGTTCGTTGGTTATTTTCTTGTAAGATGCGCAGACGCTGCGGGGATCGCGCAGAATATGGATGACTTTTCCCTTTGGAAACATGGAAAGAAAGTCGGGAATCCGGCTCCACAGAACGGCAGTTTTATCAATCCATTCCCCATCGCCCCCCCCGTTATCAATCAGGATCTGGCGCATCAATGCGTCATAAAGGGATGCATAACTGACGCCATTTTTCCGGGCATACGCTAAAGCAGCGGCAGCATCAAAGGTGACATCCCACCGCTTCTTGACCCGCTGAAAGGCTTCATCAACCAGGCGTTCATGGTTCTCAGGCTCCTGTATCGGATCAAATCGATACAAACAGAAGCGCATAAACTTAACCAAAGACGATGTTGCGCGATACTGCTCGTGGCACCCGACAAGTGCTGCCAGAAATGTCGTACTGGATCGATAGACGCCAGAGATAAAGACAGGCCTGACGTCTGCAACGACACCCACATTCTGCTGGGTATTGGAAGATATCATAGGGTTAGAAAACTTTCTCTATTGCTTCAAAAACCAGGCCATCAGCCGAAGGCCGTCAGGGCCACTTTTTTCAGGGTGAAACTGACATCCGACAACATTGTCACGTCGGACAGCAACAGCGATTTCAACGCCATTCACCATAACCGTTGCCGCGACATCTCTGGGCATATCAGCCTCAAAACCATAGGAATGCACGAAGTACATCATACGATCGATCGGCATGTCCCCGGCAGTATCAGTGGGCATCATCTGACGCCAGCCAACATTTGGTATCCGCGTTTCATCGCCGGCCGGCAGACGCCTGACATGCCCTGGAATGATGTCCAACCCCGCATGCATTCCAAATTCGTCGCTGTCGGTCGCCAGCAGTTGCATTCCCAAACAAATTCCCAACAGGGGCGCACCTTTTTTCACCGCCTCGTGAAGGGCTTCGGGTAAGCCCTGACTGTCCAGTTTCGACATGGCGTCGGCAAACGCCCCGACCCCGGGCAAGATGATACTGTCTGCAGACGCTATAACTTGGGGATCAGAAGAAATCTGGTGGGGTTCATCCAAGTGCTTCAAGGCATGGGAAATACTGAAAATGTTCCCACGGCCATAATCAACAATCGTAATCATGGCCTTCCCTCTCCTGAGGCACCAGCCCCTACATCCTGCCCATGAGCCATATCGGGGGGCTCACGCACGGGAATGTCCTGGTCAGCAAGCCATTTCTTCAAAGATACGGGCGTTTCAATTTCATAATGAAACAGGCTGGCGCAACAGACCGCATCGACCTGATCTCCCTGCACCAGATTTTTCACATGATCCTTGCTTCCCGCACCGCCACACGCAATGACAGGAACCTGAACACAAGATCGGACCGCCTGCGTTAAAGCATGATCAAAACCTTTCTTCGTGCCCTCCATGTCAACTGAAGTCACCAGGATTTCTCCAGCCCCCAGAGATTCAGCTTCTTGAACCCATTCGATAACATCGCGCCCGGTCTGCTCTCGACCATTATCAGTCAACACTTCCCACTTCCCCGCGCCGCGACTCTTCGCCTCTATCGAGAGCACAATGCACTGACTGCCGAAGGCTTCGCTCGCCTGTCGAATGAATTGTGGGTTACGAGCCGCAGCTGTGTTGATCGCAACCTTATCAGCGCCACTGCGTAAAGCCGTTGTGATATCGTCCAGGCTTCGCAACCCCCCCCCAACGGTCAGAGGGACAAAGATATCCGATGCGGCATCCTTTACTTCATCGAAAATGTTGTTTCGCCCATACAAGGACGCGACAACATCCATATAGATGATCTCATCAATGCCCTGATCATAATATCGTTGCGCCAGGCTCTTGGGCTTACCGACAATGCGCAGTCCTTCAAGGTGAATGCCCTTGATGACATTCGGTCCCTTGATATCCAATCGGGCAATTAATCGAACAGGCGGGCGGGTCATGAGGCTCCACTTTCTACTTCAGACACCATTCATAAAGCGCGACGAGAGAGACAGAGGAATGCTCTCACCAAGGGTTTACGAATTTTGCGGTATCATCTGCAAAACTTTTGTTCAAAAGAGACTTCAGATCATCCTGATCCAGAATTGCATTCGCTATGCGGCTGGCCGCCGCCCCGTCGCCATACGGATAGGAGGCTGCATTTTGGTTTGAGTGACCTGCCAGTATCTCATTAAGCTGATCAATGATTTGCGGCACATCACTCTCGCAATTACGGACATTTGGTCCTTGCAGCCGACCCAATTGACGGTTTCCAACATTAATTACGGGCAGACCAAACAAGGGTGCCTCAATGATACCACTGGACGAGTTCCCAATCATCACCGCGGCATGGCGCATTGCATTTACGTATAAATGTGCGCCCAGGGTTGCCCGAAAAACAGTATTGGGCGCTTGCTGACAAAACCCTGTCATAAGCGCCATCAGCTCGTTTCCGCCCGGATCCGAATTGGGGGCTGTTATAATCGTCGGTGGACCTGCCGTTTGGGTCAAAGCCTCCACAACAGATTTTCCAGCATGAAGCATGTCGGTTGAATTGGTTTCGGGATGAACTGTCACCAATCTTAAAGGACCATTATCCAAAAGACCCAATTCCTGAAAGAAGTCCACCCTGGGGATTTGATCGACCATCAGCATCGTATCCAGGCCTGGCGCGCCCGTGATCACAATACGCGAGGCTTCCTCCCCCATCTGACATACACGACCAGCCGCATCGGCGTTGGATACACAATGCAGATGTGACAGTTTGGTCATGGCATGGCGCAGCCTGTCATCCATCGCCCCCTCAGTCCTTTCCCCACCATGCAGATGAATGATGGGAATATTGAAGGGTATCGCCGCAACAGCTGTTGGAAACATATCCATGCGATCACCGGTCACAAGAATCCCATCAGGACGCAGTCGCGCATACAAGTCTGCACTGTTGGCTTGAATCTGGCTCATAGCCTGAACAACGTACGAACCATAATGACCGCCAATATCCGCACCAAACTGATGTGTTTGCGCGCCCTTGGGGATCTGGGACTTTACATAATCGCTGTTGGGGCAATGCATACCCGTAATTCCAACATGCAATTCGATGCGCCCAGTTTCAATCAGCGCCGACCAGACTGGCTTCAGAATGCCAACATCCGCCCGACTGCTGGTGATGCTCAATAATCTGATCATGAAACAGGACCCGCTTCACACCTGATGCAGAATTGTTTTCTCAAGTTGATTTCAAGTCCGTTTCCAAGAGAGCCTGCCCTTCTCGCACGTCCTTTAGCAGGGCCTTGCCCATAATTGGAAAATAGGGAGATAGGCCCGTATTGGGCCGCATTAAACAGATATCTGCTTCGGTTAAGACTGTTCCTGCTGCCAAAGGGCGACGCGCATGCCAGCTGCGCCGCACCAATGCGGCGACTTTCTCCTCTTCCACAGATGGTTTCTTCACCCCATCGCCAAGAGAATCCGCCGTGCGACGCACCGCCGAAATCATCTGACTTAACGAGTCCGGTTCCAAGGATGCAAGATGATCTGGTCCGGGCAAGCCACGATCCAGGGTGAAATGCTTTTCTATCACCGTCGCCCCCAACGCTGTCGCAGCAATGGGAATATGTATGCCATCCGAGTGATCTGAATACCCAACTGGTCGGCCAAACCGATCCCGCAGACTGGCGATCGCCCGCAAGTTCAGGACATGCTCTGGCGCAGGATATAAAGATGTACAATGCAGCAATGTAACCGGCCCCGAATCGGCGCGCGTCAAGGTCTCAAGCGCCTGCTCGATTTCATCGATTGTCGCCATTCCTGTCGATAGAATTATCGGCACTCCAAAGGATGCCGCCTGTATCAGCGCCGGTGCATTGGTCAATTCACCAGACGCGATTTTGATGCAATCCATGCCATTTTCTATGAAACGGGCTATACGCCGCTCATCAAACGCCGTGCACAGAAACTTTATGCCATGGGCTTTGCAACATTGCGCCAGATCATCAAATGCGGCTTCGTCCAGTTCCATGCTTTTAAGCAAGGTCCGCTGGTCCGACACACCGGTATTCCGGGACTGATAATCAGCCGTTTTGGTATCTGATGCCACCAGCGTTTGCGAGTCAAACGCCTGAAATTTTACATAATCCGCACCCGCCTTTGCGGCGGCGGCAACCATTTCCCGGGCGCGCTGCAAGCTGCCATTATGATTTACACCGGCTTCGGCGATGATGATGGGATAGTCTGATGTCATGTAATTAAACCACGGGTCAATGCAGCAACCATCGCGTTATCAGGCACGGTCGTGTTTGGCAGAATGACGGAACCCGCCCCAATCATACAGCAGGACCCTATTTTTGCCCCCCCAAGAATGATCGCTCCTGGCGCAATATGGCTTCCGGCTCCAATCGCGCAATCATGTTCGATAATGGCTGCTGAATTCAAAATAACCCCTTCACCCAGGGATGCCCCCACATTCACGACGGCGCCTGCAAAGACCAAGGCACCTTGCGCAACATTTGCATCCTGGCTGATACTTGCTGTGGGATGGCAGCGCGACAAAGCAACCAGGCCCAAAGACTTGCATTTCTCCATAAGCAGCCGACGGTGAAGCAATTGCGCTGGCGTAACGCCCCCCAGGCCAAGCACAAACGTGCCACTTGTGACCTGATTTGACCAATCCTGTTCCGTCAAATGCGGTGCGGAAATCCATGTCTGTGGTTTCAAGTCGGAATAGGCGACAATACGATCCCCATTTAAAGTGAGAATCTCCGCCACTACACGGGCGTGTTGACCCGCTCCGACCAACAGGCAATCGGTCAAGAATGCGCTCCAACCGTTTTGTGCCATTCACCCAACAGGGCAATAACATTTTCCTGCTGTTCTTCCGTTAAATGGCTGCTGCAGGGTAAAGCGACAACACGGCCGGATATTTCGCGACAATTCTTTAAGTCTGATCTCTGAATATCTTGAAAGGCCGGTTCAGATGCCAAGGACCGCCAGAAAATCCGAACCTGAACGCGGTTCTTATCCATGAATTCAATCAGGCTGCAGGCATGAGCCTCAGATTTTGCCAGGCCACAATACATCCAACAATTCGACGTCGCCCAAGGCATATGCGGGATTGTTTCAAGACACCCTGATTGTTCCAGATAGGCGGTGTATCGATCTGAAATACGCTTTTTGCTTTCCAGCATCTCGTCCAGACGCTCCAACTGGGCCAAGCCAATACCAGCGGCCAGGTTCGTCATTCGATGATTATAGCCAATGACCTTGTAACGATAATTGGGTCCCTGACTATTAACGCTGTGCAAACGCATCACTTCGGCGATGTCATCATTATCGGTAAGCACCATGCCGCCACCGCCTGTCGTCAATGTCTTGTTGCCATTGAAACTGATCGCGGAAACTTTCCCGTGTCCACCAACAGGCTTTCCCTTATAGGAACTGCCAATTGCACCCGCTGCATCCTCTATCATGGCAATGCCATACCGATTGCAGACATCCATAAGCGCATCCATATCTGCCGGATGACCAAATGGGTGAACCGCGATCGCGGCTGTGATGCGGGAGGGACCCTCTCTATCCGCCTGCAGGATTTTTTCCAGATCTACCGGGTCCAGACCAAACCCATCACGCGTAACATCCGCAAGGATAATCTCCGCCCCAATATGGGCCACGGCAGAAGCTGTTGCTGCAAAAGTCCAATCAGGAACGACAACCTTATCCCCTGACTTTATGCCTGAACCGATAAGCCCCAGTTCTATAGCCGCGGTTCCGCTGGATGTCGCGACAGCGTGCTTCCGACCCAGCCGTTTCGAGATTTTTTCCTCGAACTCGCCGACAAAAGGTCCGGCAGAGGATATCCAGTTATCTGAAATACATTGACGGATATAGTCTTGCTCATTCCCCCGCAGATCGGGAGAACTCAAAAGAATATCATAGGGTCCCATTGTCATATTTTCACCGTTTTAGAGGGCTGGACCAAATGCTGACGGTCCTTTGAGAGTATCAGGCGTCATTCTCATTGATCGCTTTATCAGCCTTGGCAAAATCTTCTGGTGTTCCAACATCCGTCCAATACTCATGGATAGGAAAAACACCGACAGACATACCCAAACTCTTTCCGCGATGGATCAGATCAGGCATATCGATGACTTCATCCTTTGCCACAAGATTACACAGGTTCCGGCTGAAAATATTAATCCCAGCAGACACAAAATGGCGCAAAGTGGGCTTTTCATCTATGCTGTTAAAGCTGCCATTCTCCGCATATTGAATGACACCAAAAGGAATTTTGACTTCGTGCATTGCGGCCGCAACCGTTGCTTCATTTCCATGATCTTGATGAAAATTCATAAAAGTATCGAAATCCAGCTGGGTTAAAATATCGCCATTAACGACAAGCAGATCTAAAAAATCGTTGTCTGGAATCAAGCTTATAGAACCAGCTGTTCCCAACGGATACTCTTCGTGCAAAATATTGACCTGAGTTTTATTGTCTCGGTTTGCAACAAATTCTTCTATTTTTTCGGGCAGATAATGAACAGACAGCCAGACTTTCGATACGCCGCTTCTCTCCAGCCGCTCCAGTATGTAATCAAGAATAGGTCGGCCTCCGATAGGCAGCAGGGGTTTGGGAACATCTCGGGTTTTTGACCCCAATCGCTTTCCGAAACCACCAGCCTGAACCAATGCATGAACATTACGATGCAAGGCAGCATGCCGATTGCCAGGAACGATTATTTCGCACAACCGCCCGGTGTCATCGACGATCGGAAGGAACGGGACGTTGCTTTCAATCGCATTCAACTGTGCCAGATTTGCGTCATCAGCCCCCTGTTTCCCCAGGCGCATCGACACATGCATCGCGACTTCAACCGCGTCAGACAATGCATGCCCCCGCAAAAGCCCCCGTCTGATGTCACCATCCGTTACCGTTCCCAGAACCTGGTGATTATCATTTACGACAATCTGGAACTTGTCCCTGACAGGCAACCGATCGATACGGCTCATCACATCCCGGATGGGCAAAGTGGGCGGGCACACATAGAGCTGAAAATCTAGAATCGTGACCATGTCTTATGCCGCCGATTTTGCCTTGAAGCGACGAAGCTGACTGGCTCTGACTTCTGATAAAAGCTCAATCGCTCTATCGATCTCTTTCGGGTCAACCTCCATCACTTTACCCCCAAAATACGGCACGCCTTCGGCCTGATAGGATTTGGCGATCAAAGAACCATGGAAGCGTGCGGCATCCTTTTTGATCTGAAGCTTTTCTTCCTCATCCAGATCTTTGATAAGCCATTGCAGCTTCTGTGGCATATCCAGGAAGCTTTCAAATCTGGTTATGCTTGGAATAGGGGTGAATTCACTGTGCGATGAAAAGAGCATTGCCCGCTTCCCCATATAAGCCGCCTCAAGGCTGGCCGTCGAATTGAGGGACACTACGCCATTCGATTGACGCACAACATCAATTCCGCGCACCGCAGGATCGACAAAAACCACATTTGGCAATCGTAAAAGATCCTTATAGAAGGATACGGCCCGGGTGCCGATCCGCATATGCTCCTTCAGGGCCAGGGTCGCACCAACCGGCAGGGCCATGGCAACCTGTTGCACCATGGCTTTGGTATCTGAAAATTCCTTGGATAAGGTTTGGACCGTATATTCTGGATCCAATGACAATGGAAAGAAGAGGATTTTGCCTTTGATATCGGATAGGTCTGTCTTGTTACGCATCATAAACCGATAACATAGATACCCATTGATGCGCGCCTTGATCACCGCCGCGTAACTCAACCGTTTACCTCGTTTGCGCGCGCGCAGGTCTTGCAGCAGAAACTCGATCCGTATGATTGTGTTTTTCAGCAGATCAACTGCCACCGCCTTTAATCCATAGGTTTGACGCAGTTGGTCCTGGTGCTGCCGTGGCCCATCGGGCGTGACCAGCGCACTCTCGTCCACCAGAGGCATCTCTGGAGTCTGTGCGAATGTTTCCTGGTTCCATTCTGATCCAACATAGGCGTCACTGGCCCATGTCATACCCGCCTTGATCCTGGTTCCTCGTGCAAATGTAATAGGGATTTTCAGATCATTTGCCAGTTCGGCCAAAACAGCACCCTGCATGTCCATACTGCGGCTCAAAATCAGGTCCACCCCCTCCTGTTTCAGAAGAGTCTCATAGGTTTCCATATGCCGGTTCACAGATACGATATGCTCTAACAGGTCCAATCGTTCCGGATTACGAAACGGGCTATAGGGAGTCTGATTCACAAGATTAACCGCAACCCCGCGGTCCTGCTGCAAAATGTCCCGGATGTAACTGATCTGCATACGGGACTCATAGCCTTGCGCAATTGCTATTTCTTCTTCATCGGACCGCCGCGCGGATGATAATTCCAGAATATCTTCCATGGCCACATAACGATCATCCTCTGTCAGCCACTGGCGAATTTCTGCTTCCCTGGACCGCCCGCCCAAAACAAGAAATCTCGTCCCGTACGCCGCGCGCACACGATCAATCAGTGGACGGTTTAACCAATCGAAAACAACCAGCGTGTTGATTAGAATACATTTGGGCGGTAAATCAGAAAAAGAATAACCACCTGCCATTGCGTTCACTTCTGTCATTGAAAACAGCTTCCTATCGAATGCAGTCAAACTGGCTGCGGGGTTTTGATAATATCTGAAACAGACGCATTGTGAGTGAGAAGGTCACACAAAGCCGGATCAATTGGATGCGTAACAGAATTGTTTCTCGTCATAGTATCAGACCGGGCAAGAACCGATTGCACAACATTACGAAAAGCAGTGCGATCCAGGTTTACGAAATGGTCGACCAATTCCGGTCGCATCGACCCATCCTTAGTCAATGCCAGGGCTTTATCAGTATAACCGGAAAACTCTATGGTCGGGACGCCCATTCCTTTGGCGATGGATAACGTCGTGCTGTAGTAACTGGCAACGAACAACCGGGACCGGGACGCAAGAACAGCTGGATGCAGATAGGATACGATGATGGATTTCCCCCGATAGCGCATCAACGCATCCTTAAGGACCTCCCTATTGGTAATAACATGCGGCTTCAGGAAAATCGGCCGTCCCTCCCCGACTTCCAGCAATGTTTCAATTGTCTTATGAAACAGTTCCAGTTGAATAGACTCTGAAATCAGGAAGTCCAGTTTCCCGAAATAACCCAGCATGAATGTCAGTATTTCTGATTTTGGCGCAACACCAGCCCGATCAAAATCCTGATTCAGATAACCATCTGAATGGGCCTCTACAAAATCTGTCCAGGCCTTTGTTCTGAACACTGGTGGATGGAAAAGGGTTGGGGGCGCGGTTTCAGAATCCAGAAGAATTCCGCTGGCTTCCATGTGCCGAAAACCGACGGACATACAGGCTGCAGGTTTGGCTAACAGGGGCTTCCGCACCCGTTCTATACTATCGATTTCTGACTCTTTCTGAGAATGACCAATAGGCGTTTGTTCGAACTTAAACGTCCTGTTGCGCGCAACATAGTATAGCATTCGAAATGGCCAGACATCCAGAATCCCAAAATGTATTATGGTCAATTGACCTATTCGTGCAGCAAAGAAAAACTTAAGGATCAACGGCAAGAAAAGAAGTCGCGATAGCAGGCGTGCCGGTAGTGTGCGCGATTTCGCCCCGATGAAACAAAACTCTCCGACAGATTGAATGGCGTCATACAGCACCGTGTTCAGGCAAATTTCATCATAGGTGAACTGGCTGGACGTATAGAATCGTATTGGCCCTGTTTCAGCGGTGCGATGCAACTCCATAACAAGCGGTAATATCGTATCGGTACTGATCAATTTATTATTAATGAAAACGGCAATCATCTAAATACCTTTACTAGAATTGACTGATACCCCTAGCGAATATCGGCAAGTTTGCTTCGAAGAAAGGTCTTTGCCCGTGGGTAAGCATTCTCAGTGAAATGAAAGATGTTTCCGGCGGCAACAGCGCTGGCCCCGGTATTTTCAAAGCAGCTTAAGAAATGCCGCTGATGCCCTGCACCGGAACAGGCAATGACAGGAATCGACACCGCATTGGCAACCCGGTCGATTGTTTCAAGATCATATCCCTGGGCGGATCCGTCTCTATCTATATCCGTCAGAAGAATTTCACCCGCACCCTGATCTTCAACAACGCGGACCCAATCCAACAACCGATGCTGTGTTCGCGTCTTTCCAAAATCTGTCCAGACGAACTGGTCATCATCCTGGGTTTTGTAGTCCACCGATGCAACAATCGCTTGACTGCCAAACACTTTGGCGCAGTCAGAAATCAACACCGGTTCCTTCAAGGCAGCACTATTAATGGTGACCTTATCCGCGCCATGCCGAATCCGCTGTGCAACCGCATCCACTGAATTAACACGTCCCCCAATCGTCAGGGGGATCCGGCAATCGACCGAAATCATTTGAATGAAATCCAGCAATGTAGAAACAGTCTTATGCCTGTAATCACTGCGGTGATGCTCAAATGCTGTTTCCGCGCCCTTGCTGATGTCGATAACAATCAACTCATCCACGTCCCATTGTACCATCCGCTCAACATGAGACACTGGCTCACCAATAATCTGATGGGTGCGGAATTCTTCAGACCGCACCATCCATCCATCTTTCAGGAATAGAACCGGAATCAGACGACGCTTTAACATGGTTGCCACGCCAGGAAATTGCGGATCAGCTGTTCCCCGACCCTGGAACTTTTTTCTGGATGAAACTGGACCCCAAGTACCGCCCCGTGACCGACAGCGGATGGAAATGCGTGCCCATACTGGGTTCGGGCCAGAACAACATTATCATCGCATTCTGCGGCATAGGAATGAACGAAGTAGAAGTCTGTCACACCGACATTTTCAAACAAAGGATGATTGCCTGAAGGTGTGACCGTGTTCCAACCGACATGCGGCAATCGCAGTGGGATTTGGCTATTGTCTTTTGTATCTTCCTTAAGTCGAACGACCCGACCGGGCAGCAGGCCAAGCCCTTTATGGGTTCCAAACTCTTCTGCTTCCTGAAATAGCATTTGCATGCCAACACAAATACCCAGCAAAGGAATCCCGCGATCAAGAACGGCTTCCTTAAGGGCACTATCAAGCCCCCGTGCCCGAAACTCCTGCAACGATTTCCCGATCGCACCAACGCCGGGGAAGATCACGCGATCAAACTGAAAATGCGTCAAATCTTCATGCGTTTCAACGACCTGGGCATTGCCGCCGCTGCGGCGAACGGAATTCAGAACCGACTGAACATTGCCAACGCCATAGTCAATCAGAGCCACTTTCATAAAAGCGGACCAGGACCGTTTGCAGTCACATCAACCCGAAGTATCATTCCGGGTCCCACAGATTTTGCTTATGCCATTCGCCAGCATCATCCTGGACCCATACTTTTGAACTGCGAAAACCATTGGCGATTTCATCAAACCATTCTTCGTTTTTGCCAACATAGTCCAACCAGTAGTAAAGGTCAGAGGATCGCACTGCGTCATACTTGCGAACGACTTCGACACCTTCTTCCCGTGTCATATATCCTGATCGGATATCCTTACAGGCATGGTCGGTTCCACGGCCATATCCAAATTTTATGTATTTTAAGTAATCGTGAACGCCATTTTCATAGCGGTCATCAAGATTTGAGAAACGCCGGTATGTACGTTCGAAATCAACCGGATTCTCTTTCCAGCCGTATCGATCCTTTACCAATTGCGTATGCTTATTGGCGTCCCAGGGGTCATAATTTCCAATAAATATACCGCGCAACCCAACCCGGTTGATTTCATCATCGGACGGATACTTGAAACACTCCAATTCATTCTCTGAAATTGGGTCTTCTTCGTCCCCCATCATATCGTACCAGTCATAGCCTCGGAGAAGCTGGTCCTTACGATACCGGGCAGTATACTCAACAAAGTCATTCATTGAATGCATTCCGCCGAGATCCGTCCAGCCATGCTCTCCCCAAAAGACCAATGGGATGTTGTGCTGAACAGCTGTCTTCATAGGAATGGTCGCGATACCGGCATGATTTTGCCAGTTCATATCGCCCATCATACGGAAGGCCAATCGGTTCATTCTGATCAGAAGGTCAACTGAGGGAGATACCATAACATGATCCACATTGAAGACTTCCTTCATGCGCATCAGGTTTTCCCAACCCTGATCAAGATAGTTGTTCCCGTTGTAAGTAACCAGCAACGGGTTCAGTCCCAGCACTTCCTTGACGAAATGGACCTGAAAATAGCTGTCCTTACCCCCGGAAACGCCGATCACGCATTCATAACCTGAACTGCGACGATATGGTTCTATTTCTTCAAGTAACCATTCGACGCGTTCCGCCCAATTTATCTTTTTCTTTTGTGCATGAACCCGACACCCACTGCACACGCCGGTCTCATCGATCACCAATGTTACGGCCGAGACGTTTGGATAAACACATTTGGAACAATACTGCACTTTTGGAATGTTTGGGACACTCATGTTACCTTACCCCGTTTTCAGAACTCTTTTTTGCGTAGCAGACCGACTGCGGGTTACCCCTTCGCCTTACTCTTCCAGCAGGTCCCAAGTAATAACATCGTCTGCATCGATATCGGCTGCGGCCCGTTTTCCAATCACATTGGCGATATCTGCCGATTGAACACCAGTTCCGGGGCGTTTTACGCCCAGCATAGTCCTGGTAACGACCTCGCCCTTCTTAATTAGGCGCTCAGCAACCAGGCTGCGGCGGATCTGCATTACATGATCGGCACTTTCAACCGGTGCCTTCTTGTTTTTGCCAATCGACTCCCAGGCGACCATGACGTCCGCCACCAATCGTTTCATATCATCTGGATCCGCCGAAAGGGCGTGATCAGGTCCTTCCGCAGCGCGATCCAAGGTGAAATGCTTCTCAATGATATCTGCCCCCAAGGCGACAGCGGCCACTGCCGTTGCCGTGCCAAGCGTATGGTCGGAAAATCCGACAGGGCAATCAAAGGCGGCACGGATCGCAGCCATGCAGGCAAGGTTCGCTTCTTTCGGCTGTGTCGGATAATGCGACACACAATGTAGGACCGCCACGGGCAGCGCCGGTGAAACAGCACGCATTTCCCCCAGCCCCCGGGCAATTTCTATCATCGTGGCACCACCAGAGGATAAAATAACCGGGCGATCAAGCGCTGCGACATGACGCAACAATGGCAGATGTGTGATGTCCCCGGATGCTATTTTAAAAGCAGCCGCATTCAAATCATTCCACACATCAGCACTGGGCTCATCAAACACAGCGGAAAACAATGTCACCCCCAGCGTGGCCGCGTGTTCCGACAAAGCCTTTAAGTCCTTCGGGGATAATTCCGCAGCCGCCAGCACATCAAAATAGGCGCTCTTACGGCTCAGAAAACAGCCCGTCTTGAAGGTTTGCAGCTTAACCGCATCGACGCCCGTCGCAGCCGCCACAGATATCATTTCGCGGGCGACATCAGCGCTTCCGCCGTGATTAATGCCAATTTCCGCGATCACATAGGGCGGATTGCCAGGGCCGATCTGACGGCCAGCAATTTCTAGTCCCAACTGCGGCATGTCTTTTATTCTCCTGTGATGAAGGTGTAATCAGCGTTGAGACCGGCAATATCACTCATCCCAAAGGCAGGATTGCGATTGTAGAGTTTGTCAAATACGGGCGCCAAAAGCTGGTAGTCTTCTGGTGTATCGATGGTGAGCGAGGGGACGGCAAAAACAATATCCGAGACAATGGTGACCTGCGTATATGTATCTGGGGCCTGACGAATGTGCCAAGTGACATGTTCATGATCGTTAGGATCTGAACTTTCCAGACCCCTTTCAAGCGCATCCATACGAGCAACCTCTACATACAGCCCATAGGGATATCCTGACTGTTGTATATTGCTTGCATAGACACAATCGGGGCCCGCATCCAGCAATCCTTGGACGACGCGATCAATCAGGGAACCGTCAACAAAGGGATTATCCCCAGTCAATCGCACGACAATATCAGACTGCCCCGCCGCCCCGATCATACGCGCCAGAACATCATCCTCAGATCCGCGATAGCAGTTATATCCCCTTGCTAAACACATTTCCTGCACGGGATCGTCCTTAACCTCTGATGTCGTCGCGACAATAAGGGTATCAAGACAAGTTGCGCGACTGGCGCGCTCCACCAGCCGATGCAGCATGGGAGCCCCAGCCAGAGGCATCAGAATTTTCCCTGGTAGACGTCTTGACCCCATGCGCGCTTGTATAACAACGGCGACTTTGTCAGGCATTAATACCAACCAAGGGAGAGGGAGCGTCGTCTTGACACGGAAGCATTTATATAGCTACCGCACCGGAGGATCTTTAATCCTCTGGTGTTGCTGATCCTTTAGAACAGGCTTCTGGTCGTGTCAACAATGATGAAGCATTGCCCCAACGGTCGCTTGGAGTATCGTGATCGATACGAAGAAATGTACTTTCTGGATGCATATGCTGAATTCTGACCCGAATTTGTCCTTGATCACGCTTGGCACCGTCCAATTGGGGATGCCCTACGGGGTCGCCAATCTTCAGGGTCAACCAGATAAAGAGACAAGTTTTGCCGTCTTGGACGCAGCCTGCTCTTGCGGAATACGCGCCTTTGACACCGCGCGCGCATATGGCGAGTCAGAGTCGATTATTGGTGAGTGGTTAACGGAAAGGCCCCTTAAGGGAACCAACATTGCCCCGACTCTGATCTCAAAGATCCCAAAACTGCCCAAAGACTTTGGCAATGCCGCAGCCTGGGTGATTGAGAATGCCAATAAATCTCTACAGACATTGCAGGTGACTCACATCTGGTGCTTCATGCTGCACAATGCGGATGACATCGAAAATGCATCCGTCAGAAAGGGTCTCGAGTCACTTCTGGAATCAGGGAAATGTTCAGCAATTGGCGTTTCTGTGTATGAACCAGATCAGATCAAGAATGCATTGAAGCACTTTCCGATCACCGCGGTTCAAATGCCAGGGAACCTTCTGGATTCACGCTTCAAACAGGCGGGCGCTGTCGAATTATGCAACAACCATGGCGTTTCGGTTTTTTGCAGAAGTGTCTTCCTTCAAGGGGTGCTTGCAATGCCCCCGGAACGCCTGCCCCAACGTTTTATGGATCTGTCTCCCATTCTGGCCAAATTGAACCATATGGCGGGTTCGTTGAATATGTCAGTGCTCAGTTTGCTTATGAAAGCCGCGTTTGATGCGACAGGAGCAACCACACTTGTTTTGGGCGCAGAACGCCCGGAGCAGGTCATCGAATTTGCGCAAGCGGCAAAAACTGTGTCTCAATTGCCCGAAGAATATATTAAGTCACTGGATCCGTTTATCCGGCAATTGCCTGATTGCATTCGGGACCCCCGCCAATGGTGATCTGGTCGCAGCAAATTAAGCAAATGGGCGTCCCGATCCCACCATCTGCCACGATTGTATTATCGGGAAGATCATTTCCCTGGCGCAACCATATGAAAGATCAATAGTGATGGCGCGTAACAATACGGACCTGGTAAATGGCGCTGGACAGGGGCGCTGTGATACGTTAGTGAGCCTCTGTGTTTTGACATTATAAAAATGTGATTAGGGAATTTGTACACAAATGAATGATAGAATAACGCATCTTCGACGTCTGGAAGCAGAAAGTATCCATATTTTTCGCGAGGTTGCGGCCTCGTTTGAAAAGCCGGTGATGATGTATTCCATTGGCAAGGATTCGTCGGTGATGCTGCATCTGGCGATGAAGGCGTTCTATCCTTCCGTGCCCCCCTTTCCGATGTTGCACATTGATACGACCTGGAAATTTAAGGAAATGATCTCCTTCCGGGACCAGCGCGCTGCGGAATTGGGGATCGACCTGATAGTCCACACCAACCCGGATGGGCTGCGCGATGGCGTTGGGCCGTTTAGCCATGGGTCATCCGTCCATACCGATGTGATGAAGACACAGGCCCTGAAACAGGCGCTGGATCACTATAAGTTTGATTGTGCCATTGGCGGGGCCCGCCGGGATGAGGAAAAATCCCGCGCAAAAGAACGGGTCATGTCTTTCCGCAGCAAGGGTCATGTCTGGGACCCGAAAAACCAGCGCCCGGAATTGTGGTCGCTGTACAATACCCGCATTGCCCAGGGGGAAAGCGTGCGCGCCTTCCCCATTTCCAACTGGACAGAATTGGACATCTGGCAATATATCCATGCGGAAAGCATCCCGATCCCACCGCTTTATTTTGCAAAGGAACGCCCGGTCGTCCTGCGCGATGGGCAATGGATCATGGTGGATGACGAGCGCCTGCCCCTGCGGGAGGGAGAGACCCCACAGCAAAAAATGGTCCGCTTCCGCACCCTGGGCTGCTATCCCCTGACCGCCGCGGTGGAGAGTCCCGCGGACACGCTGCAGGCCATTATCTCCGAAACCCTGATTTCCCGGACGTCTGAACGACAGGGCCGCATGATTGACCATGATCAGGCCGGATCGATGGAGAAGAAAAAGCGGGAGGGCTATTTCTGATGAGCGCTGACACCCCCGCGACCCTGACACCCGAAGACATTGATGCCTATCTGGCTGCACAGGAACAAAAAGACCTGTTGCGCTTCATTACCTGTGGATCCGTCGATGATGGGAAATCCACCCTGATCGGGCGTCTGCTGTATGATTCCAAATTGATATTCGAAGATCAATTGACCGCCCTAGAGGCAGACAGCAAACGCGACGGCACCGTCAAGGACGGTCTGGATTTCGCCCTTCTGGTCGATGGGTTACAGGCCGAACGGGAACAGGGCATCACCATTGACGTCGCCTATCGTTTCTTTGCCACCGACAAGCGCAAATTCATCGTCGCGGATACGCCAGGTCATGAGCAATATACCCGCAATATGGCGACGGGCGCATCCACCGCTTCGGCTGCCGTTATCCTGATCGATGCCAGGCGCGGGGTTCTGACCCAGACACGGCGCCATTCCTTCATCGTTTCCCTGTTGGGAATCAAAACAATCCTTCTGGCGGTCAACAAAATGGACCTGGTCAATTATGATCAGGATGTCTTTGACCGTATCGTTGCCGAATATCGGAGCTTCGCGGCCCAGCTGTCGGGGAACCAGACCATATCCGCCATCCCGCTATCCGCCCTGAAGGGCGATAATTTGATGACCCCCAGCACATCCATGCCCTGGTATGATGGTCCAACTCTACTGAACTGCCTGGAAAGTGCGCCGCTTCCGGAAGACCAGCCCGGCGGTTCCTTCCGGATGCCTGTACAATGGGTCAATCGGCCGAGTCTGGATTTCCGTGGGTTCAGTGGCACTGTTTCCGGTGGACCGGTGCACCAGGGTCAACATGTCATCGCCCTGCCCTCTGGCAAGCCAAGCACCATAGCACGGATTGTCACATTGGATGGGGATCTGGATCGCGCCCAACCGGGTCAGGCGATCACCCTGACCTTGGCGGACGAGATTGATGTCAGCCGCGGTGACATCCTGTGCGATGCCGAACAGCCAGCCAGCGTTACGGATCAATTCGCCGCCCATGTCATTTGGATGGCCGATGCGCCCATGATCCCGGAGAGACAGTATATCCTGAAGCTGGGGACCCAAACTGTCGGAGCCGCGATTACCGAGCTAAAGCACAAGATCAATGTGAACACGCTGGAACACAATGCCGCCAAGACATTGGACCTGAATGAAGTTGCCCTGTGCAATCTGGCACTGGATCAGGCGATCACCTATGATCCCTATACCGATAATCCGCAGACCGGTGCTTTCATCCTGATCGACCGCTATACCAATGCGACCGTTGGGGCGGGCATGATCAGTTTTGGTCTGCGCCGGGCAACCAATCTGGTCTGGCAGGAATTGGATGTCACAAAACAGGTGCGCGCAGAACTAAAGCGCCAGAAGCCTGCAATCCTGTGGTTCACAGGCCTGTCAGGCGCCGGGAAATCGACTGTCGCAAATCTGGTGGAAAAGCATCTGCTCGCGATTGGACGACACACCTATATTCTGGATGGGGACAATGTACGGCACGGCCTGAACAAGGATCTGGGCTTCACCGAAACCGACCGGGTGGAAAACATCCGCCGCGTTGCAGAAACGGCGAAACTGTTCGTGGATGCCGGCCTGATCACGCTTGTATCCTTCATCTCCCCCTTCCGCAGCGAACGGGATTTGGCCCGGGATCTGGTCGAGGAAGATGAGTTCCTGGAAATTTTCGTCGACACCCCCCTGGCGGTCTGTGAAACCCGGGACCCGAAAGGCCTATATGCCAAGGCGCGAGCCGGTCAGATCAAGAATTTCACCGGGATCGATTCACCCTATGAAGCCCCTGTTAATCCAGAGCTTCGGCTGGACACAACCACCGGAACCCCTGCAGAACTGGCAGAACAGGTAATCGGCTTCCTGAAACAGAAGGGCTTTATCTAAAAGCATCTTGCGGAGAGGTAAAAATGGGAAGCACGATCACGCTTAGCGCCATTGATGGGTTCACACTTAAAGCATACCGGGCGGATCCTGAAGGGGATGCTCGGGGCGGCATTGTGGTTATTCAAGAGATCTTTGGCGTGAACGATCATATTCGATCCGTTGCCGATGGCTATGCGGCACAAGGCTATAGCGTTATAGCCCCTCAACTCTATGACCGATCCGCCCCCGATATAGAATTGGGTTACACTCAGGGGGATGTCCAAAAGGGCCGCGACATTCGGGTTGAGATCGGGTTCGATAAACCGCTGTTGGATTTACAGGCTGCTGTTTCCTTGTTGAAATCAGAAGGGCTGGCTGTCGGTACCGTAGGATATTGTTATGGCGGTGCCCTGGCCTGGCGCAGTGCGGCCAAGCTGGATGGCCTGTCTGCGGCCATTGGATACTATGGCGGCGCCGCCACGTTTAAAGATGAAGCCCCTGAATGCCCTGTCCTTCTGCATTATGGCGAGAAGGACGCCATGATCCCCAGCACCGACGGCGCGATGCTGGCGGACCTGTATCCCAAGATGGTGGAGGCCTTTGTTTATCCAGCAGATCATGGGTTCAATTGCGACCAACGGGCCAGCTATGACGGGCCCAGCGCGGCCCTGGCCCTGGAACGCAGCCTATCCTTTTTTCAGGATTACATCGGTTAGGGTAATTTCAACTGAACTGAAGGTGTCCAAATCCTCTCTTCCCTTTAAGGTTAAACATGCGCATTGACATATAGCTATTTAACTATTTAATAATAGCGTATGATAGATCGACTGGAACAAACAAAAGCACTGGCAAGCGATACGCGGTTGTCCATTCTTGAATGGCTGGCTAGCCCGGATCGATATTTTTCGCATCAAGAGACAGGCAGGCCGTCTGAAATCGGGGTCTGTGTCACACTGCTGACCGAACGATTGGAGATGGCTCAGCCCACAGTCAGCCGACATCTGGAGTTACTGCGCCGCGCGCGCTTCCTGACCGTTAACAGAATTGGCCGATGGTCATTCTTTCAACGGGATGAAGCCGCAATAAACGATTATAAGGACTGGCTGAATGAGCATCTTTGAGGAGGCTGACGCAGCATTATTACCTGGTTTTCAGCGTCAATTCGTTGATATTGACGGGGCGCAGGTCCTCGCGCTAACAGGCGGCACTGGACCGGCTCTACTGATGTTGCATGGGGATCCACAGACCCATTTGTGCTGGCATCACATCGCGCCGCGCCTGGCTGAACGATTCAGTGTCGTTCTGACCGATCTGCGGGGGCGGGGCGAAACCCATAAGCCCGGTCACGCAGAAGGGCATGACGCCTACACAAAGCGTCAAATGGCCCGTGAACAGATCGCGGTAATGCGGGCATTGGGGCATGGTACCTTCGCGCTTGTCGGACATGACAGGGGCGCACGCGTCGCCCGGCGATTGGCCCTGGACCATCCGCAGACTGTCACGCACCTTGCCATCATGGACATCATCCCGGCCTTGGATTTCTATGAGGGTCTTAATGCCCAAATTGCGCAGGATTATTTCTACTTTTCTTTCCTGACTCAGGATTACCCGATTCCAGACACGCTGATTGGCAAGAATGCTGAGGCATTCATACGCCTGATTCTGTTCGGGTTGGTTGAGGAGGCCGATTGCTATGATCCGCTGGCGTTAAAAGCCTATCTGACGGCGCATATACAGTCAGCCTCCGTCACCGCAATGTGTGAGTGTTTCAGGGCTGGCTATCATATCGATCAGAAGCACGACGCCGCAGACCGTACATCGGGGAAAAAAATACAGTGCCCTACCCTCGTCCTCTGGGGGCAACATGGGGTTGTTGGGCGGCATTTTGACGTTAAAAGTATTTGGCGAGGCTGGTGCGAACACCCCCAATTCACCCCGATGCCAAGCGGGCACTTCATCCCGGAAGAAGCGCCCGAAGTGGCCTTCAACGCCCTAAATAACTTTTTAAGGACACGCGACCTAGATCAAAAGAACCAGAGTCAGCGTTAAAATCATACCTGATGTTAAAGATAGGACCCAATCATGACCCGCGAAACAATCTACCTTCCCGACCGGGGCTTGGACCACCTTGTCCTGGCTGTGGCTGCCCTGGAAAGAGCGCAGGAAACCTATGCTCAATTGGGCTTCACCCTGACGCCCCGAGCGGAACATAGCTGGGGCACGGCCAATCAGTTGGTTCAGTTGCAAGGCAGCTTTCTGGAAGTTCTGGAAGTCGCCGCACCGGAAAAGCTGTTTCCCCATGGGGGTCGAACTTTCAGTTTCGGTGCGTTCCTGAATGACTATTCCAAACATCGGGAAGGCTGTGCGATGGTCGTGTTTGAAAGCCACGACGCCCGCGCGGACCGGGATCAGTTTGCACAGCGGGGCCTGCCCGATCTGGACCCCTTTGATTTTGAGCGCCAGGCAAAGCTGCCGGACGGTAGCTCGGTGCGGGTCGCCTTTTCGCTGGCCTTCGCGCCACCACCCGAAATGCCGGACGCCGCCTTCTTCACCTGCCAGCAACACGCGCCGGAATATTTCTGGAAGCCGGATTATCAGAAACATCCCAACGGCGCGAAAACCCTGGAAGAAGTTGCCATCATCGCCAAGGATCCAGACTCCCTGCGACCCATCCTGGAAAAACTGCAGGCACCAGAAGCCGTTCATTCAGACCCGGATGGCCTGACCTGTGAGACCATGCGGGGCCGCATTCGTGTCATGACCCTGGACAACTATCAATTATGGTATGGGGAAGGGGCGGCCAGTTCAGCCCCGGCTACCCCGCATTTTGCAGCCATGCGCATTGGTGTTGCCGATATTCAGGCAACACAGGCTTTGTTAGATCAACAGAATGTGCACTATCATTGGGCCAGGGCGGGCTTGATCGTACCCTCCCTTTCAGTGCACGGTTGCTGTCTGGCCTTTGCCCAGATTTAGATCGGACCCAAATGACGGCCTTAGGCTCTATGCTCACTACCCGCTCGATACGCCCAGGCTGGTTTGGCGTTGTTGTGCTGTGCCTGATCGCAGCGACCACCAGCGGCTGTCAGACGACGGGGACTGTACCGCCCAGCCCGGCCCCTGCGACCGTCTATAGCGGTTATTTCATTTGGGATTCTGAGCGTCCCCATGGCGATGCGGCTTTGCAATGCATTCAACTGGTCTTCACAGACAGGGAGACATTACAGGATGGCCGCCTGCGCTTGACTGGCGTATCGCGCTATATCACCGGGCCGGATAATGAGATCAATTTCGTCGACACGGAATTAATCTATGACCCCTTAAAACACAGTTTCGAGCTGTGGGAGCGCAATGCCACCAGCGATAATTTTGTCGCGGACGGTCGCTTCAAGGGTCAGTTTAAGCCTGATGCCCTGTTTTTGAATGGTGTATGGGCAAGTGACTCTGGCGGAGAATCCGGCAGGCTTACTCTGCGCAAAGGGGCGGATGCCCCCTGCACCATGGCCGCAGATGTTTGATTAAATCCTGGCTTCGGGTTATTGGCCGAACTGAGAAACCTGCGTTATGACAACGCTCGACACTATATCCGCCCCGAAGGCTTCTCTGATTTCCGTATCCAGCAAGGCCCGAACCGATTCAAATGTATAGGAGTCATGGGTTGCGAAGTAATCTGACAAAGCCCCAAAAACGATGGATTGAACCTTGGGCTTATTCGCGGTCAGATAGGCAGCATTGCTGGGATTGCTGTATTCCAGCTGATAGGAAACAGCCAGGTTTCTAATGCCACACTCGGTACCAGACATCTGAACCACAGCCTGCCCCATATCCAGATAACTGCCTCCTGCGGGTGCTTCACTGGCCTGAACAGAAGTTTTCACCGCCAAAAAACACAGCATTAGAATGGCTGTTATGCATGTCCAAACTTGATCATTCAGTCTCATTTCTAACCCCAATCGCCCAAGTCCCAAATCAACACCGATCTCGATGCGTGCATCACAATGACCACATTGATTCATATGGCATATTCAGTCATATCGATAAACGACGACTATTTGAATGTTTTGTGCATGGCGGCAGACAATTCGATTTCCCCCTGATCTCGCAGTCGGTCTGCGACACTTTGCGCAACGTCCTGTGGTTTGTTCTGCGACAGCTTGGCCTTACCGTCGATCTGGTCAACGGTCATGTGAAAGGCAACAATGCCCCGGCGCATACCGGCCATGAAGGCAGGATCGGTGAGATCAGGCGCCCATCCCCCATCCCCTTCGTATTTGTGGGACAGCGTATTCATCAACCACGTTATTTTTGCGTCATCATCCAACACTTTTGGGCGCCCAATGACACGGGCCAGCGTATAGTTCCAGGTTGGAACGGACTTTGACGGATCCGGGTACCAGGTTGGCGAAATATAAGCATGCGGCCCCATAAAAACCGCCTGGGCCACACGCTCCCCGTCAAACAGCCGCCAATGTGGGTTCGCCCGTGCCATATGGCCGTACAAAACCGCACCGTCGATTATCATTGGTAAAGGCGTCGTAAAGGGAATGTGTTCGGCGGAATCTCCGGCGCTGATCAAGAGCCCAAAACTATTTTTCGCAATATCCGATAATATCCTTTCAGACTCTGTTAAATTAAATACTTCCGGTAGAAACATCTTATCCTCCAGCGGGTGTAATTGGACCAGAATATGATCTTATTTTCCATCGCAGCACAGGGTCATTTTCCTTAATTTTCTGGGGCCAATAGCTGGGTTGGGCGGCAAGATTCACGGTTCCGTCACACATCTATCTGTGGTATAAGGCGGCTGCCTTTTTGGGGTCGGCATATGACAAACTATAATCGCGCGCTTTAAGGATCATATCCAGCATGACGAGTCCCTATCTGGAAAGGCCAAGGAGGGAGCTTGGCCAGGCATTAAAGGACTGTGGCATAAACCGCAGTGACTTCGGATTCCATCCGCAACATGCCAAATCTCACTCCCATCCGACGACCAGCCCTTGGACCCGAACAGGTATTACCGAAAAAACATGTTTACGATCCAGCAAATGGATCATTGCCGCTTTTGCCATCCTGATTGCATCTGCCGCCGTGCTGGTTGCGACCACAACACCAGGCCAACAGGTTGCGCAGGAACCAAACGCTGACGACGTCATCAATATTGCGCCAGCGGCAGGTGGGCCTCAGTAAGAATTCAACAGCGGCAGGCTTTTCTATGCATTGCCTTTTAAAGTCACAAAAAACGGAGCCTGAAGGCTCCGTTTCTTATTATACAAACCTGTTCGTCTACCCCATCACCCTTGCCGCGCGATCATCATCTTCTTGATTTCCGCAATTGCCTTGGCCGGGTTCAGACCTTTCGGGCAGGTCTTGGAACAATTCATAATGGTGTGACAGCGATACAGCCGGAAGGGATCTTCCAGATTATCCAGTCTTTCACCAGTCGCCTCATCCCGACTATCGACAAGCCAACGATAGGCCTGCAACAGAACAGCGGGGCCCAGATAACGCTCGCTGTTCCACCAATAGCTTGGGCAGGACGTGGCGCAGGAAAAGCACAGAATGCATTCGTACAGCCCGTCCAGCTTGCGCCGGTCTTCGGGTGTCTGCAGCCGCTCCTTGTCAGGCGGGGGCGGTGTTTTGGATTTCAGCCATGGCTCAACAGAAGCCAACTGGGCATAAGCATTATTCAGGTCTGGCACCAGATCCTTGACCACCTTCATATGGGGCAGTGGATAGATGTTCACCTCGTCCTTCACATCATCGATGAACTTGGTACAGGCCAGCGTGTTGGTGCCGTCAATATTCATCGCACAGGACCCGCAAATTCCCTCACGACAGGAGCGACGGAAAGTCAGGGTCTGGTCCACCTCATTCTTAATCTTGATCAGCGCATCCAGAACCATTGGGCCACATTCATCCAGATCCACCTCATAGGTGTCGACCTGGGGCGTCTTCCCATCATCCGGGTTCCAGCGATAGATATTGAACTTCCGGACATTCTTCCCACCGGATTTAACCGGCCAGGATGTTCCTTTGCCAATCTTTGAATTAGCAGGCAGTGCGAATTCAGCCATAACCTATAATCCTCGTTTCACGAATGCTCTTAATAGACGCGGGCCTTGGGCGGGATGGCCTGAACATCATTGGTCATCGGGCTCATTGTAACGGGGCGATAATCCAGTTTCACCGTTCCGTCCTCATTCAGCCAGGCCAGAGTGTGTTTCATCCATTCCTTGTCGTTCCGCTCGGAATAATCCTCCCGAGCTTGTGCGCCGCGGCTTTCCTTGCGGTTCTCAGCGCCGACAATCGTGACCATCGCCTGGCCGATCAGGTTTTCAAATTCCAGTGTTTCCACCAGATCCGAATTCCAGACCATGCCGCGATCAGAAACAGAGATATCGTCCTTATCGGCCCAAATCTTCTTCAATTCATCAATGCCTTCCTGCAGGACTTCGCCGGTGCGGAACACAGCACAGTTATTCTGCATAACATGCTGCATACGCCCGCGAAGTGCCGCAGTCGTGGTCGATCCTTTGGCATGACGCAGCCGATCAAAACGATCAATTGCCGCATCAGTCGCATCCTTAGTCAAAGGCCGCGTCTTTTCCGTCGGATCCACGGTTTCTGCGCATCGATTGGCGACAGAACGCCCAAACACGACCAGGTCCAGCAAGGAATTGGATCCCAAGCGGTTTGCCCCATGAACGGATACGCATGCCGCTTCCCCCGCCGCCATCAGACCCGGAACGGGAGAATTCGGATCCCCGTCCTTCAGAGTGACAACCTCACCATGATAATTGGTCTGAATGCCGCCCATATTATAATGGCAGGTCGGGATAACCGGAATCGGCTCCTTGGTCACATCGACACCGGCAAAAATTTTCGCGGTTTCTTCAATGCCAGGCAGGCGCTCATGGATGACCGCCGGGGACAGATGTTCCAGATGCAGGTGGATATGATCCTTTTTCGCACCAACGCCCCGGCCTTCCCGGATTTCCATGGTCATAGAGCGGGAGACAACATCCCGGCTGGCCAGATCCTTAGCAGACGGCGCATAGCGTTCCATAAAGCGCTCGCCCTCTGAATTGGTCAGATAGCCGCCTTCCCCGCGCACGCCTTCAGTGATTAGACACCCCGCCCCGTAAATGCCCGTCGGGTGGAACTGAACGAATTCGCAATCCTGCAGCGGCAGACCGGCGCGCAGCACCATGCCACCGCCATCGCCTGTGCAGGTATGGGCAGACGTCGCTGAGAAGAAGACGCGGCCGTAACCGCCGGTCGCCAGCACTGTCTGTTTTGCGTTAAAGCGATGCAGCGTCCCGTCATCCAGGTTCCAGGCGAGGACGCCCCGGCAAGAGCCATCGTCATCCATGATCAGGTCGATGGCGAAATATTCGATAAAGAATTCCGCGTCATGCTTCAGCGATTGTTGATACAGCGTATGCAACATCGCGTGTCCGGTCCGGTCGGCGGCGGCACAAGTGCGCTGTGCCGCCGGACCTTCTCCGAATTTCGTTGTCATGCCGCCAAAGGGTCGCTGATAGATCTTGCCGTCTTCGGTGCGGCTGAAAGGCACGCCATAATGTTCCAGTTCGACAATCGCGGGCGCGGCTTCGCGCACCATATATTCGATCGCGTCCTGGTCGCCTAACCAGTCAGACCCTTTGACAGTGTCATACATGTGCCAACGCCAGTCATCCGGGCCCATATTGCCCAGAGCTGCCGAAATCCCTCCCTGCGCTGCAACGGTATGAGAGCGGGTCGGGAACACCTTGGTGACACAGGCTGTCTTCAGACCTTTTTCTGCCAGTCCAAACGTGGCACGCAACCCGGCGCCGCCAGCCCCCACGACGACGACGTCATAGGAATGATCAATCACGGTATAGGCTTCAGTCATTCTCGGATCCCTCTTTCGGGTTAGTCCGTGTTTTCAACAAGCAGCGTTTTCCGCGCATCAGGCGGTAAAGGCCACCTTCAGCACCGCAAACACCGCAGCAACCGCCAGCGCGACAGAGGCCAGCTTGACCACCAGCATGACACCAACTTTTGCGGCTTCGCCATGGATGTAGTCCTCTACGACGACTTGCAAACCCAATTGCAGGTGATGGAATGTCGCACCGATCAGCAACACCATCATAATGGCGTTGAAGGGAGAGGCGAGCCAGTTAGCCATTTCGCCATGCTCTGCCCCGGCATGCCCCACCATTGAAAGGATAAACCACAGCGTCAGCGGCACCAGCGCCACCGCTGTCACACGCTGCATCCACCAATGATGCGTTCCACTGCGGGCCGATCCCAGTCCGCGCACCTGGCCAAGTGGTGTCTTCAAACTCATCTGTATATCCCCTGTTGTCTCTTACGCCACCAGCGTCAAATGGCGAAATACCCAATGATCCATGTTACCAATGTCAGGCACGCCGCCACGATGGGCACCGCATGTCCTGTCCTTTGGGCCACATCCAGATCAAATCCATGGCCTGTATCCCAGACCAGATGTCGAACACCATTTGCAAGATGATAAAACAAGGCAAAGGTCCAGCCGAACAAGAACAGTCGACCAAAGAAGCTGCCCATAACGGCTTGCGCACTCCCGAAGGCTTCAGGCCCTGTCGCCAGCGCCACCAGCCACCAGACCAAAAGCAACGTCCCAACCCCCAGCGCAATACCCGTCGCGCGATGAAGGATGGAATAGGCCATGGTCCACTGCCAACGATAAATCTGCAAATGCGGAGATAGCGGTCGATTTTCCGTCGTCATGCTTTGATACCTTTTTTGACTACTCGCCTCAGCGGCTGCGCACACAGTAAGGTCTCAGCCCGAACTGTCAAAATGTTTTGCATTGCAGCAGGATTACGGCACTTCAAATAGACCCGGCGCCATACAGAAAATCCAAACAAAACAGGCGGTTAAAAAACCGCATTAAACAATTGTGGATAAGTCTGTGAGTAAATTGTTATTAAATTGTTATTAAGTATAAATACACTCAACAACTTTTTTTACATTGTTATTACTTTTTTGTAGACTTCGTTGTAATGCGAACGCAAGATTTTATCAACGCGGTTGTTGTGACTTCAGTCTTTAATTTTTGTTCTTGTTACTGAACTTCTGGTTCAGTGAGAGCATAGATAAAGAGATGGAGGGGTGGCTCAAGGCCCTTTGGGATTTTGACCACAACAACGCCAGACGGTTCGAAACATCATTCTCGCGGATGGCGTTTCATGAAGGGCCGAATGGGGTGACTGTCGGCTGGACGGGCTTGCGATGTTTTGGGCAACCGGGACATTCTTGCATCCGGAAAGATCGGTGGTCTCTGTGACAGATACCCGCGCGGGCGACGCATCTCCCCCTTGGGAAACGCGACCGGCGTGGCGGCGAGTAGAATGACCCGAAGACCAGGTGCTTTGCCAGGGTGACCAGGACATCGGATCGGACCAAAAGCCGCACTGGATCGTCATTGATGTTCACGACACTGCGCTGACGCGTGGGAGGCCTCGCTCTCCGGAGGCTCCGTGAAGCCGCTACGGCTTTGGCTGTGGCAGCATCGTCACCGGGACGACGCCAGACGTCCTGACTGTCGATTCGGAGCCTCGCGCGCGTCCTTCAAGCCGCCGCATTCAGGTGAAAACCTCACCAGGATCGGCTAATCGAGGGTGAGACACACCACCCGGTGTGCTTCCCTCGACCAAGGGGCTTGAGAACAAATCGGGCGTTCGATCCACAGGGTCGAACGCCCGTTTTCTGTTCGCCGGATTCGCTGCTAACGATATTGTGAACACCAAATAATTGCGGCTTTCACAGTAGTTGTTATCGTTAACGAAGTTGATTAAAGTCTCTGTTCAAAAACATTACAAATGCGCGGTTTTTGCGCAAAAAACTGTGGGGGGTTTATGCCAGTCTGGCGCTTTAGCAGTATCATCGGCATTCTTTTTGCCCTTTCATTTGGTACTCAAGCTTCGGCCAACACACTGGAAACAGTTCAAGACAGGGGTCTGTTGCGCTGTGGCGTCGTCAACAGTGGGGTTGGGCTTTCAGAGATCGACCTGCAAGGGCACTGGCAAGGATTTTTCCCGGATTTCTGTCGATTCATGGCAGCTGCTATTCTGGGGAATGCCGATGCTGTCGAATATATTGAGGTTAACTACGTAACGCGGTTCGAGGCCCTTAATGCGGATGCGTTCGATGTCCTTATGGCCAATACGACCTGGACCGCCGGACGGGATATCGACCTGAAACTGGCCTTCACACATCCCCTGTTTTATGACGGCCAGGGCTTTCTTGCTCATCGATCCGTCGGCTTAGACTCTGTTGCGGATCTTATTGGCGATAAAACCTATTCCGTCTGTGTCAGCGATGGAACGACCACCATTGAAAATCTGCGTGATCTAGTTGCCACGAACAATTTGAACCTGAAAATCATCACATTCCAGTCCGTCGAAGGTGTTTATGACGCTTTTTTTGCACGGGTATGCGATCTGATGACACAAGACAGGGTGGCGCTGGTGTCACAGCGCTTGAACCGGGCTGCTGATCCCTCCAGTTTTGTCCTTTTCCATGACATCATTTCTAAAGAACCTCTGGGACCCGCCGTTCGGGAAAATGATCCACAATGGTATGACATCGTGCAATGGACGATTTATGCCACCATGATGGCGGAAGAAAATGGCATCACGCAGCAAAACGTCGATACTTTTCTGAATTCCGCGGAACCGGAAATTCAGCGCCTTCTGGGTGTTGTGCCTGATATCGGCGACTCACTGGGTCTGCCCCGGGATTGGGCCTATCAGGGATTGAAACAGGTTGGCTCTTACAGCGAGATTTATGATCGCACATTAGGCAAAAACTCTTCCATGGGGCTTGAAAGAGGTTTAAATGCCCTTTGGTCAGATGGTGGTCTTTTATACACGCCACCACTGCGCTAAAGTTGGACAAATTGGCTCCATACTGCGCATTATTGTACTTTGGCGCAGGGAACAAAGAAAGAGATTGAATGCTGTGCGGGGGGGCGTTGACACGCGGGGAACGCGCGAATTTGTTCAATGCTCAGTTTTCTGTGAACCCTTTACTGTTTTCTGACTTCCCTATTTCAATGGAAATGTATTCCAGCCTTCGCGCTTGTTTTGAAAGCCGATAGAAATGCGGTGGTCCCTGATTTCAGTTCGCCTGGTCATCGCCATATCCCTTTTTGGATTGGTGACATGCGGGGCTTTGCTGACGGCAGTGCTCAGTTTTGATGACATGCGGCGCGGCTATGACCACATCGCAACGACAACCGTCCCGGAACTGATTGCAGCGTCCCGTATTGGCCAGACAGCGCAGGCCATCGCATCCACGGCACCCGCGCTCAGTTCCGTTGAAACCCATCTGCGCAAAGAGGCGGTAAATCATCGCATCACCGACCAGATCAAACTTCTGGACGCCTATTTGAACGATTTACAGAATCTGGTTGGGGTATCAGAAACGGCCGCCAAGTTGATTGATCGTATCCGACAAAGCCGTGATGCGCTGGTGCAAAACCTGGAAACACTGGATAAAACAGTCAGTGAACGCATAACGGTTGAAGGCAGATTGATCGAAACCTATGCCACCGCGCGGTCCATCATGGACCGCCTGCAAGAGGCGCAGGATGACGCGATCTTAGCGATGGGTTCAATTGATCTGCATGCTGAATTGCCCGGGAACGGTACATTGCACCAGAAATGGTACCGACCAATGGAAGCAGCACTGATCAATGTCCTGGCCGTTCGCACCTTTGATTCTGATGTCCTTGTGGAACAGGCAAACGACAGGGCCGCCGGTTTTCTGGCAACCGCCCAAAACGCATCGGTGGTATTCGAACCTTATCTGACAAAGGATATGATTGAGAGACTGCGGGGCTTAGAAGGCGAGGCACGGTGGCTGATTGAAGGGGATAGGGGGATCTTTGGTCTGGTCCGCAAACGGCTGGAATTGTTAACCAATCTCAAAGGATTGCTGAATTCAAACATATTCCTTGCCAACCGGTTTGTCGGTTCTGTTGCAGACCTGACCTTAGTGTTGCGTGAAGATACGCTTAAAAGCTCTCTGGCATTCAAGGAAATCGCTTATTCAAAATGGCTGATTTTACTTGGCGTGATGGGGGGAAGCATTGCGGCTGTCCTTATCCTGTCGCTCTATGTGCGCAAACGTATTGTGCGGCGCCTGAACGCACTGCGAGATTCTCTGATCGCCCGGGTCAGCGGACAATCCGTGCCAATCCCTGTGGATGGTCAGGATGAAATCGCTGATATTGGACAGGCCGCCGCTTACTTCGCCGAAGCGGTCGCAGAGCGAGAGCAAAGCCTGTATCGATCAAAGGAAGAAGCAGAGCACCTCGCCCGGGAAGCGGAGGCCGCCAATCGCGCAAAATCCGTATTTCTGGCAAATATGAGCCACGAATTGCGCACCCCCCTGAATGCCATCATCGGGTTTTCAGAACTGATTGGCAGCGGCCAGATTAAACAGAACCGCAATCAGGAATATGCAATGGATATCAATGACAGCGGTCGCCACCTGCTGGAACTGATCAATCAATTGCTGGACTATTCCAAAATCGAAGCAGGCGAACGTGATCTAGCCATGCGGGCGATCAATGCGTCAGAAGAACTGACATCGCTGGAAAAACTGATTCACCAACCCTTGGAGCGCCGGAATCTGACAATTGCCAATATGCTGGATCCAGACCTGATGGTTTGGGCTGATCGCACTGCCTTCAGGCAGGTCCTGCTGAATCTATTGACCAATTCCTGTAAATTCGCCTACGAACATTCCACAATCACCGTTAGCGCCACCACGGAAAATGGCATGGTCGCCATTGAAATTGCTGATCGTGGAATTGGCATTGGTGAAACCCACCTAGCCAGGGTCATGCAACCTTTTCATCAAGAGACGGAAACCTATATTCGCCCGTCGGGCGGCACAGGTCTGGGTCTGGCAATCGTCGAATCTCTGGTTCAGATGCATGGTGGCGTCGTGACGTTGACCAGCGAGAAAGGGATTGGCACATCGGTTACGGTACAGTTCCAATTGGCGCAAACCGATATACCACCAGCCTAAAGCATCATGTGCTCGCAAACGCTCACACATAATGCTCTAACCATTTGTGTTTTCAGCAAATACGTCGTCGCACACAGATCCGTTCGCGCAGGTTTTTCTCTAACCAACTCTACCCATCTCCGCGCGGATTGCACACCACAGACCCACCAGGATTGGAACGCCGCCCAAAAGGGTCATTGCCGGGATTGCTTCGTTAAAATAGACCAATCCCAGAAAGCCGCCGATGATCGGCTCCCCCAACAGGCAAATCGCTACAAAAATGGGGGAAACCCGACCCAGGGAATGATTGTACGATGTGTGACCGATCACCTGGCTGACAAGGCCTAATGCCAAAATCGCCAACCATGCCTGTTGCCCCAGACCGGACACCGAAACGCCCATAACCAGGCCTGCGATGATCAGCGTGACAGCGGCACTGCCATAACACAGCGTCACGTACTGACTGGTTTCCAGATACTGACGGACATGTTTTCCAATCATCAGATAGCCCGCCATGGCCATGCCCCCCAGCGTGGCAAGGCACAGACCGACAGGATCCCCTTGTGGATTTCTAAGCCCGTCCCACCCGATCAGGGTCAATCCTACAAGGCATAACAGAATCCCGATCAGCACCCCGTTTGGCGGTCGCCCGCGACCAAGTGCTGTTTCAGCCACGACCACCCAAATCGGTGACAGGCTGACCAACAAAGCGCTTTCAGCAATAGTCAGGCGTTGGACAGATTCAATCCAGCTTGCGAAATGCACGGCCAGAAACAGGCCGGACACTAAAGAAAAACCGATCAACACCAAGCCTGATGGCCGCACGGCACGGACCGATCCACGCATTCCATACAAGGCAAAGGGCAGAAAAACCAATGTCGCAATTCCAACCCGCGCCGCGGCAATCAGCAAGGCCGGCGCATCCCCCGCCAATCGCACAAAGATAACACCGTGACTGACTGCCGCCAGTCCGATCAGCGCAACCAGCACCATCATGCCACGATGGGGCTGAAGCATCGGGCTGTTAACCGGGCCTGTCATTTGTCAGGGTCAACGTGTCGGGCGGGGAATATCTTCCGCATAATCATAGAAACCCCGCCCGGTTTTGACACCCAACCAGCCCGCCTCGACATATTTGACCAACAGGGGACAGGGGCGGTACTTCGCATCCGCCAGATCCGCATGCAACACGGACAGGATCGCAAAACACGTATCCAATCCGATGAAATCAGCAAGCTCCAATGGCCCAAGGGGATGGCGCGTCCCCAGCTTCATGGCGGTATCAATGGCGGTTACACTGCCTACCCCCTCATACAGCGTGTAAATCGCCTCATTGATCATCGGCAGTAAAATACGGTTGACGATAAAGCCTGGAAAATCCTCTGATACGGCAACAGTTTTGCCCAAGGCCTCTGCATAGGATTTAAACTTTTCAAAAGTTTCATCTTTTGTCGCCAGTCCCCGCACCAGTTCCACCAGCGGCACTGATGGAACTGGATTCATGAAATGACAGCCGCAGAAGCGATCCGGGCGGTCCGTAATTGCCGCCAACCGCGTGATGGAAATCGAAGACGTATTGGTCGCCAGATAGGCCTGATCACTCATTGCCGCCGTCGCGGATTTCAGGATATCGCGTTTGACCTCTTCATTCTCTGTGGCGGATTCAATCACCATTTCGCAATCAGACAGCATCCCATAGTCTGTGCCAGTCTGAATAAGCGCAAGGGCCGGGGCGATTTCCGCCGCATCAATCAGGCCACGCCGTGCCTGTTTGTCCATGGACTCCTTGATTTTCTCCAGTGCGATGGACAATGCATCCTGTGAAATGTCCAATAAGCGCACTTTTGCACCGGCTAAGGCAGAGACATGGGCGATCCCATGACCCATCTGACCTGCACCGATGACGCCGATGGTCTTAAACATCGCCGTCTCCTTTCCCGCATGGCTGGCCGCCCCTCGTTTCGGGGGCGGTCCTTATGTTGCAGTGCAACTTTGAGCCGGACAGCTGCATTATGCAAGTGTCATAGTGTAAACAACCGTCCCCATTGCGCCAATTGATCCTGAATACCGGCAAGCCTCAGGCTGTGCCAGGCAAGAACTTGATTGGATGATAGGACGGGTTTGCCCAATTCCGCTTCCAGCGACGCAATAGCATCGGCCAATCGAACGCTGGTGCAGGAGACAAAAACGCAATCGACATCGTCGCGCTTGCCTAAAGCCAAGACGGCCCGGCGCAGACTGTCTGTCGTGATGCAGGCTACGATATTGTCATCGGGTTCATTGAAGGACCCGAAGACAGGAACTGTGTAGCCCCGTGCCTCTATATATCCACGCACAAGCTCGTTTACGTCACGCGTATAGGGGGTCAATACAGCAATTCGGCAGACATCCAACGAGTCGAATGCCGCAAAGGCAGCCGTTATTGGAGTATTGGGTCGCGCTTCCGGACGACCCTTTTTGATTTGACCGAAGACCCGATCTTCACCCAACACGATGCTGGCCGACGTGCAGGCATAGGCCAGCACGTCCAAGTGCGCATCGGGCAAAATAAGTGCGGCCTGACTGGCGATGGTGTCTTCCATCGCAGCCAGGGTTGTCGGCGTTATGATGGCTGAACTAGCAATACGGGTGAAATGGACCGCCACGCCGGGCTGGGCAACCATCTCCCAGAATTCATGCTCTACGGTGTGATCGCTGGCCAGAACCACGGCGCCAATACGGGCGCGTGCAGCCAGACCGGCGCTCGCTTGAAAGGGAAAATCAATAAAGGACCTGTCTGGAGCATCCACCAGCGACTCATCCACCAGCGACTCGGGCACCCTACACCCCCTTCCCCACGGACTGGATCAACGATCCACTGCCGCTATTGTTTGACCCGCGACGGGCGACGGGTCATGCCTTCAGGCACTTCTTCCGACTTACTATCGATGAACACACGCTGCCAAACCATCGCCCCTTTGTCGGATTTCACCAGCATCCAAGTGCGCCCAAAGGCCGTATCGACCATTAATGTCCCAGGTTTGCCATCAATAGTCGTCGGCATGGTCAAATACCGACCAGGCGCGGTCAAAGACGCCCCGTCGTCCGATGATTGCGCCACAGCAATCCCTGAAAAGGTTAAGGACCCAACCAATAAACCTGTCACCAAGGCAGCAGTTTTCAAAAAGCGCATCATTGTGAACATCCCTCCAAACAAGATCATTTCGCACCAACAATCCGATGCGCTATCGGCACTGTACAGCGCAGAACGCTTGGGGGGAAGCATCTATGCGAAGGTCTTTATACAGGACGGCGGGCCAGGGCCAACCCGATGCCCGTCGCCAATAATAAAGTCCCCGTGATGCGGGCGCGCAGCACGGCCCGTTTCGCATCCATCAGATAGGGTCGAATACGCCCGGACATCAGGGCATAACTACCGTCCAACAAAATGGCCACGCCAATAAAGCTTGCCGTCATGATCACAACCTGTGGGGCTGGCGGCAATCCAGCGTCGATGAATTGCGGAAAGAAGGCGATGTAAAACACGATGGTTTTGGGATTGGTCAACCCGGTCAGGAAGCCATGTATGAACGTCCGCTTGAACGATTTCCGCCGGTTCGCCTTGGCATCCTGCAAAACCGCCGCTGAGGATCGCCATTCCTTGATACCCAGGTAAATCAGATAGGCAGCACCCACCCATCGCACAATATCGAACAGTTCCGACATCAGCGTCAGGGCGGCGGTAAGACCGATCGCGCCCGCTATCAGTAATATCGCGGTCCCGAAATTCGCCCCCAGGCTGGTGCTGATACCATAGCGGGTACCATGCTTCAGGCTATTGGCAATAACCAGGGTCACGACGGGCCCAGGCATCAGAACCAGAAGTGCCGAAGCAAGCAGAAACGCACTGAACAATTCGATATTTAGGACTTCCATGATCTATATTACCTCTGTTTCTTCCAGCGGCCGCCCTGCCGCAATGCGTTCATATCCAAAAACGGATAAATCGATGCTGCGATATGCTCCATGGGTTATCATTTCCGCAATTCCACGCCCGACCGCAGGGGATTGCTGCATGCCATGCCCGCTGAACCCATTAGCAAAATAGAAATTCGTAAGGTCTGGATGGGGCCCTAGAATGGAATTGGCATCCAGCAAGCACATCGCATAATGACAGCCCCAGGCAGAAACCTGCCGGATGGCCTCAAAGGCGGGCACCCGATGCGCCAATGTGGGCCACAGATATTCTTCAAACTGATCATAGGCGACATCAAAGTCGGTGTTCTCTGGATCCTCTTCCCCGGGATTTGGGGAGCGACCGCACAGGAACCCCTTCCCTTCTGCCCGAAAATACGTGCCCGAACTATCAATCACCAACAGGTCTTGCGGCACTGGATCGCGGCTTTCACAGTAGAAAACACAGCGCTTGCGGGGAGAGACCGGAAGGTCCGCAATCCCTGCCATGTCCGCCACCCATCGGGCTCGGCCTCCGGCTGCATTTACAAAGGCACCGGCGGGCACAACTTCCCCCATGTTTGTAACCGCCGCAGTCAGGCGTCCGCCTTCACGCTTAAACCCTGTGACTTCCGCCTCGCGATATACGACCCCCATTGAAATGGCCTTTTTCCGAAAGGCGCGGGTCAAGGCATAGCCGTCGAACCATCCCTCTCGCGACAAACCGACATGGGCAACGACCAGATCCTGAGCGTTCAACCAGGGAAACTTCTTTGCAATGGCATCGGGCCCGACAAATCGATCCACTTCAGCGCCACTGTCACGCTGAATGGTCAGAATTTTGTCAAAAGCCCCCTGCTGAGACTCATCGCCTAGAAACAAATACCGGCCTTCATGAAACTGGATGTCAGGGGCGTCGCCCTCAATCCCCAAATGATAGCCAACCTGGGTTAGGAAATCATAGCCATAGCGGGAGATGGCGATGTTCTCCGGTGTTGAAAATTGCTGACGGATCGATGCGACAGACCGGGCAGATGTGGAAAATTCATAGCTGGGATCCCGCTCGAACACCGTCACGGTGCCTTGAAAATCAGGGTCCAGTGCAAGAAAATACGCTATTGCACTGCCAATCACGCCCCCACCAACGATTACAACGTCCGGCATCACGCACCGCCGCGCAATTTTGTTATCGTCGTGCCAAAGGAGATCGCTTCAGGCGATGTCATCAATTCGATCAATGCCGGCCCCTTATATGCGCGCGCCGCTGCAAAGGCGGCTGGGAAATCAGCCGTCCGCTCAACCCTTGTGCCCCAGGCACCATAGGCTTCCGCCAATTTCGCAAAATTCGGATTGCTGAGATCGGTCCCAGACACACGCCGGGGATAATCCCGCTCCTGATGCATGCGAATGGTTCCATAGGTGCTATTGTTGGAAACGATGATCGTGATATCCAGATTGTGCTTCATTGCTGTCGCCAGTTCCTGGCCATGCATCATGAAACAGCCGTCCCCGGCAAAACAGATCACCTCCTGATCCGGTGCATCCAGCTTTGCCGCCACGGCCGCAGGCAGTCCATAGCCCATGGAACCGGATGTGGGTGCCAACTGCGTCCGGAAGGACCGGAACTGATAATAGCGATGCACCCAGCCTGCATAATTGCCCGCCCCATTGCAGATAATCGCGCGATCATCTGTGGACGCATCGACATGTTTGACGACCTCTTCCATCTTCACGTCCCCTGGCGTTTCGATGGGTGTCAGGCTGCTTAAATACGCTTCATGCAATTTGCCAACACGGTCTTGATCCCGTTTCATGGGTGCAACATCAACCTGTGACAGGGCTTCGGCAAAACCCTGTGCGGTCGATACGATGGCTAGTTCCGGGCGATAGACCCGCCCGATTTCCGACGCGCTGGGATGGATATGAACAAGGGTCTGCTTTGGATTCGGACTTTCAACCAGACTATAGCCGCTGGTCGTCATTTCCCCTAAACGCGCCCCAACAACAATCAGAAGATCCGCATCTTCAATCGCTGACTTCAGGCTGGGAATGGGGCCTATACCGCTGTGCCCAACATAACTGGGATGGCGATTGTCGATGTAATCCTGTGTGCGGAAAGAGCTGCAAACCGGCAGTGCCGCACGATCACAAAAAGCCTCTACCTGTTGGCGGACCTGATTGGACCAACCGGGGCCTCCCACCATCATGATCGGTCGCTCCGCCATTTTCAGCAGATGTGCCAATTGCGACATATCATCCTGACCTGGTCGCGCCTTGGCAGGATTTGCCCGCACAGCATCTTTCACAACCACCGATTCCCGCAGCATATCTTCCGGCAGGGCCAGAACGACAGGGCCCGGACGCCCAGATTGGGCGATATGATAGGCCTGACTGACATATTCGGGAATACGATCCACCCGATCAATCTGGGCCGCCCATTTTGCCAGGGGCGCAAACATCTGGCGATAATCCACTTCCTGGAAGGCTTCCCGATCCACCATGTCGCTGCCAACCTGACCGATAAACAGAATCATGGGCGTGGAATCCTGATAGGCGATATGCACCCCGGCAGAGGCGTTTGTCGCGCCGGGGCCACGGGTGACGAAACAGACGCCGGGCTCCCCCGTCAGTTTCCCATGGGCATCTGCCATCATGGCCGCACCGCCTTCCTGGCGGCACACAACCGGTTCAATCTCCGGCACATCATACAAGCCATCCAGGACCGCCAGATAGCTTTCCCCCGGCACCAGAAACACCCGCCGGCACCCCTGTGCACGCAATTGATCCGCCAGAATGCGCCCGCCATGACGCATCGTGCATTGTCCGGTAACACTCATCTGATGTGATCCTTGTACTGAAACGAAATGTGACAAACCCTATGCGCCTCGGGGGTGGGTCGGCAAGCTCTGTGCGATGTTTTTATCCAAGGCTTCGGTTTGATCTGGAAAAACCCTTTGTCAAACGGCACAGTCCCGATAATCACTTAAGATGAAAACAAATCAAAGGAAGCGCGTAAAATGAAAGACGGCGGTATTATCGGCTTTATCGGCACCGGCATTATGGGTGCGCCCATGGCGAAGAACCTGGCCCGTGCTGGCTTTAAGGTCAGGGCGTGGAATCGGTCTTCATCAAAAACTCAGGCCTTGCTGGAATTTGGCGTGGAGACCGCCCCAACCGCCGCAGAGGTTGCACAGGATTGCGATGCCGTAATCATCATGCTGAGCGACGGCCCAACATGCGATCATGTCCTGTATGAAACGGGGGATCATGGCGCGCCGGTGCTGCCTGCGATGAAGATTGGCGCCAATCTGGTGGTTATGTCATCCATTCCTGTCGAAACCGCGCGGGATCAGGCAGAAAAAGCCACAGCGTGCGGGATTGGATATCTGGATGCCCCGGTATCAGGGGGGGAAAAGGGGGCAACAGACGGCACTTTGGCCATCATGGCGGGCGGCGAACAAACTGCTTTTGATGCCCTTGTCCCAGCCTTCAAGGCAATGGGTCGCCCCACCCGCATCGGACCCGCGGGCACCGGACAATTGGCCAAACTGGCAAACCAGATCATCGTTGGGAATACATTGGCCACTGTTGCAGAGGCATTGATCTTCGCGAAAATGGGGGGGGCCGATCCTGCCGCTGTCCGTGCAGCTTTATTGGGCGGATTTGCGGATTCAACGATCCTGCAACAACATGGGGAGCGGATGTGTGTTGGCAACTGGAAGCCCGGCGGCCTTTCCCGCTATCAATTGAAGGACCTGCGCACCGCAATGGCCTTTGCAGAGACAATCAACGCGACCTTACCCGTCTCTGAACTGACGACTGGTCTGTATGAGGACACGGTCAGCCACGGCGATGGCGACAAGGATCAAAGTGCTGTCTATCTGGAGCTCGCGCGGCTGAACGGCCTGATATAGGATGCCGGGACAAGCGGCCTAGCCTTAACAGTCAGATCGCCCTTGCTAAAAACCACAATCCTGTGGACGATGGTATTTTAAGACAAAGGAATTGATCTGGGTTATGCCGCAGGATGAGTCTCAACCTGCCTCAACAGGCATTCGTCGATCTGTTCACAGCCGGTTTCTGGGCGCCTATATTCCTGCCGTAATTGTGACACTGGCTTTCTTCATCGCCGTATTCGAAATTTTCACCTATCGCACCGCCGTCAGCGACCTGAGCCAGAAAGCCCAGCGTATCGGCACCAACCTGTCTGTTGTCCTGGCCCACCCGCTGGCGCGATCGGACCTGTCCAGTGTCACAGCACTTCTGAACAATGTCATTCAGGATGAAGATGTAGCAGAAGTCGCAGTCAGCCGCCCGGACAAGACGACTCTGCACCGGGAAATGAGGCCTGATGCACACCCAAACCCGTCCCTTTCCGTCAACCGTCCCATTAAATTGGGCAGTGACTTAGGTACCACTACATTAGGCACGGTTCATATCATTATGTCAGACTCCCGTGTCACATCTGCAAGGCGGAGTCGTCTGTATTTCATTGCGTTCCTATCAGTCCTGCTGCTGGTTGCGATGGCGATTGTCGGGTCCGTGGTCTATCGGCGCACCATCGGCACCTCCTTGAACCAGCTGATCCAGGTCATCAATCAAACGGAACATGGCAGCGACGCAAAAGAGTTAACTGTGCAGCGTAACGACGAAATTGGTGAAGTTTTTCGTGCCTTCAACAGGATGCGCGACCGACAACGGCAACATGATCAAGACCTGGATAATGTTCGCGCCGGGCTGGAAAAGCGGGTGCGGGAACGCACGATGGAACTGAAATCCGCCCATGACGCCGCCTTATCAGCGAACCGCACCAAGAGCCAGTTTCTGGCTAATATGAGCCATGAATTCAGAACGCCCCTGAACTCCATCATCGGGTTTTCGGAAATTCTTGCCAGCGGCATCGTATCCGATCCAAAAATGCTGACGGAATATGCCAATGATATCCGCGAAAGCGGGCAGCACCTTCTAACCCTGACCAACGATCTGTTGGATCTGTCAAAGGCTGAGGCGGGTAAACTGGAGTTGCATGAATCTCTGATGGATGTCACCAGCACGATAGAAGCCTGCACGAACATGGTGCGAAACAGCGCCCAGGAGAAAGGCCTTACAGTATCGATCAGTGTTCCGGCCTCCTCGCCCACGATTTCCGGGGATGAGCGGAAGATACGTCAGATGATCCTGAATTTGCTGTCAAATGCAGTGAAATACACGCCCCAGGGTGGAACCATCACCCTGTCCAGTCGCCCATCACCGGATGGCGGGTTGATTTTGGCTGTGCAAGATACCGGGATTGGAATTGCGCAAAAGGATCAGGAGCGGGTGCTGCAACCTTTTGTCCAGGTCAACAGCGCCTATACCCGCAAACAAGCTGGAACCGGATTGGGGCTGCCGCTGGTGCGCATTCTGGCCGAATTACATGGCGGCTATCTGACCCTGTCCAGCACGCCTGGATCAGGCACCCTGGTCAGCATTCACCTGCCCGCAAGCCGCGTTCAATACGACAGCCGCATCACCCTGACCGGTTCCCCGGGCAAGGTCTCTCAACTGGAAACAAAATAGGAGCAGAAGCCCGGCCTACTTTTGGTCCGCCTGTATAGAGGCTTGCGCGGCTGCCAGGCGTGCAATCGGCACCCGGAACGGACTGCAAGACACGTAATCCAGCCCCAGTTCCTCGCAGAAGGCGATGGAGGCCGGATCTCCGCCATGTTCGCCGCAAATGCCAAGCTTGATTTCCGGGCGGGATTTACGCCCACGCTCCACAGCGATACCGATCAATTCACCAACGCCATCCCGGTCAATGGTCTGGAACGGGTCATGCTCTATGATGCCATAGCGCTGATAATCGTTCAGAAAGGTGGCGCTGTCATCGCGGCTGATGCCAAAGGTCGTCTGCGTCAGGTCATTCGTCCCGAAAGAGAAGAATTCCGCCGATTGTGCAATTTCTTCCGCCCGCAATGCGGCACGGGGCAATTCGATCATCGTCCCGATCGTGTACTTCGGGGCGATGCCGGTTTCTTTCTCAACCTCTGCTGCGACCCCTTCGATGCGGCTGCGCAGCAGGTCCAGTTCCTTTTTGATGGAAACCAGCGGGATCATCACTTCACACAGCACCGCCTCTCCTGATTTATTCTGAACCGCAACGGCAGCTTCGAAGATCGCGCGGGCCTGCATTTCACAGATTTCCGGGTAGCTGTTCAGCAACCGACACCCGCGGTGACCCAGCATCGGATTTGATTCATGCAATTGGGAGGCGCGTGCCTGTACCAGTTTCGCATCCACCGCCAGGCTTGCGGCAAGCTCCTGGAACTCTGCTTCTTCCCGGGGCAGAAATTCATGCAATGGCGGGTCCAGCAGGCGAATGGTGACCGGCAGACCCTTCATGATGTCAAAAATCGCCTCGAAATCGCCGCGCTGCATCGGCAGAATGCGGGCCAGCGCTTTGCGGCGACCGGCCTCGTCATTCGCCAAAATCATTTCGCGCACGGCCAAAATGCGGTCGCCTTCAAAGAACATATGTTCGGTCCGGCACAGGCCGATACCCTCTGCCCCAAAGCCGCGCGCGGTCGCAACATCTTCCGGCGTTTCGGCGTTGGCGCGGATGGCCATACGACGATGGCTGTCAGCCCATTCCATGATGCGCGCAAAATCACCAGACAGTTCCGGCTGAACGGTCGGCACGCGCCCTTTCATGATTTCCCCGGTCGACCCATCAATGGTGATCCAGTCCCCCGCCGCGACAATCACGTCGCGTACACTGAACCGTCCGGACTTATAGTCGATGCGGATATCACCAGCCCCCGCAACACAGGCACGCCCCATGCCGCGCGCAACCACGGCCGCGTGGCTGGTCATCCCGCCGCGCGTGGTCAGTATGCCTTCAGCGGCATGCATGCCATGAATATCTTCAGGCGAGGTTTCGATGCGAACCAGCATCACCTTTTCGCCCAACTGCGCCAGCTTTTCGGCTTCATCTGCTGAGAATACAACAATGCCCGACGCCGCACCGGGAGAAGCCGGCAGGCCTTTCGCGATGACATCGCGTTTTGCCTTAGGATCCAGGCGGGGATGCAGGATCTGATCCAGAGATTGCGGTTCGACCCGCATCACGGCCTCGCGGCTGTCGATCAATCCTTCGTCTGCCATTTCACAGGCAATGCGGATTGCCGCCGCGCTGGTGCGTTTCCCAGACCGGGTTTGCAACATATACAGCTTGCCCATCTGGACCGTGAATTCGATATCCTGCATGTCGCGATAATGGGTCTCCAGCAGAGTGCGAACCTCACACAGTTGCTGGAACACTTCGGGCATCACTTCTTCCATCGCGGGCAAATCGGACCCATGGGCCTTCTTGCCGGCAATAGTCAGATGCTGGGGTGTGCGAATGCCAGCAACGACATCTTCACCCTGTGCATTGACCAGATATTCACCATAGAACAGGTTTTCGCCGGTCGACGGGTTGCGGGTAAAGGCGACACCGGTAGCGCAGGTATTGCCCATATTGCCAAAAACCATGGCCTGGACATTGACCGCGGTGCCCCATTCTTCTGGAATATCATGCAGGCGTCGATAGGTGATCGCGCGGGGCGTCTGCCAGGAATTAAACACCGCCCCGATGGCGCCCCAAAGCTGTTCCTTCGGGTCCTGGGGGAAAGGTTTACCCAACTGATCCGCGACCAGTTTCTTATAACGCTCTATCAAGGTTGTCAGATGCTCGGCAGTCAGGTCCGTATCTGAAACCGCGCCGGTCTCGTCCTTGATATCTTCCAGCGCTTCTTCAAAATGATAATGTTCCACATCCAGCACGACATTGCCGTACATCTGGATAAAGCGACGATAGCTGTCCATGGCAAAGCGACGATCTCCGGATTGCTGGGCCAGGCCCTCCACCGTCTCGTCATTCAGGCCCAGATTCAAAACCGTATCCATCATGCCGGGCATTGAGGCCCGCGCCCCCGACCGGACAGAGACCAATAGCGGGTTTTTCACATCGCCGAACCTGGCCCCAACGATCTCTTCAACCGCAAGCAGGGCCTTTTCAGCCTCCGCTTCCAGATCAGCCGGATAGGTTTTGCCATTGGCATAGTAATGGGTGCAGACATCGGTCGAAATCGTAAAACCCGGTGGCACCGGCAAACCGATATTCGACATTTCTGCCAGATTGGCGCCTTTGCCCCCCAGAAGATTGCGCATATCCCGCGCGCCTTCCGCCTTACCATTCCCAAAACCATAGACCCATTTGGTCATTGTATCGTCCAACCCTTTTCGTTTGATGTATCCGTCGAAAGGAAACTCACGCAATCAACCTTCAATCTGTCCAAAGTCTGCCAGGGTACCCATCACGCTGCGAATACGCGCCAACAGCAGCAGGCGGTTTTTCCGCAGGTCGGCCTCATCGGCATTGACGATCACGGCCTCAAAAAACGCATCAACCGGCTGGCGCAACCCAGCCAGGGCCGTCATGGCACCACCGAAATCTTCCCCGTCGATGCAGGCCTTCACCTGATCCTCAGCAGCGTCCAGAGCCGCCGCCAGTGCCGTTTCTTCCGGCGTGGCAAACAGTGCTGAATCCGGCTTGCCGGAATAGGTCGTGCCGTCCTTCTTTTCCTCGGCGCGCAGGATGTTCGCGGCCCGACGATAGGCGGTCAGCAGATTGGCCCCGTCTTCGCTTTCCAGGAAGGCCTTCAGCGCATGAACCCGCGCGACAAGACGCACCAGATCATCCTCATCCCCCAGCGCAAACAGCGCCTGGATCAGGCTGTGAGAAACCCCCTCATCCTTCAAATGCACCCGCAAACGGTCGGCGAAGAAGGAAAGGAGCGGCTTAACATTCTCGATATCATCATAGGCGCTCGAGCTGAGGCCCATATTATAAAACTCATTGATAAACCCGGCATGTGGCGCCAGTACATTAAGCAAAGGAATTCTAAGTTTATTTTCTAAAATCAACCGGATAACACCCAAGGCAGCGCGCCGAAGAGCATATGGATCCTTAGAGCCTGTTGGCGTTTCATCGATCAACCAAAACGCCGCAAGAGTGTCCAGTTTTTCTGCTAAAGCAACGCACACAGCAACTGGAGCTGAGGGGCATCGATCATTAGGACCAACAGGAGAATAATGCAGCGCAATTGCTCCTGCAATGGACGGTTTTTCTTCCTCGTTTAATGCATAGTGGAAGCCCATAACACCCTGCAACTCAGGAAATTCGCCTACCATTTGCGTTGTCAAATCCGCTTTGGCCAGAAGCGCGGCATGCTTTGCGTCACTTTGATCACAATTTGGAATAAACTGAGAAAGTTCTCCTGCAAGTCGTTCCATTCGATAAACACGGTCAAGGACCGTACCCAGCTTGGCGTGGAACACCATTCTTTCCAAAGCAGGAAGGCGGGACTGTAGTTTAATTGCGCAGTCCTGATCCCAGAAGAATTTCGCATCCGCCAGTCGTGCGCGCAGCACACGTTCATTCCCAGCAACGATCTTTGCGCCGCCATCGACTGCCTTCATATTTGCAACCACGGCAAAGCGCGGCGCGAGACTTCCATCAAGGCCCACCAAAGAAAAATACTTTTGGTGGGATCGCATGGACGTTGACAAAACCTCATCTGGGACGCGCATGAATTCACTATCAATCTTACCAATCAGGACGTCTGGATATTCGACCAGATTGGTGACTTCCTCCAGCAGCGCCGGATCATCCTTGACCGTCAGCCCTTCGCGATCCGCAGCCGACCGCAGGCCGTCGGCAATCGCCTGTTTGCGCTCTTCAGGGTCCAGCACGACATGGGCGTCGCGCAACTTTGCGATATAGTCGCTGAAATTCAGAACCGTGAAGGGCTCTGGCGACAGGAAGCGATGGCCGGATGATGTGTTGGAAAAGGCAACAGTCGCCCCGCCCAGATCAAAATCCCCTGCCAGGGCCGCGCCATCGAATACGGCAAGAATACGATGCAGCGGGCGTACCCAGCGGAAGCTTTGCGCAGCAAACCGCATGCTTTTCGGCCAGGGTAAGGCACGGATCGCTGCCTCAATCAGGCTCGGCAGCACATCAGAGCTGGCCCCACCTTTTTTCTCCACAACCGCGATCCAGACCGGGCCTTTCGGGGTGTCCTGCTGTTCGCATTGATCCAGGCTGTCCAACCCGGCAGAGCGCAGAAAGCCCTGAACGGCTTGGTCGGGCGCGCCGACTTTCGGGCCCTTCTTTTCCTCCCGCAGATCAGGCTGGCGGGTTGGCAAGCCTTCGACGACCAGGGTTAAGCGGCGCGGGGTCCAGTAAATCCGGGTCTCGTCAAATGTCAGGTTGGCCTTTGTCAGACCATCCGTGATCAGGCGCTGTAAATCACCCGCGGCCTGACGCTGCATGCGGGCCGGAATTTCCTCACTGAAAAGCTCAATCAGAAGCTCAGCCATAATGGCGCCCCTTCACGGTGACACCATCGTCATTCCCGCGCAGGCCGGACTCCAGGGCCACACGCCCAACATTCTGCCGGTTGCCCTGGCCCCCGGACAACCGCTCCGCAGTTTCCGGGACAGTCTTGCTGCTGTCATTGGCCGCCCGGAACAAGGGCAGCGCACGATAGCCCAACCCCGATCCGCCACCGGTTAGTGGAAGCGAATGTTGAACAATCACTCTCTCCCTATTGGGGCGGGAGGATGGGTCTTTTACTCCCTCCCCCTTGAGGGGGGAGGACGGGTCTTTTGCTCCCTCCCCCTTGAGGGGGGAGGGTTGGGGTGGGGGTGACAAGGCCGCAAGGCCTTCATCAGAAACCTGCTGTAATGCGGAGGAGAGAGCACCCCCCTCCCAACCTCCCCCCCTCAAGGGGGGAGGGGTAAAATATGGGGCTCCCCCCCTCAAGGGGGGAGGGGTAAAAGATGGGGCTTCCTCCCTCAAAGGATGGGTGACAGCTGTCTTGTTTTTCATGTCATTGCTCATGCGGGTAACTCCCCTTGGCTTTTCAGCCAGGCTTCGGCACAGGCCTTTGCCAGGGCGCGGACGCGGCCGATATAGGCCTGGCGTTCGGTGACCGAAATCACGCCGCGCGCATCCAGCAGGTTGAACAGGTGGCTCGCCTTCAGGCATTGATCATAGGCAGGCAGCGCGACACCGCCCGCGATCAGACGGCCACATTCATCTTCTGCATCCTGAAAATGGCGCAGGATCATGTCGGTATCGGCCAATTCAAAATTATGCTTCGAATATTCGACTTCCGCCTGATGATAGACATCGCGATAGGTCATCGTATCGTTGAAGCGCAGGTCATAGATGTTTTCCACACCCTGGACATACATCGCCAACCGTTCCAGCCCATAGGTCAATTCGGTGGAAACCGGGTTACAGTCAAACCCGCCGACCTGTTGGAAATAGGTAAACTGGCTGACTTCCATCCCGTCGCACCAGACTTCCCAACCCAGGCCCCAGGCCCCCAAAGTTGGGCTTTCCCAGTCGTCTTCGACAAAGCGAATGTCATGTTCCAGCGGATCAATGCCAATCGCCTTCAGGGAGCCGAGATACAAATCCTGACTGTTCGCCGGGGACGGTTTCATGATCACCTGATACTGATAGTAATGCTGCAGCCGGTTTGGATTCTCACCATAGCGCCCATCGGTCGGGCGGCGCGACGGCTGCACATAGGCGGCCTTCCAGGGCTTGGACCCCAAGGAGCGCAAGGTGGTCGCCCAATGGAATGTGCCTGCACCAACCTCCATATCATAGGGTTGCAAAATCACGCAGCCCTGCTTGGACCAATACTGGTGCAGTGTCAGAATGATATCTTGAAAACTGGCGCCGGTGCGCTGTGATTGGCTCATAGATCCGCCGGGACTCGTGAATGAGGTTCGATTAAGTCTGGTCCTGTCGATGCCGCCGGTTCGCGGTGCGGCGCACAATAACGACGCGACTGTCCTGAATCAACGCCGGTTTTCGGGGAAATTACACGCCTGCGACAAAATGAAGACATTCTGTCGCCCAAGATAAAATTCAGTAGACCCGCGGAGCCTCGTAACAGGTTTGTAATCGCCCGATATTCTCCGCCAACAGGGCCAGTTGGAACTTATACAGATGGGATTGGCCGGAAACGTCCTTGAACTGAACAATCGCATGCTTTCCAAAGAAAAAATCTGCAATCAACTGGTTATAGATATTGTCGGTCCAATCGATATAGTCCGGATTAACCGCCCGAGTCCGTTCGTTAAAAACCTCAGGCGATTTGCCAAACCGGTCTTCATACATTTGCGCGGTACGGGCAAAAAACAGCGCGGATCGCATATTGGGCAGCACGGCGAAGTAATGGCGGCGCGTCTCGCCCCCATCGATGGTGACATCAAATGCCATCGGCTTCGTCGGTTTATTGATTTCCGCACCATGACCGAAAATCACACGCGGATTGGTGTTATCGCTGTCGCACAGGAAAAACAGGAATGCTTTGCCATCTTCTGCAGCCAGACGCACGCCGATCAGATGGCTGTTATCAACGGGATCCTTACCATCCACCGGCACCAGAATCTGCTGACCCTGCGCCACAGCCAAACCGGCATTGCAGAAAAGCAGGCCAAAAACCCCAGCCAGCATAGCAATCAGACCAAAAAAACATCGACCCTGTATCCGCATGGACGGAAGTGTATCAAGGCCCTGCCCGCTGGGAAAGATGGCAAAAGCCCCTATATAGCGTAATTCATCGAGGTCAAAGCAATGGCCTCAGGTCCATAGGGCCAGGGTTTACCGATGGGCATAGGCAGTCTATGTCTGCGCTTGAGACTTCTTAATCTAATGCCGGAAGGAAAATTGTTTATGACCACCCGTAAAATTCGCGCGCTTCGCTCTCTCGCCCTGGCCGTTGGCCTGTCGCTCAGCGCCTCAGCCGGTGCCAGCGCGGCCCCGGATCCTGAAAACACGCTGTTGATCGATATGGATGATGGCCAGATCGTCATTGAAATGCGCCCCGATCTGGCACCGAACCATGTTGCCCGAATCAAGGAACTGACACGCGAAGGCTTTTACGACGGTGTTGTCTTCCATCGTGTGATCGAAGGGTTCATGGCCCAGACCGGCGACCCGACGGGGACCGGCATGGGCGGGTCCACCTATCCTGATCTGGATGCCGAATTCACCCAGACCCCGTTTGTTCGCGGCACGGTTGGCATGGCGCGCACCAGCGACCCGAACACCGCCAACAGCCAGTGGTTCATCTGCTTTGACGATTGCTCTTTCCTGAACGGCCAGTACACGGTCTGGGGCAAAGTGGTCGAAGGCATGGACGTGGTTGACAAGATCAAACGCGGCGCAGGGCAAAGCGGTAAAGTAAATGATCCTGATGCGATGCTGAAAGTCCGTATCGCCGCAGACGCGAAGTGATCGTAATCAGATCATAACGCCCAAAGGATTGCATTCGGACCGGCTTTCTGTGTATAACAGAACCAGTTGAGGGCAGAATGTCCTTACAAAGCCGGTCCGAAGACCGTTTTAGTGTTCCATAATTGGGAGAACCCAATGGCTGATATCGCAGGCGTCCTGGCGCTTAACCAGGCTCAATTTCAGCAAAATCTTGCCATTGCGCTGACGAAGCAAAACTTCGACACGCAAAAAGATGTGATCAATATGGTCACCGAAGCCGCCGGTACCGGCGCGCAACCCTTAAACAGCAGCGGCACAGGGCAAGTCGTCAACGTCGACGTTTGACGATTCCCAATATCCCGGCGTTCTGCAACCGGTCGGGGTCCTGTATTAGACCGGGGTGCCGAGTCTGCATGCCCTAATTTCAGTGGAATAGCCGCACCTTCATCCGTCGCTGCATGGTCCAGGAACCCACCTTCGATACCCTTCCCCTCCTTACAGGGGGCCTCTTCTTTTGCCCCTCCCCCCTTGAGGGGGGGGAGGTTGAGAGGGGGTGATCTCTCCTCCGCAATCCATGCTGATTTAGGCGAAGGCCTTGCGGCCTTGTCACCCCCACCCCAACCCTCCCCCCTCAAGGGGGAGGGAGAAGAAAGACCCGTCCTCCCCCCTCAAGGGAGAGGGAGCAGATTAAGGGGCTCAAACACAAAAAGCCCGCCGCATTCATTCTGCGGCGGGCTTTTTACGCAATTCTAAATGTAACCTTTAGCCGCGTTCGTTCAGATTGCGGACCCAGGCGGATTTTTCGCCGCTTTTCTGAGCGGGCTTTCCACCCGGACGCGCTGACTTACCGCGAAACGGCTTGTTATTGCGCTTTGGACCCGCATTCGATGTTGGGCCGGATGTGAACGGCTTTGGGCCATTCCCGCCACGACCACGGGACGGCTTGCTGCGACCCTTATTGCTGGGCGGGTTGCGGCTGAGCGCTGCCTGCGCTGCTTCCTGAGAATGATAGGTATGACTGTCATCCACTGGAATGCTGGTTTTCGTCAGCTTTTCGATCGCCTGCAGTGATTCCGCTTCATCTGCTGCACAGAAAGACAGGGCAATGCCGCTGGCCCCGGCGCGTGCCGTACGACCGATGCGGTGAACGTAGCTTTCTGCATCCACGGGCAGATCAAAGTTGATCACATGGGTGACGCCTTCAACATCGATACCACGGGCCGCAAGATCAGTCGCGACCATGACAGAAACGCGCCCCTTGGTGAAATCCGCCAAAGCCTGCTTGCGCGCGCCCTGGGTCTTGTCGCCATGGATCACGGCTGCACCGATCCCATCGGCTTTCAGCCCCTGACTGACCTTGTCTGCGCCCCGTTTGGTGCGGGTGAAGACAATCACACGGCCAACATTATCGCCTTGCAGAATCTGACGCAGCAGCGGTGCCTTGCGGGACCGGTCCACGAACAGAACCTTCTGGGCAATGCGGTCCACTGTGGTGGACTGTGGGGTGACTTCAACGCGAACCGGATCGCGCATCAGCTCATTGGCCAACACGCGGATATCGGCTGGCATGGTGGCAGAGAACAATACGGTCTGGCGATTTGTCGGCATCGTTTTAGCAAAACGGCGCACTTCCGGGGCAAAGCCCATATCCAGCATCCGGTCGGCTTCGTCCAGAACCAGGATCTGCACATCTTTCAGGCTGATCGCATTGTCTTCCATCAGATCGCGCAGACGCCCGGGTGTCGCCACCAGAATATCGACGCCACGGGAAACGATGCGGGCCTGAGGCCCCTTGCCAACGCCGCCAAAGACACAGGCCTGAGACAGGCGCATGCGGCTTGCAAAAGCGGTGATGCTGTCATTGATCTGACCGGCCAATTCACGGGTTGGGGACAGAATCAGCACGCGGGTGGTTCGGGGGGCGGGCTTGCCCTGCTGTTTTGCCAAATGCTGAAGGATCGGCAGCGCAAAAGCCGCTGTCTTGCCGGTCCCGGTCTGAGCAATGCCCAAAACGTCACGGCCTTCCAGCATTGGAGGGATCGCCTGTGCCTGAATGGGCGTCGGAATTTTGAAGCCCTGGCTGCTCAATGCACCCAGGATTGGGTCGATCAGGTTCAGGTTTTCAAAAGTCACCGCATCATTTGCGGCAACCGGGGTGTTTGGTTTTGCTGAAACGGTATCTTCATCAGAAATCGCAACAGCTGCATTAATCGTCGTCATGTATAAAGCATTCCTATCGTCCGACCGCGCAACGCAGACACAGAGCAAATGCTCGGTCGCGTACGAGACGGGACGTTCTTTTTTGCGCCCTAGGTGCGCGCAACGCCTATGGGAGAAGGTTGAGACCTGCTCACGGGTTCCGGGTGTCGAGATTGGACACCGCTGCGCGATCGTTGAGAGGTCAGCGGCGATTAGCAAACATCTGCCACGCCATTTGTGCACTGCACATAAGACGTTGTCGCCGGTAAGTCAATTAAAACCCGCAAATAGTTGGAAAAATGGCCACCGAGAGGAAATGAGCGCAAAAATAGCGCGATTTCATGCGGCAAAACTGGTGCAACACGGTTGAATGGTCATGATTGCCTGATATTGTACGCGCATCCAAATGCCGCGCACCTTTGTGCTAATGAGAAATCGCGGCGCTTTGGGGGGACCTGTATGACCGGCGCTTGCGCTCAGAGAACGGCACAGAGATCACACCGGCGATCACACCGGCTAAAAGGCGATGCTTTTCGCCTCGCCGTGATGTTTTGCGCCCAACCGACCACAAGGCCTCTTTCATCTAACCCGCTTTTAAGGGATACCGCTTCACAATGAATATTCATGAATATCAAGGCAAAGAACTGCTGCGCCGATTCGGCGTTGCCGTGCCGGATGGCAAGGTCGCCTACACGATCGATGAGGCCGTCCAGGCTGCAAACGATCTGGGTGGCCCAATCTGGGTCGTGAAATCACAAATTCACGCAGGAGGACGCGGCGCAGGCCGGTTCGCCGACGACCCAGACGGCAAGGGTGGTGTCCGCGTTTCCAAATCCATTGATGAGGTCCGCGAGAATGCCAAAAGCATGTTGGGTCACACTTTGGTCACCAAACAGACCGGCCCATCAGGCAAACAGGTTAAGCGTCTGTATATTGAAGACGGCTGTGACATTGCACGGGAACTGTATCTGTCGTTGCTGATCGACCGTGCGACCAGCCAGGTCACGATCATGGCATCCGCAGAAGGCGGGATGGAGATTGAAGAGGTTGTTGAACACAATCCGGACGCCCTGCTGAAGGTCTCCATCGATCCAGCCTCGGGCATCTCTGGCTTCCATTGCCGCAAGATCGCCTTTTTCCTGGGTCTGGAAGGCAAGCAGATCAAGAGTGCGACCAAATTCCTGATGGCGATGTATCGCGCCTTTATGGAACTGGATGCCAGCATTGTTGAAATCAACCCGCTGGTCGTGACCGGATCGGGCGACGTCATGGCATTGGACGCCAAGATGAATTTCGACGACAACGCGCTGTTCCGTCATTCCGACATTGCCGATATGCGCGATGAAGATGAAGAAGACCCGTCCGAACTGGAAGCCGCCAAGCACGAATTGAACTATATCAAGCTGGATGGCACGATTGGCTGTATGGTCAATGGCGCGGGCCTGGCAATGGCGACCATGGACATCATCAAGATCAAAGGCGGGGACCCGGCCAACTTCCTGGATGTTGGCGGGGGCGCAACGCGCGAGCGTGTGACCAAGGCCTTTAAAATCATTCTCAGCGATCCGAATGTCGAAGGCATTCTGGTCAATATTTTTGGCGGCATTATGCGCTGTGACGTTATCGCCGAAGGCGTGATCGCAGCCAGCCGCGAGGTGAACTTGCATGTGCCCCTGGTGGTGCGGCTGGAAGGAACCAACGTGGAATTGGGTAAAAAGCTTATGGCTGAATCAGGCCTGCCGATTATCTCCGCCGACAATTTGGAACAGGCTGCGATTAAAATCGTCGCTGCCGTGAAGGAGGCGAACTGATGGCCGTTCTTATCGACAAAAACACAAAGGTAATCTGCCAGGGCTTTACCGGTGCACAGGGAACCTTTCACTCTGAACAGGCCATTGCTTATGGCACGAAGATGGTTGGCGGCGTAACGCCGGGTAAGGGTGGCACATCCCATCTGGATCTGCCCGTCTTCAACACAGTGGAAGAAGCTGTTCATACGACCGGCGCGAATGCGACCGTAATCTATGTGCCGCCTCCCTTTGCAGCGGATGCGATCCTGGAAGCCATTGATGCCAAAATCGCCCTGGCGGTTTGCATCACCGAAGGCATTCCTGTGCTGGACATGGTCCGCGTGAAACGCGCGCTGGTCAATTCCAGCACCCGCCTTGTCGGGCCGAACTGCCCTGGCGTGATCACCCCTGACGAATGCAAGATCGGCATCATGCCCGGTCACATTCACAAGCGCGGCAAGATCGGTGTTGTGTCCCGGTCGGGCACCCTGACCTATGAAGCCGTGGCGCAAACCACAGCCACTGGCCTGGGTCAGACAACCTGTATCGGGATCGGCGGCGACCCCGTGAATGGAACAAACTTCATCGACTGTCTGGAAATGTTCCTGGCGGATGATGAGACCCAGGGCATTATCATGATCGGGGAAATCGGCGGCACCGCGGAAGAGGAAGCAGCCGAATTCATCAAACGCTCGAAGGTGAAGAAGCCGATGGTTGGCTTCATTGCGGGTGTGACAGCCCCTCCCGGAAAGCGCATGGGCCATGCGGGCGCCATCATTTCCGGCGGGCAGGGCACGGCGGAATCGAAACAGGAAGCCATGCGCAGCGCTGGAATTACTGTTGCCGAAAGCCCGTCTGCGCTGGGGTCCAGCATGTTGAAAGTAATGGGTGGCTGATTTCGATGGCGGGGGCGGGCAATGGCTTCGCCCCCGTTGCACCGAAATTGCATATTTCTTTTAGAGTGGGAGCAGTCAGGGCATGACGTATATCGGCGAATCTTCCCAACTTTTCGGCGCGAATGAGACCTATATCGCCGAACTCTATTCAAAATGGGCCATCGATCCCAATTCGGTTGATCCCGGTTGGGCAGATTTCTTTGAAACCCTGGAACCAGGGGATGTGGATCTGCAAGATGACCATAAGGGGCCAAGTTGGACCAAGCGCAAGACCGCCGTCATGGGCCAGGCAACCTCCGGCCAAGGGGCAAGCCTTTCTGACTATCTCAGCGATCCTGATCTGAAACAGGATGCCCTGCATCAATTGCTGGCCGCTATCAAGGGTGGCGGCGTCGCCGCAAGCGGCAGCGACCAGATTCGTCAGGCGACCCTGGATTCAATTCGTGCCCTGATGCTGATCCGCGCCTATCGCATGCGGGGCCATATGGCCGCTAATCTGGACCCGTTGGGTCTGGAAAAACGGGGCGACCATCCGGAACTGGACCCGGCCAGTTATGACTTTGAAGAGCGGGACTATGATCGCCCCATCTTCATCAATTATTATCTGGGTCTTGAATCTGCGACCCTGCGTGAAATCATCAAGATCTGCCGCCAAACCTATTGCGGCAATATTGGCGTTGAATTTCTGCACATCCAGGACGCCGAAGAGAAATCCTGGATTCAGGAAAAGATTGAAAGCAGCCGGAACCGCAAGGATTTCACCGATCTGGGACGCCGCACGATCCTGGAACGCATGACCCATGCGGATATGTTTGAAACCTATCTGGACACAAAATATCGCGGCACCAAGCGATTTGGCCTGGATGGCGCGGAAAGCCTGGTTCCGATGATGGAGCAGATTTTCAAGCGCGGCGCGCAATTGGGCATGGAAGAAGTCGTGTTGGGCATGGCCCACCGCGGTCGGCTGAATGTTTTGGCCAATATCATGAATAAGCCCTATATGCAGATTTTCGCGGAATTCGAAGGGCTGGCATCGAACCCCTCCTCCGTACAGGGATCCGGTGATGTGAAATATCACCTGGGCACCTCTGCGGATCGCGAGTTTGAAGGCAAAACGGTCCACCTGTCGCTGACCGCCAACCCCAGCCATCTGGAATGTGTGAACACGGTTGTTCTGGGCAAGGTCCGCGCGAAACAGCACCAGCGTTCGGATAACAATCGCGACAAGGTGATGGGCCTGCTGCTGCACGGCGATGCCGCCTTTATCGGCCAGGGCGTTGTGGCCGAAACCCTGTTGCTGAGCCAATTGGACGGCTATGAAACAGGTGGGACCATCCATATCATCATCAACAATCAGATTGGTTTCACCACCGCACCGTCAAAATCCCGCTCTTCACCCTATTGCAGTGACATGGCCAAGACTGTCGACGCACCGGTTTTCCATGTGAATGGGGACGATCCGGAAGCATGCGTTCATGTTGCCCGTCTGGCGATGGAATACCGCCAGAAATTCAAGAAGGACGTCGTGATCGATCTTTGGTGCTATCGTCGCCATGGTCACAATGAGGGGGATGAGCCGATGTTCACCCAGCCCCTGATGTATAAAAAGATCAAAAACCACCCCCGCACCCGCGAGATCTATTCCAATCGTTTGCAGGAAATGGGTGTGATTGACGCTGAGGGTTGTGAGAAAATCCGGGACGACATCAAGAAAATCCTGGATGAAAGCTTTGAAGCCGCGCGGGCCTTTAAGCCCAACAAGGCTGACTGGCTGGAAGGCAAATGGTCCGGTCTGGCAATGGCGGAAGAAGGGGCCAGACGGGGTCACACCTCCGTGGATATGGACCTGCTGCGCGAGGTTGGTCATGCAATTTCCGAACCCCCGAAAAATTTCGCCCTGAATCCGAAGATCGAGCGGCAGTTAGAAGCCAAACGCAAGATGATCGAAACCGGCGAAGGGATTGACTGGGGCACAGCGGAAGCCTTGGCATTTGGTACTTTGTTGTGCGAATCCACGACAATCCGGCTCAGTGGGGAAGACTGCGAACGGGGCACTTTCTCTCAGCGCCATGCCGTCCTGTTGGATCAGAATAACGAAAATCGCCATGTTCCCCTGAACAATATCCGCATGGGCCAAGCCCCATTCGAGGTTATCGACAGCCCGCTGAGTGAATTCGGACTGTTGGGCTTTGAATACGGCTATGCTTCTGCAGAGCCGCATTCCCTTGTTCTGTGGGAAGCGCAGTTTGGTGATTTCGCCAATGGGGCACAGGTGATCATTGATCAGTTCATCGCCTCTGGTGAATCGAAATGGTTGCGCATGTGCGGCCTGGTGATGCTGCTGCCCCATGGCTATGAAGGTCAAGGACCTGAGCATTCTTCCGCCCGTCTGGAGCGGTATCTGCAATTGTCTGCGGAAGACAACTGGCAGGTCTGCAACATCACCCAACCGGCAAACTATTTCCATGCCTTGCGCCGTCAGGTTCGACGGAATTTCCGCAAACCCCTGATTCAGATGACGCCAAAGTCGCTGCTGCGCCATAAGGCGTGTGTGTCGAAACTGGAAGAGTTCGGACCCGGTACCAGCTTCCACCGCGTATTGTGGGATAATGCACAAATGCAGGGAAATCTGGCGGCGGATGAAGATATCCGGCGTGTCGTTCTGTGCTCCGGGAAGGTCTATTTTGACCTGGAGGCCGAACGGGACGCAAAAGGCATAAAAGATGTCTATATCATGCGCGTTGAGCAGATCTATCCGTTCCCCTTCCACGCGGTGACAACGGAGTTGAGCCGCTTCCCGAATGCCGAAGTGATCTGGTGTCAGGAAGAGCCTGAGAATAACGGCGCATGGTTCTTCGTTGATCGACGCATTGAGCGCGTGCTGGAGGAAATCAACCACAAGCCCAATCAGCGCCCCCGCTATATCGGTCGGGACGCGGCGGCCTCTCCCGCCACAGGCAGCGCAAAACGCCATGCGGCGGAGCAATCCAATCTGGTCGACGAAGCGCTGTCCCTGCCAGAACGGGCGCGCAAGGTTGCGGTATCAAAATCAACATCAAAGAAAGCCGAAGCCAAGAAAACGTCGGCGAAAAAGGCATCTGCTAAAAAGGCCACCGCGAAGAAGGCGACCGCTAAAAAGGCATCTGCGAAGAAGAAATAGCATTATCTGGAATACAAGAGCACTGGTTACAATCGGATGAGCGCCCTTAGATTACAGACAACGGGGCATTGAAAGACGGCGAAAGCCGGAAAGGCAAGAGGACACATGGCGACGGATATTACGGTGCCAACGCTGGGCGAATCAGTCAGTGAAGCCAGCGTCATTCAATGGTTCAAAAAAGTTGGTGATTCTGTCGCCAAAGACGAGCCCTTGGTCGAACTCGAAACCGATAAGGTAACGATTGAAGTTCCCTCCCCGGTCGCAGGCGCAATGGCGGAGATTATCGCTGACTCAGGCGCTGATGTCGAAGTTGGTGCCTTGTTGTGCCGCATCGACGAAGGCGCCACAGGCAGCGACTCGAAGAAGGAAGAGGCCCCCAAGGCTGAGGCCGCGCCAGAGCCCGCCAAAGAGGAAAAGAAGCCAGAGCCTGAAGCGAAGAAGCCCGCAGCGGCCGCCAGCAATGAAACGCTGTCGCCTGCAGTCGCGAAGATGGTAGCCGAAAACGATCTGGATGCGTCCAAAATCCCAGCCTCCGGACCAAAGGGAAATCTGACCAAGGAAGATGTGCAGAATTTCATGAAATCCGGTGGCTCAGCAGCCCCCGCCCCGGCAAAGGCTGCGGCACCAGCGGCGGCAGTGGGCGGCGCAAAGCCTGCCACGCCAACCTATGAGCCGCTGCCGGAACGCACACCAGATCCACGCGGCGAAGAACATGTCAAAATGTCCAAGCTGCGCAGGGTCATCGCAACCCGCCTGAAAGAGGCGCAAAATACCGCTGCGATGCTGACCACCTTCAACGAGATCGACATGGGTCCGATGATGGAGGTCCGTAACGATTACAAGGATCGGTTTGAGAAGAAGCATTCCGTCAAGCTGGGTTTCATGTCCTTCTTTGTGAAGGCGGCCGTTGTGACCTTGAAAGAACTGCCGGCTGTGAATGGCGAAATTTACGGCGATCAGATCATCTATAAGAACTACTATGACATCGGGATCGCCGTTGGCACCCCGTCTGGACTGGTGGTCCCCGTGCTGCGCGATGCTGACAAGAAGAGCTTTGCAGAAATTGAGGGCTCGATTGCCGATTTCGGTCGTCGCGCCCGCGATGGGAAGCTCAGCATGGCAGAAATGCAGGGCGGCAGCTTCACCATCACCAATGGCGGTGTCTTTGGGTCCTTGCTATCCACGCCGATCATCAACCCGCCCCAATCAGGCATTCTGGGCATGCACAAGATCCAGAAGCGCCCCGTCGTAAACAGCGATGGCGAAATTGTGGTTGGCAATATGATGTATGTCGCCCATTCCTATGATCACCGCATCATCGATGGACGCGAGGCGGTCACCTTCCTGGTTCGCATCAAAGAACTGTTGGAAGACCCCGCCCGCCTGTTGATCGACGTTTAGAGCATACTGTGTGAGTGCATGATGCTCTAAGGCACAGCTATTTAAACCAGCCTTCGCTTTACAGAAACGAGACCCGGTGGATAATCGGGTCTCGTTTTCTTTTTCATATGTTGAAAGCCCTCTCTGTTGCTGTTGCCCCATCCAGATACTGCACCGCCGGATCTCCCGCGCCCCTTGCTGCGTGGGATTCGCGATTGCCTGAACGTACCGGCCCTTGGCATAGGGCTGACAATGATCGGCTTTGGGGCCATGGCACAGGATGCGGGACTGGCGATCCTGCCCGCATTGGGGATAACAACCCTGGTATGGGGCATTGCCGGTCAGGTCGCCCTGGTTGATATCCATGCCAGTGGGGGCAGCCTGCTGGCCCTGTTCGTGGCGGTTGCCCTGGCCAATCTGCGGATGTTCCCGATGGTGGTGACGGGCCTGTCTTCCGTTACCGGCGGGCGGAAGCTTTCCGTCGTCTCACGCCTGTTGCTGATGCAAACCCTGGCAATATCCTGCTGGACCCAGATGATGACACGCGCCGATCATGTGCCTGCACGCCAGCGGCTGCGATACTATATCGGATTTGCCGTAACCTTGATTGGCGCGGCTTTGCTGGGCACGACGATTGGTCATCAACTGGGACGGGTCGTGCCGCAAAGCGTGCTGATTGTCGCTATCTTTATGACGCCGCTTTATCTGTTGCTGTTGATCTGTGGTGCGCGGCAATGGGCCAATCGATTGTCAGTCCTGTTCGGAATTGCCGTGGGACTGGCGTTGTATCCCGTAATGGGGGATTGGGCCGTGATTGCAGCCGGACTGTTGGGCGGCACGTTGGGCTTTTTCAGCGCCCCCCACCTGTTTCGCAATAAGGCGGGGGACTGATCGTGGGCGATGCTGCAATTTGGATCGCTGTTCTGATTGGTGGGTTTGGCACCTTCATGTGGCGGGCCCTGGGGGTCGCTGTGGAAACCCGCGTTCAAGAGGACAGCCCCCTGTTCAATTGGATCGGCTGTGTGGCCTATGCCATGGTCGCGGGATTGATGGCCCGTGTTTTATTGATGCCCGGTGGCGACCTGTCATTACAGCCCCTCACCTGGCGTGCAATGGCGTTTCTGATTGCCCTGGCGGTTTGGTATCGCAGTGGCAAATCCGTGCCCATTGGCCTGGTGGCAGGCGTTATCAGCTATGCCCTGATCCTGTATTTTCAAGGTTTATAGGCCTCTACCAGCCGATGATTGGAAAAGCCAGGGCATTCGCGCTAGTGTATCGGTCGGTGCAAACTTCAGGCAGACGGTTTGGTCCGCACCAACCGTTTACTTGAAAAGCTGTATGATCGCTGGTCCGATTGCACAATTGTCCAGCACTTAAAAGCTGTCAGGTAAGGCGATGGTAGTGTCATGAAAGACGAAGAAACTCTGCATTATCCGGATTCATTCATCAACGCGTTGCAGGCGATCTGGGGAGATGGCTTCCTGTCGCCCGGTGGCCCCGAAGAGATCGCTGCGATGCTGGATGGCACCGATCTGACGGGGCTGTCGATCCTGGATATCGGCTGTGGCGTTGGCGGTATCGACTGCCTGATGGTTGAAGAATATGGGGCCAGCCAAGTTACCGCGATTGATGTTGAACCCCAGTTGATCGATCACGCATCGCGACGGTTTAGCCAAAATGACCTGTCACAAAAGATTACGGCGCAATTGGTTGAACCGGGGCCTTTTCCGTTTGCAGACGACCAGTTTGACATTGTGTTCAGCAAGGATGCCATGCTGCATATCCCTGAAAAGCACAGCCTGTATAAAGAGGTCCTGCGGGTGCTGAAGCCGGGCGGCAGGCTGATCGCCAGCGATTGGCTGCGCGGTGGTGGTGAAAAGGACGCAGTACCCCCCATTCTGGTTGAATGGGGGAACCAGAATGGCCTGAAGGCAGATTTTGCAACCCCGGCGCAGACAGAAGACGCCCTGCGCAGGGCAGGTTTCCAATCACCCCGTGTGAAGGACCGCAATGCCTGGTATCGGGAAGAAATCAAAAAAGAAGAACTGCAGGTGACAGGCCCTGGTCTGCAACAATTGATTGCAGCAATCGGGATGGAGAATGCTGAAAAGCGGGTTCGTAGTTATGAAATCAGGCAGAAAGCGGTCGACGAAGGCGCGTTACGCCCCTGTCATTTATACGGCACGAAACCGGCTTAGATTGCCCTAATCGCCAAAGCGCATTGGCGGAGCGGAAAGCAGTCCACGCGGGCCCATGACACCATCCAGGTCCCCCATAACAGCCTCAACCCGTGTCATAATCCGACGCTCGGCAGCATCCGCAACCAGCGTACCGAATGCTAGAGAGAATTCGCCAGACTCAAAAGCCTCTGCAATCGCTTCAAAAGGCGATTTCGGCTTCGGCAGGACATGCAGATCAAGTTGCGCATCCGCATCCAGACTCAATAGGTCACGGATCGCAGCCAGTGCTTCTGAAAAGCCGCCCAACCGATCCACCAAGCCAACCTCAGCAGCTTGGCTGCCCAACCAGATACGCCCGCGGGCGACAGCATTTATCTTTGCCGCATCAAAGCCACGATCACGGGCGACCTTACTGGTAAAATCCTCGTAGACGAAATCGATTGATGTCGCGAAACGTTCCTGTTCGGACTCATCGAAGCCGCGGTTGAAAGACCACATGCCGGCATTTTGCCCGGCGGTGACATGCTCCCAATTCACGCCCAATTGATTCCACAACTCGCTGGCGTCAAATTTCCCCCCATAGACGCCGATCGACCCTGTAATCGTGCTGGGATAGGCGACAATCTGATCCGCACTGACTGATACGAAATATCCACCGCTGGCGGCGACATCGCCCATCGATACCACAACCGGAATACCCGCAGCCTGAACCTGTCCGACCGCATGCCATACCGCATCAGACGGACCATAGGCGCCGCCCGGACTGTCGACGCGGAACAACACGGCCGCATAATCCTTGCGTTTCGCGATATCGTTCAGGGTATCAATTAACCCCTGGCTGTTAAATCCGGGGTCACCAAAAGGCCCGCCCACTTGATCCTCCACGCCGATTGGACCGACCCCATACAGAACCGCAACTTTGGTCGGACCGGGGCCGTCCTCTGGCGGTTCAGCCTGTGTGGCAGCCAATAGGAAAGGCGCATCGATCCAATTTGCATCCGCACCTGTAAGGGATTTCACATGGGCTTCAAAGGCATCGGGATAATCCAAGCGATCGATTAATCCGGCTGCCACGGCCTCACGCCCCAAATAGGGTCCGCCATCGACCAGTTCCCGGACCTTTTGCTGTGTCATGTCGCGGTCTGCTGCGATTGAGGCGACGGCATGGTCCAATAAACCATCCACCAAGCGGGTCAATGACAGACGGATCGGACCCGACATATCAGACCGCGTCATAGGATCCGCACCGCCCTTGAATTCATAGCGTTGTTCAAATTCAGCGGTGACCCCCACTTCTTCCAATGCTTCAGCAAAATAGGGGGTTTCCAGCGCAACGCCAGTCAATCCGACGGTCCCGGATGGTGCCATCCACACCTCATCAAAAGCCGCAGCCAGGGTCGTCAGGCGCGTTCCGTCCCCAAATCCACCCAGATCATCGGCATAAACATAGGCGGGCTTGCCCGAGGCACGGAAGCGCCGAACCGCGGCGGCAAGTTCTTCCGTGCGCGCAAAGCCCAGGGATGTTCCCCCGATCCGCACGACCAAGGCCTTAACGGCGGGAGACGCCGCAGCCCGGTCCAATGCCGTTACTGTATCCAGCAGGGTCGCGGGCGGGACGGGCTTAAACGAAGGCAGCGTGACATATCGTTCCTCCAGAACCTCATTCCAGTTCAGGGACAAAACGGCGCTGTCAGGCATTGAGGGTTTATCCGTGCGCATAGAGGCCGTGAACGAAACCACCGCCAGGGTGATCACGACAACCAGACCGCCAATGCCAGCCAGTAACCAAAGAAGTATTTTTCCGATCCATCGCATGGCCAGACTATGCCGGAACCGAACCAAAGGGTCCACTGCCTTAAACAGCGCCATAGTCAGATAAACTGACTACAGTCAGGGAATGGGACCGATATGTCACAAGTCGTATAAGAACAAACAAGTACCGTGATTTGAGTTAATTGCGCATTGATACGAACAATGTATAACTAAATCACGATGAATATGGGAAAAAGCAGTAACAATCGTGATATCCGAATTCTCTTCGGGGAGCCGCAGCAATCTTTGCGCGGCGCCATTCGTGCTGCGCTGCATCGTGAGGGATATGAGTCGGTCACGGATTATGACCGCGCGATCCCTCTTCGCGAAGCGATTAACAATACTGAGCCCGATCTGATCGTCATGGATTCCGAAATGGATGTCGGACATGCCGATGCCATGATAACGGAGCTTCGCAACAACAAACTGGGTAAGAATCCATTCGTTCCAGTCATCGTGACGATTTGGGAGCCAACACCGGACCTGGTGCGCCGTGTGGCGTCTTCAGGAACGGATGACCTTCTGGTAAAACCGCTGAGCCCGGCCCAGGTCTTTGATCGCATCAAGGCGCTGGTCAATCATCGCAAACCCTTCGTCGTAACCAGTGACTATATCGGACCGGATCGGCGCAAGGACGTCAATCGCGAATCTGAAATCCCCACGATTGAGGTTCCTAACACATTACGGGCCAAGGCGAAGGGCGAACCTGTTGATACCGACATGATCATTTCTGCGATTAAAGATGCCCAGAATGGTATCAATGACCAGAGATTGAAGCGAAATGCGTTCCAGATTGGCTTTCTGGTCAAGTTGCTGCTGCCGGAACTTAAGAAGTTTGAAGTTACCGATGATCGGATCAAGACCGTAGAGCGCCTGATTTCCGTCGCCCGGGATACCGGCAATCGCATGAAGGGGACGCAATATGAGCATGTCACAAGCCTGTGCACGTCCATGATCCGGGTCGCCTCTTCCATCAGTGACAGCATTTCCCATCCAGACAGCAAGGATGTGGATTTGTTGAAACCCATGGCGGAGGCGATTATCTCCGCCTTCAATCCAGATCAGTCCTCGTCTGAGATGTATAATGAAATCAACAAGGCGGTTGAGAGCTTCAAGCAGAAGCAGCAGAAGAAGGGCTCTCCGCTTTAGATATCCATGCCGAGTGGATCACTTCGTGCTGATATCGCGGGTGGCTTGTTTCAGAAACTCAACCAGATCCTGACGGTCCTGGGAATTCGTCAATCGTTGTTCTGGCATTTTGGTGCCGGGGAACATCTGATTTGGGCCGATTTCAAACAAATGCGCAATCGTCTCTTCGTCCCAGACTACTGGGGTGTTCTTCAAGGCCTCCGAATAGGTGTATCCAGGCAATGTGCCCGCAGGTCGCCCGAATATTCCGGCAAGACTGGGCCCGGATCGATCCGGGCCGCCTGGTTTCAAAGCATGGCAGATCGCGCATTTTCGGAACTGATAACTGCCCCGCTCAACAGGATCGTCTGAGAAGGCCATTGAGCTTGGTACCCGCTCCACAGGCTGAAAGCGGGTTGACTGACCGATCACAGAGTCGCCGGTTACCGTCAGCCAGCCCCGCACCACGGAATCTATACCGCCCGCATAAATTCGGCTGCCATCGGGCGTGAAGGCCAGGGACCAAACCGCCCGATAATGCTCGACCTGCAGTGATATGCGGGGAACTTGCGATCCGATATTCCACAGATAGAGGCTGCCCCCCACCCCACCGGACGCAATCATCTTTCCATCCAGGGAAATTGCCACGGCCAGAACGGCACCATCATGCTGATTGCCCAATTCCTGCTTCAAGGTACCAGACTCAACATCCCAAACGCGCACGGTCTGGTCCGATGACCCACTGACCAGAACCGTGCCATCCCCCGATAGGGCCAATCCATTGATAGGAAACCCGACTTTTGCAAAGCGATAGGATTCCGCACCCTCTGCCAGGGGCCAAACGCGGATATCACCGTCATAGCCAGCAGAAATCAGAGACTCTCCCTTGGGAGTAAAGACGACATCATTCACGCTGTTGGTATGGCCGGTGAAAATCCGCAGCAACTGCCCAGATGTCGCATCCCAGAGTCGAACAGTCCGATCCCAGGAAGCCGTGGCAACCTGGCGGCCATCCGGTGAAGCAGCGACCGCGACGACCTTTTTCTCATGCCCCTGTAAGATATGCAAAATAGTGCCGGTATCCCCATCCCAAATCCGGGCTGTTCCATCATCACTGACACTGATCACGCGCGGCCGCGCCGCTCCCGGCAGAGGTGGCAAAAAGGTGACGGCATTCACCCCGGCCTCATGACCATAAAAGCGCGCCAGTTGTGAACGATCCGCAAGTGACCACAGGATGGCGATGTCATCAAAGCCAGCCGTCGCTGCATAGCGACCATCGGGGGAGATTTCCACATCCCGAACGGGGGCCCCATGACCAACAAAATCAGCGCGGGCGGACACAGCCATCATCAAAAGTAAGGCGGTGGTAAGAAGTATGCCTCTTATTACCACCGCCCCATAAAACACCCAATTCCATATCGAAATCGGTCCAAGCAATCTGGTCATTCCTTCTCCGGCCAGGGACTATTCCGCCGGTGCCGTGCGCCCGGAATGCTGCTCTTTTTCCTGAACTTCATCGACCCACAGGCTGTGATGCTCCTTGGCCCAATTCAGATCGACCTGTCCTGATCCCATTGCGTCGAAGGCCCCTTCCATGCCCAATGACCCGATATAGATATGGGCCAGAATGATCGCGATCATGACCAGAGATACCGCTGCATGCCATAATTGGGCATATTGCTGTTCCTGCATCGGTGTCAGATCCGTTGGTAAGGCAAAGCCGATCTTGTTCAACAGCGCAAATGTATCGGCGAACATCGACGTCGTGAACGGATCCAGCAATGTCCAACCAGACAGGCTCAGCGATAATCCACCCAGGATCGTGACCCAGAATACGATCTTTTGGCCGGCATTGAATTTCTTCGCTGGCGGATGAACTCCTTTGGAGAACAGGCCGCCCGCCTGCAATATCCATTTGATATCGTGTCTATTGGGGATGTTGTGCAGGACCCACATCAGGAAGATCATGACCAGCCCCGCCATGAAGGCAAAAGCGATCCAGTTATGAGCAAATTTCCCTGCTGCCGTGATGACTGAAAACGCCTCTTTTCCGATCACGGGCAACAGGAAATACTTGCCATAAAGAATGTTCAGCCCGGTCACAGCCAAAATGACAAAGGATCCAGCCGTCAGCCAGTGCCCGATCCGCTCGATGAAGCTGAAACGCTCTATCGTGCGACCGGCCCAGCCATGTTCAATCTTAATCCGTCCACGCAGCAAGAAAAAGAGCGCCAACAGGAAGACCATCCCCGCCATAATCCATATGCCATAAGTGGACAGGGGCCCATTATGAAGCGCGCGCCACGTGCTGCCTTCCGCCTGGATCAGGTTACCCGCCCCCTGCCGAATTGCACGCCACAGATCCGCATCACTGGCATTGCCCAGGGCTTGCCCAGGCACTTGACCGGATTGTTGAGCTGCGGCGACAACAGCCATCAACTGCGTCAGTAAAACAGCAGCCAGTGCTGCGCCAGCACGCAAAGGGTATGTTAGCCGTTTCATCCCTAATCTCCTAAAGTTCCCGAAGACCCCTTTGTGTCAGCGCCGTGGACTATTCTCCCGCGCGACCGCCGGAACTCTTACGGAGTCTCTTGTATCGCTGCGCGACTGCGCAATTCATCCAATGTTTCCTGGCTCAACGGCGTATCTTTTTTGCCTTTGTATACGCCCGGATCAAAATCAATGATGCGATCTTGTTCCGACTCGCGACAGCCCGTCAGCCCGATCAGGATGGCCGCGCATGCAACCAGCATGACACGCCCCATTCGGGATTTGTGCGGGTGGCTTGTTGTTCTGTTCATCATCATTAGCACCGATCTTCCAAAGCAAGGGGCCATGCCCCTTTAGGGAAAAGGTCAAGTCCGGCGAAAAGATCGCCAGGTTTTGCGCCTGTACTGATCTGAAATCATCCCCTCCGCATGGACGGGCGGTCCATGCGGAGGGGGGTGATTTTAGGTTCCCTTTTGGTCGTAGGCAGTACCCCAACCCCAGGCCCCGGAGCCGAAGCCACGGGACACGACACGCTCGCGATAGATATCGGAGACGGTATCACCATCCCCCGCGAGGAGCGCCTTGGTAGAGCACATTTCCGCACAGAGCGGCAATTTACCCTCTGCCAACCGGTTGCGCCCGTATTTCTGGAATTCGGCCGTGGAGTTGTTTTCCTCCGGTCCACCGGCACAGAAGGTACATTTGTCCATCTTGCCCCGGCTGCCAAAATTTCCAGCCTGCGGATATTGCGGTGCGCCGAATGGGCAGGCGTAGAAGCAATAGCCGCAACCGATGCACAGATCCTTGGAATGCAACACCACACCCTCATCGGTCTGGTAGAAGCAATCCACAGGACAGACCGCCATACAGGGTGCGTCCGAACAATGCATACAGGCAACGGAGATCGACCGTTCACCCGGCTTGCCGTCATTAATTGTGACGACACGCCGGCGGTTGATGCCCCATGGCACTTCATGTTCGTTCTTACACGCGGTGACACAGGCGTTGCATTCAATGCACCGTTCCGCATCACAGAGGAATTTCATTCTAGCCATTGTTCATCTCCTCTTATGCGCGTTCGACACGACACAGGGTGACTTTCGTCTCCTGCATCTGTGTCACCGAGTCATAGCCATAGGTCTGGGCCGTGTTGGTCGATTCCCCAAGGATGTATGGATCAGCACCTTCTGGATACTTGCTGCGCTGATCCTCTCCCTGATAGACCCCACCGAAGTGGAACGGCATGAAGACAACACCAGCGCCAACGCGCTCCGTCACCATTGCCATCACTTTGACCTTGCCGCCTTCCGGACCATACACCCAGACCATGTCACCATCCGCGATGCCGCCATTATTGGCGTCCCGCGTATTGATTTCGATGAACATGTTCTGCTGCAGCTCCGCCAGCCAGGGGTTCGACCGGGTCTCGTCCCCGCCGCCCTCATATTCGACCAAACGGCCGGATGTGAGAATGGTTGGGAAATCCTTCGAGAAGTCGTTCTTCTGGATGGAGGCATAGAGTGTCGGCAGTCGATAAGACTTCCGATCCTCATAGGTCGGGTAATCCGCCACCAGGTCCCGCCGCGGCGTATACAGTGGTTCACGATGCGTTGGCACGGGATCCGGGAAGTTCCAGACCACGCAGCGGGCTTTTGCATTCCCAAAGGGCGCACAGCCATGCTTGATCGCAACCCGCTGGATACCGCCCGACAGGTCGACTTTCCAGTTGGCCTTTGGACCGCCAACAGCATCAATGGCGGCCTTTTCATCGGCCGTCAAATCGCCATCCCAGCCCAGATCCATCAAACTTTGCATGGTGAATTCCGGATAGCCGTCGGTGATTTCCGACCCGACCGAATAAGATCCTTCGGCCAGCAGGTTTTCACCATCCCGTTCAACCCCAAACCGCGCCCGGAAGGTCAATCCCCCTTCGGCCACTGGCTTGGAAGGATCATACAGGATTGGCGTCCCCGGATGGTTCATTTCCGGTGTGCCCCAGGACGGCCAGGGCAATCCATAATAATCCCCGTCGCATGGGCCACCAACCGCCTGTAAGGTCGTACGGTCAAAGGTGTGCTGGTTTGCCATGTGCTTCTTCAGCCGCTCCGGTGATTGACCGGTATAGCCGATTGTCCACATGCCCCTGTTGAATTCCCGCGTGACGTCTTCGACAAGCGGTTCTTCCCCCTCGACAGCGATATTCTTGAACATTTCATCCGCGAAACCGAGTTTCTTCGCGAATTTGTACATGATCGTGTGATCCGGCAGGGATTCAAACAGCGGTTCGACAATCTTGTCGCGCCATTGGATCGACCGGTTCGACGCCGTAACAGAGCCATAGGTTTCAAACTGTGTCGCCGCAGGCAACAGGTAGACCCCATCCTTGCGATCATGCAGCACTGCGGAAACCGTCGGATAGGGATCGACCACGACCAGAAGGTCCAGTTTCTCCATCGCCGTCTTCATTTCCGGCAACCGGGTTTGAGAGTTCGGTGCGTGACCCCAGAATACCATGGCCCGAAGATTGTTCGGCTGATCCATATTGTCCTTGTTTTCAAGAACGCCATCAATCCAGCGCGATACAGGAATCCCAGAAGATTCCATCAGGTCCTTGGAGGCAAACCGCCCCAGCAGGTATTCGTAATCAACGCCCCAGACCCGGGACCAATGTTTCCAGGCACCCGCCGCCAGGCCATAATAACCAGGCAGAGTATGGCTGAGAACACCCAGATCGGTTGCGCCCTGAACGTTGTCGTGACCCCGGAAGATATTCGTTCCGCCGCCCGCTTTGCCCATATTCCCAAGCGCAAGCTGAAGAATACAGTAGGCGCGGGTGTTGTTGTTCCCGTTGGTATGCTGGGTTCCCCCCATGCACCAAATCACCGTCCCTGGCCGGTTATTCGCCAGAGTCCGCGCGACCCGCGCAAGCTGGGACCCAGGAACACCGGTTACCCGTTCGGTTTCTTCCGGGGTCCAGGCGGCTACTTCCTTGCGGATCTGATCCATACCCCAGACGCGCTGGCGGATGAATTCAGTATCTTCCCATTTATTCTCGAAGATGTGCCACAGCAGTCCCCAAATCAGGCCGACATCCGTGCCCGGCCGGAACCGCACAAATTCATCGGCATGAGCCGCCGTGCGGGTAAAGCGTGGATCACAGACGATCAGCGGCGCATTGTTCATCTCCTTCGCCTTCAACAGGTGAAGCAGAGAAACAGGATGCGCTTCGGCCGGGTTGCCCCCGATCACGAAGATCGCACGGGAATTATGGATGTCATTATACGAATTGGTCATGGCGCCATAGCCCCATGTATTCGCGACACCCGCCACTGTGGTTGAGTGACAGATACGCGCCTGGTGATCCCCATTGTTGGAGCCCCAGAAAGCGTAGAACTTACGGAAGAGGTAAGCCTGCTCGTTGCTGTGTTTCGCAGAGCCCAGCCAATAAACCGAATCCGGCCCCGACGTTTCGCGGATTTCCAGCATTTTATCGCCGATTTCCTCGATCGCCTGATCCCAGGAAACCTTGGTCCATTTGCCGTCGACAAGCTTGGTTGGATATTTCAGGCGGCGTTCGCCATGGGCGTGTTCGCGAACCGAAGCCCCTTTCGCACAATGCGCACCCAAATTAAACGGGCTGTCAAAGCCGGGTTCCTGCCCGATCCAAACGCCGTTATCCACTTCAGCCATCACGGTGCACCCAACAGAACAATGCGTACAGACGGATTTCACCATCTTCACATTGCCGCTGGCCTCGCCAGTTGACGCCGCTTCCGCGCGTCGGGTCATCAGACCCGCAGGGGCTGCAGTTGCAACTGCAATCCCCCCGGCTGTCAGGCCGGAACGCTTCAAGAAGGTACGACGATCAACAGCGTCACCGGATACGGTCCCGAAGGCCGCTGCCGAACGGGGGCCATTTGCAACCCCGTTGGTCTTTTTCCGGAGCATGTCTCTCCCTTTCCTTATCCTGGGCCCAATCCGTCGCCTTACTCTTATAGTCAGGAACGTCGAACCCGCGCTTTCAGTGCATTCTCAACACCAACCCGATCGCTTAAAAGCGGGCGAGTTCGTAATAGGTCTTCACATGGGCCGTTTCACGATAATCGCCTGTGGTCGCCGCTGGTTCTTCTGCCTGCGCAGAGGAAACACCGACTGCCGCGACCATCGCACCGGCCCCAGCGGCAACGCCCTTGGTGGCGGCACCGAAGAACTGACGACGGCTGACAGCCGCATCCCGGTTCTGTTGCTCTTGGTCACTCACTACACTCACTCCCTTATCTTAAGGGTTTCACAAACCCCTTTATGGCGTTTCAGGTTGGTCAGGCGCGGGCAATCATCCCGAACCCTTGTTCCTCAATCTCCATAAAGAGTTTCCCGACGCGTCCCACATGGCGGTAAACGTCGGCGGTTTTTGCCGATTCCAAATCAGCAAAAAACTTTCCCGCCCACGGTTTCAGATGGGCGGCAAAGAACTGATCCTGATCGTAAATATCGAATCCGCCCAGCGCGGTTCCTTCGATCAGGTGACTCATGATATCGCAGATCGCTGCGATATGATCTTCCGGCTCTTTCACATCGGCCGGGCGCTCAAAACCCAATCGCGCCATGTCACGGCGCAACTGAGCAAGCGGCTTTTCATTCAGGAAACCTGTCAGATAATAGGATGCAAATGGCAGCAATTCGCCCCGCCCCACCCCAATAAACAGGTTCTGATATTCTTCCGAGAACTGTTCCGCCTCAGACGCCAGAATGGCGTCATGCAATGCGGTCGCAGCGGCCCCCAAGGCGCTGTCGGACCCAACGAACGGGGCAATGCTGTGCCCTTCTGCGGTTGTCATGGGTTTCGCGAGCACACGCGTCAAAAAGGCATATAGCGACTGGCGCGCCAATTCCTCCGCAGACGCGACCTGATCCGGTGCGGGTGGATTATAAGTCTGTTGAGCGCCTGTCATACGTCATTCTTTCCAAACCGAAGAGTGTTTAAAGAGGCTGTATCCATATTAGCCGTGCCCCACTTTCTGTGGGGTCTCCTCTGCCATCTGCACCGCTTCATCCAGGGAGTCCTGATCGTTCGCGCTGTCTTCCTTCTGGATGGCTTCGCTGTCTTCCCCTTCACGTGCTGCATGATCATCTTCTGTCTCAGGATCTTGCGCTTCCTCATCCGACGCAATCTGATCCTGATCCATTCCATCCAAGTCTTCTTCGTCCAACGTATCTGGTACGGGATCACGTTTGTAGCCGCGTCCGACCTGATAAGCGGTCTGCATATTGACAACCACTGTCCCGGCATCGGTAAAATCATCGCCATAATCGATTAGACCATCCAGATTCGCCAGAACCGGATTGCTGCGCCATAGTTTCTGAAGCGCAAGGTTGCGCAATTGGGCTGGCACCGTGCTGGCCATAAAGGCCTTGAAATCAGATCCAGGCCCCAGACTGTCCAGCGACGGAAGACCAAGCTCATTTGCCTTTTCGACCAACTCCTCCTCACTTAACTCAGGCTCAAATTCGACCGGGGCCGCGTCCTGGACAACAGGTGCCAACTCCTGAATATCATCCTCTTCGCGTAACGCTGTGTCTTCCAGAAAATCCCCCTCCTCGGGATATGACGCAACAGCCGCCGCTGAGCCCCCAATGCCACGCTGTGGGCGGGCTTTGGCCTTCATGCGGGACCATCGGTTCAGGAAGCGGTCATTGGGCACGGCGATTAATCTCCTTTCGAGCGGCCTTGTAATCTCAGCGTTAGTTCGGTTTCGCCTTGTCGTAAAATCGTTGTTCAATCGGATGCAGTTCTTTGCCAAAGCGGGCTTCTTCCATCACATTCGATGTGCGTTTCCGCTTTTTGAACGGCGTATCGGTGTGGTGGCGATCAATGAATTCCTGGGTCCAGGCGATCAAACCATCGGGCATTGGCACGGCCTCGACCGTATCCTCCGCACTGTCGGTAAAATCTTGCGCGGCATAGGGGGATGCGGTGGCGGCAACGGCATAAATCTCAGGTCCATCGGGATCATCATCGACATCCGCATCCCGCAAAACGACGTAAATCGCCGGCGTTTCATTGGCCAGATTGACCAGATACGCCTCTGTCTCTTTGCGATGAAGGGTCAGGGGCAGCGTTGCGATATGGTATGTCTGAACCGACCCATCGTCGATCAACAGTTTCCATTCCGATAAGGGATGTGCGCCCGGCAAAACAGCGACGGGCTTCCAGACATGCGTAATCCACCGACTAACGGCAGGTCGCTTTTCCACGACAATGCCCATCGGCATTTCGATTTCCCGCGCGGCGAAGGAATCATCCGGCGAGTCGTAAAAACTGCTAGAAGGGGCCTCTGGCATCCCGCTTGAAAGCCTTTCTTCCCTGAGCCCTCTTCTTTGTTAACGCCCTGATCTTTTTAAACGACCACAGCCGGAGGGTTTTATTGGTAAGACCATTCTTGCGCCCAAGCGTGAAAGATTCAATACTGTGAGTATTCTTGATATTACTGAATTATGTAAAAAAAACATATTAAGACATTAGAAAGCAGGATAGCAGGATGGGTGCGAACGAGTCAGCAATTTTCTTAGCCATCAATCTGGTGTTGAGCGGCGACTATCAGCTGTATGGTATTGTGGCGTTGTCGCTAAAAGTTAGCTTGCTGGCGACACTGATTGCGACCTGTCTGGGTTTACCATTGGCTGCCCTGTTGGCAGTTGCGCGTTTTCCCGGCAGGGATGTCATCACGACGATCCTGAATGCCCTTTTGGGATTGCCGCCGGTCGTCGTTGGTCTATTCGTATATTTGGCGTTGTCCAGAGCAGGTCCGCTTGGCGAATTGGGCTTGTTATTCACACCGACCGCCATGGTAATCGCCCAAACAATTCTGATCACCCCGATTGTCGCCGCCGTTGCGCTGCGCAGTCTAGAAGATTTCAATTCAGAATATGCAGAACAGTTGCGCGCCCTGGGATTGACTGGATCTGAGCGCGCACTAACCCTGTTATGGGAAGCGCGATTCAGTCTGGCGACTGCCGTTCTAGCCGGGTTTGGAAGGGCCGTGGCAGAAGTCGGCGCGGTCATGATCGTGGGCGGCAATATTGCAAATGTCACCCGCGTCATGACAACCGCAATCGCCCTGGAAACCAGTAAGGGCGATCTTGCTCTGGCTTTGGCGCTCGGTGTCATTCTGATTCTCCTGGCCTTGGCAGTTAACATGGTCGCCGCTGCGGCGCGGGAATTCGGACGAAAGACGGCTGGTGAAAAGCCAGCACGGGGGGAAGTATGATGCCCCGGGATGACGCCACAGCCAGCCTGATGCCCTCCGCACTGTCACCAGGGGCGGATGCCGTTGGGGACGCAACGCTGCAATTGCAGAATGTCATAGTTCGCCGTGCCGGTCGGGATATCCTGAACCTGCCTGAATGGTCCGTCCCGATATCGGGTGGCGTCACCGCCCTGATCGGCCCCAATGGAGCCGGAAAGACGACGCTGCTGCGCCTGTTACACGGATTAATCAAACCAGATGCAGGCACAATACGCTGGCCGACGGACACAATCCCGCCCAGGGCCATTCTATTGCAATCCCCTGTCCTGTTGCGCAGGACAGCGGCGGCCAATATTGATTTTGTACTCAAACGTCGTGGAATTTCAAAGCAACAGCGCGCCAAGCAGATCACCCAGATCCTAGCCAAGGCGCGTTTGGAGGACTGCGCAAACCGCCCGGCACGCCATCTCTCTGGCGGACAGAAAAGACGATTGGCGTTGGCACAGGCCCTGGCACAGGCACCCCGCGTGCTGTTGCTGGACGAACCAACGGCCGGGCTGGACCCCACAGCCGCGATTGGTGTTGAACATATGATCGCGGAAGCCTCAGCCGATGGCATCGCCGTCATTGTTTCCAGCCACGAATTGGGTCAGGTGCGCCGACTGGCGGATCGGGCCCTGTTTCTTCACGCGGGCAAGCCAATAGAGGCCGGCCCGTTCCCATCCCTGTTCGATAATCCAAAGAGCCGGGAACTCACAGCCTTCTTAAAAGGAGACCTAACATGGTAACCAGGATTAAGGCCTTCAGCCTGGGGCTTGTCGCCCTATTGGCACTTTCGCTGTCACACAGTCTACCGGGGCAAGCGGATGATCGGTTCATCACGGTGGCATCTACAACGTCGACTCAGAATTCCGGCCTGTTTGAATTCATGCTGCCGGTATTCACGAAGGAGACAGGTATTGAAGTGCGGGTCGTCGCCGTTGGGACCGGACAAGCAATCAAATTAGCCCGCAACGGTGATGCCGATGTGCTGTTCGTACACCATAAGCCATCCGAAGAAGCCTTTGTCGCCGATGGTTTCGGGATCAAACGCTTCGACGTGATGTATAATGACTTTGTTATTGTCGGTCCTTCTGAAGATCCTGCCGATATCAAGGGCAGTGATGGCGTAACAGCCGCCTTAATGAAGATTGCAGACAGCAAGACGCCTTTCGCGTCCCGCGGCGATGACAGCGGCACCGACAAGCGGGAAAAGTCCCTTTGGAAACTGGCCAGCATTAAACCGGCAGGGGAATGGTATCGGGAAACCGGATCTGGCATGGGTGCCACCCTGAACACGGCCCACGGCATGGGGGCTTATGCCCTGACCGACCGCGCCACCTGGCTGGCCTATAAGAACAAAGACGGTTTCGAGATATTGTTTGAAGGGGATAAAAACCTTTTCAACCAATACGGCATCATCGCCGTCAGCCCGGAGAAATTCCCGCATGTCAAAATCGACGATGCGCAGGCATTCGTTGATTGGGTCATCTCCAAAGAAGGCCAGGCTGTGATCGCTGATTACAAGCTGAACGGCACCCAGTTATTCTTCCCCAATGCACCAGTGCAGGGGTCGTAAAATATCACGCACTAAACCTCCCCCTAACCGCAGGGGAATCGCATATGGCAGATTTGCCATAGGCGGCGAACAGGATTCTAAGGAGGTTTTCCATTTGCGGAGGACCTCATGGAGCAGTTTGAAGACACGTTTGGGGATTTGCCGGACCCGCGCGCG